>NZ_JAGGOW010000074.1:0-50057 GCF_018614135.1 Streptomyces sp. ISL-66
CGTCGGGGCTCCCGGGCGCGGGCCCGCCGGAGGCGGGGCGAAGCCCTGTGCGGGCGTGTCGAAGCGCGGACCGGCGGTCCCTCCGGACGCCGTTCCCGTCGCCGGGTTCCGAGCCGGGGCGGGGGCCGGGGCCTGCGGCGGGGCCGGCGCGGCCTTGCGCGGCGCGAACCAGTTGCTCGTCGCCTCCTCGGCCGCGACCGGCTCGGGCACCGGCGCCGGGGCGACCGGTGCGGGCTCCGGCTCCGCTTCGGCCTCGGGCATGGGCTGGCGTACGACCACCGGCGGGATCGGCCGCGATCCGGGGATGTTGATCCGGATCCGGGTCGTCAGGGTGGTCTCCGTCTTCGGCCCGTCGGAATCGGGTGCGGACGGCTTGGCAGGCGTAGCGGTCACAGGACTCTCCTCCGGGGTGGTCGCCGCGCCAGGCCCCAGCGGCACAGTCGTGGACGGATTCTGGCCGGTTCCATACGGCGGCGTGCCCGAGGGGTAAGCGGTTCCACCGCGCCCGTTGGGCCCGGCGGACGGACTGTCAGTTTCACGACTCAAGGCAGGTTCTCCCGGTTGGCTCCGCCGCCCGTCATACCGTGCGCGGGCAGCTCGGCGGCCCGTCCACCATACTGGCCACCGCCCGCGCGCACCCGACCCCCGGGAACGAAGGGTTCCTCTTGACCTCTTCCCCGTCCCCTCCAGGCCGCCCCCGAGCCCCCGTCCGGTCCGCGCCGGGCGCCCGGTGAGGGTTCGCCGACCCTCCGTCAGGCCCCCTGGCGAGCAGCTCGCCAGGGTCTCGGAGCACTCCGACGGGCCGTCACCCGGCGGGCCTGGCGGCCGAAATCGACCGATCCCCCGGTCCGGTGATCGTGGCGCACATCACAGCGAGCACGATTCCGCCCAAAAGGTAGGCGTACATACCGATTCCGGACGAACTCAGCAGGAAGTCCCCTTCCGGCCGGGGGATGCCGAGGACCACGTAGGCGAGGAACCAGCCGCCCGCGCCGGCCCCCACTCCGATGCCGGTCCCGAGGGCGATCCGGCCGCCGAGGAACAGTCCCGCGAGGGCGAGCAGCGCCAGCACCAGCCCGCCCTGGAACCACAGGTCCACGACGAGCCAGCCGGCCGCGCCGGTCAGGACTCCGGCCGCCAACAGGCCCAGCGCGGCGGCGGTCCGCCCGGGTGTCCACGTACCGCTCATGCCCGCACTCCTGCGAAGAGGTCCCGCTCGCGCTCGCCGGCCGGGGCGCCCGGCCGGCCCGCGACCAGCTCGTAGTACTCGCGGGTGAACAGCGGCTGGGCGAGGTCGTTGGAGAGCGCGAAGAAGGGCCCGTCCACGGCGATCTGGGTGGCGTGGGCCCGCATCGCGGCGGCCTTGGCGGCCACCAGGTCCTCGTCGGCGTCGATTTCGGCGGTGATGCGCTCGTCGGCCACCACCCCCGGCACGTCGTCGGGCCGGGCCAGTCCCGGGAACGACGCCGCGCCCCCGGCGGCGCGCAGTTGGGCGAAGCCCTCCTCGACGACCGAGCGCGGGACGCGGTTCCAGTAGATCTTCTCGACCGCGTACGGCTCGCCGAGGTCCCGGCGGTACGCGGTCTCCGCGGCCAGTTCGGCGGCGCGCGTGGCGACGCGGTGGGCCTGGATGTGGTCGGGGTGGCCGTAGCCGCCGTCCGGGTCGTAGGTGACGAGGACCTGGGGGCGCAGTTCGCGGATCACCTCGACGAGGTACGCGGCGGCCTCGTCCACGTCGGCGGACCAGAAGGCGCCGGGGCGGCGGTTCTGCTCGGTACCCATCATCCCGGAGTCCCGGAAGCGGCCGGGACCGCCGAGGAAGCGGTGGTCGGTGACGCCCAGTTCCCGCATGGCGGCGGCGAGCTCGCCGATGCGGTGATTGCCGAGGGTGTCGTCGCGGTCGGCCGCCAGGTGCGCGAGTCCGGGCGGGATGACCTCGCCCTCCTCGCCGAGCGTGCAGGTCACCAGCGTGACGTGCGCGCCCTCGGCCGCGTACTTGGCCATGGTGACGCCGTTGTTGATCGACTCGTCGTCCGGGTGCGCGTGCACGAGCAGGAGTCGACGGGCGGGAAGACCGTTCATGGGGCAAGACTACGAGGACCGGGTACCCCGGCCCCACAAGGCGGCGCTCCGGACCCCCGCCCTACAGCTTGAGCCCGCTGATCATGCTCGCCACGTTCGAGGTGAGCTGCGAGAGCGTGGGCGCCATGGTGGAGCTCGCCAGATAGAAGCCGAGCAGTACGCAGACCGCCGCGTGTCCCGTCTTCAGGCCCGAACGCCGGACCAGCAGGAAGACGATGACTGCCAGCAGCACCACGGCCGAGATCGATAGCGCCACGGCGTTTCACCTCCACGTCGAGCGGACATCAGTACGCGTACTCGCAACTCGGTGCTCGGCAGAGTCATACCCACCGTGCGCTACGGATCATAACTTTCCGTACCAGAGCATCGATCGATTCCGGCAGCACGAGGGGCGCACGCCGCGCATGCCCGGGGGCACGCGAACGCCGGCCGGGGACGCTGTACGCCTCCCCGGCCGGCTGTCGGCACCCGCACGGCCGCACGCGGTTCAGGCTGCCCGGCTCGTATCTCGGGACAGAAACGGTCAAGTTGCCTGCGTGTAAACCGACTTGTCCAGCACTCCGCAGCTGTGGCGAAAAATGAGCGCTGTCTGGGGCCGGGTGTTCATTCCTTGGTCAGCGGTCCCGACCGCGGTGGCGGTCCCGCCGGAGGCGTGCCCGTCGCGGGCGAGTCCGTCGCGGGCGAGTCCGTCACGGGCATGTCCGCAGACGGCGGCACCACCTGCCGCTCGGCCGCGAAGTGGCAGGCCGAGGGATGGGCGTTCGGGCCGCCCGGGAGGAAGGAGGGGATCTCCAGGAGCGGGACCTCGGTGGCGCACCGGGCCTCGGCCTTCCAGCAGCGGGTGCGGAAGCGGCAGCCCGAGGGCGGGTTGGCCGGTGAGGGGACGTCTCCGGAGAGGATGATCCGATCGCGGTGGGCGCGGGCCCGGGGGTCGGGGACCGGGACCGCGGACAGCAGGGCCTGGGTGTACGGGTGGGTGGGGTGGTCGTAGATCTGGGTGTCGGTGCCGATCTCGACGATCCGGCCCAGGTACATGACGCCGACCCGGTCGGAGATGTGCCGGACGATCGAGAGGTCGTGCGCGATGAAGACGTAGGAGAGGTCGAACTCCTGCTGCAGGCGTTCCAGGAGGTTGATCACCTGGGCCTGGACGGAGACGTCGAGCGCGGAGACCGGTTCGTCGGCGACGATGACCTCCGGCCGGAGGGCGAGGCCGCGGGCGATGCCGATGCGCTGGCGCTGGCCGCCGGAGAACTGGTGCGGGTACCGGTTGATGTACTCCGGGTTCAGGCCGACCACGTCGAGGAGCTCCTGCACCTTGCGGCGCCGGTCGCCCTTGGGCGCGACCTCGGGGTGGATCTCGTACGGCTCCCCGATGATGTCGCCGACCGTCATCCGGGGGTTCAGCGAGGTGTACGGGTCCTGGAACACCATCTGGATGTTGCGGCGGACGGCCTTCAGGGCCCGGCCGGACAGCTTGGCGATGTCCTCGCCCTTGTACGTGATCGCGCCCGCCGTCGGGCGCTCCAGGTTGACCAGCATCTTGGCGACGGTGGACTTGCCGCAGCCCGACTCCCCCACGATGCCCAGGGTTTCACCGGCCCGCAGGTCGAAGGAGACCCCGTCGACGGCCTTGACCGCGCCGACCTGCTTCCTGAAGAGGACGCCCCGGGTCAGCGGGTAGTGCTTGACCAGGTCGGTCACTTCGAGGATGGACTCACCGGACACCTTGGTAGCCACCGAGGCACTCCTTCCAGAAGAAGCACGCGCTGGCGCGCTCCGCCCCGGCCTCGGCCAGTGGCGGGACGTCGGTGCGGCAGACGGCCCGGGCCATCGGGCAGCGCGGGTTGAAGGCGCAGCCGGGCGGGATGGCGAGCAGGTTGGGCGGCAGGCCCTTGATGGCGTAGAGCTCCTGGCCCTTCTGGTCCAGGCGCGGGATCGAGTCGAGCAGTCCGCGCGTGTACGGGTGCGCGGGCGCGGCGTAGATCTCGTGCACGGGGGCGGACTCGACGATGCGGCCGGCGTACATCACGGCGATCTTGTCGGCCACGTCGGCGACGACGCCGAGGTCGTGGGTGATCAGGATCAGGCCCATGTTCAGCTCGCGCTGGAGCTCCGCGAGGAGGTCCATGACCTGGGCCTGGACGGTGACGTCCAGGGCCGTGGTCGGCTCGTCCGCGATGATCAGCGAGGGTTCCAGCGCCATCGCCATGGCGATCATGATGCGCTGGCGCATGCCGCCGGAGAACTGATGCGGATAGTCCCCCACCCGCTCCTTCGCGGCCGGGATCTTCACCCGGTCCATCAGCTCGACGGCCTTGGCCTTGGCGTCCTTGCGGGACATCCCGCGGTGGACCTCGTACATCTCGCCGAGCTGCGCGCCGACGCTCAGTACCGGATTGAGGGAGGACAGCGCGTCCTGGAAGATCATGGCCATCTCGGCGCCGCGGATCTTCCTGCGCTCCTCCTCCTTCATCTTCAGCAGGTCCTGGCCCTTGAAGAGGATCTCGCCGCCGGCGATGCGGCCCGGCGGCGTGTCGAGGATTCCCATCACGGCCTGCGCGGTCACCGATTTTCCCGATCCGGACTCTCCGAGCACAGCGAGCGTCTCGCCCTCGTCCACCGAGTAGTCGACTCCGTTGACGGCCTTGGCGACCCCGTCGCGTGTCTTGAACTCCACGTGCAGGTCGCGCACTTCGAGCAGCATGTGCGGGGGCTCCTCAGCGCAGCTTGGGGTCGAGGGCGTCGCGCACCGCGTCGCCGAGCATGATGAACGCGAGCACGGTCACGCTGAGCGCGCCGGCCGGGTAGAGCAGCATGTGCGGGGCGTTGCGGATCTGCGAGGCGGCGTTCGAGATGTCGATGCCCCAGGAGACGGTCGGCGGGCGCAGGCCCACGCCGAGGAAGGACAGGGTCGCTTCCAGGGCGATGTAGGTGCCGAGCGCGATGGTGGCGACGACGATGACGGGCGCGACGGCGTTGGGCGCGACGTGCCGCAGCAGCATCCGTCCGTTGCCGGCGCCGAGCGCCCGCGCGGCCTGGACGTAGTCGTTCTGTTTGGCGGTGATGACCGAGCCGCGGGCGATGCGGGCCAGTTGGGGCCAGCCCAGCAGCACGATGAAGCCGACGACGGGCCAGACGGTGGTGCTGGTGACGACGGACAGGAAGACCAGGCCGCCGAGGACCACGGGGATGCCGAAGAAGATGTCGGCGACCCGGGAGAGCAGCGCGTCGCCCCAGCCGCCGAAGAACCCGGCGAGCCCGCCGAGCGCCGAGCCGAGGAGGGCGGCGCCGAGGGTGGCGCAGATGCCCACGGTGATGGAGGCGCGGGCCCCGTAGACGGTACGGGTGTACACGTCGCAGCCCTGGGTGTCGTAGCCGAAGGGGTGGCCCGGGGAGGAGCCCTGCTGCGATTTGGACAGGTCGCACCGGAGCGGGTCTCCGCTCGCGATGAGCTGCGGCCAGATCGCGATGACCACGAGGAAGAGGATCAGCAGCGTGGAAACGATGAAGACGGGATTGCGCCGCAGCTGGTGCCAGGCGTCGGACCACAGGGACCGGGCCTTCTCCCGGGGTCCCGCGGGGCCGCCCTCGCCCAGTTCCCTCTCGAGGCTCTCGGCCTCCTCCAGCGCGAGATCCATGGCACCCCCTTGGCCGGTGGGAGAGATCGCCTCGTGGGCGCCGGGTCCCAGTGGATCGTAGGCGGAGCGCTCGGGATCGGGCTCAGGCATAACGGATCCTCGGGTCCAGGACCGCGTAGAGCAGGTCAACGAGCAGGTTCGCCAGCAGGAAGACGATGACGAGGATGGTCACGAAGCCGACCACGGTCGGGGAGTTGTTGCGCAGGATGCCCTGGTAGAGCTGGTAGCCCACCCCGTGGATGTTGAAGATCCGCTCGGTGACGATGGCGCCGCCCATCAGGGCGCCGATGTCGGTGCCGATGAAGGTGACGACGGGGATCAGCGAATTGCGCAGCAGGTGGCGGGTGATCACGCGGCGCCGGGGCAGGCCCTTGGCCACGGCGGTGCGCACGTAGTCGGCCTTGACGTTCTCGGCGATGGAGGTGCGGGTCAGCCGGGTGACGTAGGCGAGGGAGACCAGCGCGAGGACGATGCCGGGCAGGATCAGCTCGTTGAAGGGGGCGTCCGGGGAGACGGTGGGGCGCACCCACCCCCATGTGACTCCGAAGACGTACTGGAGCAGGTAACCGGTCACGAAGGTCGGTACGGAGATCACCACGAGGGTGAGCACGAGCAGGCTGGTGTCGATCGACTTGCCGCGCCCCAGGCCGCTGATCACGCCGAGGGTGATGCCGACGAGGATCTCGATGACGATCGCGACGATGGTCAGGCGCAGGGTGACGGGGAAGGCCGAGGCCATGAGCTCGGTGACCTTCTGGCCGTTGAAGGCCGTGCCGAAGTCGCCCTGGAAGATCTGGCCCATGTAGTGGAGGTACTGCTCCCACAGCGGGCGGTCGAGGTAGAGGTCCTTGCGGATGCGCGCGGCGGTGGCCGGGTCGGGCGCCTTGTCGCCGAAGAGGGCGGCGACCGGGTCACCGAGCGCGTACACCATGAAGAAGATCAGGAACGTGCTGCCGATGAACACCGGGATCATCTGGAGCAGCCGCCGGATCACATAACGTCCCATGGACTGCTCCAGGATCGATCCGACGGAGGGTCAGCTGACCGTGATCTGGTCGTAGACGGGGACGCTGAACTGGTTGAGCGCCACGTCGGAGATGCGCTCCGAATGTCCGGCGCTGCCGTTCTGATACCAGAGCGGGATCGAGGGCATCTGGGCGGCGAGGATCTTCTCCGCCTCCTGGAACTTGGCCGTCGCCTTGGCGGTGTCGCTCTCCTGGTTGGCCTCGTCGATGAGCTTGTCGAAGTCCTTGCTGCTGAACTTCCCGTAGTTGGACGAGGCGTTCGTGTAGTAGAGCGGCTGGAGGAAGTTCTGGATCAGCGGGTAGTCGGCCTGCCAGCCGGAGCGGAAGGGGCCGGTCAGCTTGAAGCTGCTCTGCTGGTTCCTGAAGTCGGCGAAGGTGCCGACCGGGTTGACGGTGCAGACCGGGCCCTCGCCCAGCGCGTTGTTGATGCTGTTGCAGACGGCGTCCATCCAGTCGCGGTGCGAACCGGTGTCCACGTTGGACGTCAGCGTGACCTTCCCGCCGGGCAGTCCGCCGGCCTCCTGGATGAGCTTTTTGGCCTCGCCGGGGTTGAAGGAGCACGCCTCACCGCAGGCTGTGGCGGAGAAGCCGCCCTTGTCGCCGAGAGCCGGGGAGGTCCAGTCCTTGGCCGGGGTGCGGGTCTCGCGGAAGATCTGCTTGGTGATCTCGTCGCGGTTGATCGCCATGGAGATGCCGCGGCGGACCTTCTCCATGCCCTCCTTGTTCCACTGCGGGTCGTACAGCGGGAAGGTGAGGGTCTGGATGATGAGGGCCGGCTGGTTGATGTAGCGGTCGCCGAGGTCGTTCGCGACGTTCTTCAGCTGCTGCGCCGGGATGTCGTCGACGAGGTCGAGGTTGCCGGAGATCAGGTCGGTGTAGGCGGTGTTGTTGTCGGTGTAGACCTTCAGGTCCACGCCGCCGTTGACCGCCTTGTCCTCGCCGGTGTACCCGTCCCACTTGCGCAGCTTCATGCCGGTGCCCTTGGTGTACGAGTCCACCGTGTACGGGCCGTTGCCGACGGGCTTCTTCAACCAGCCCTCGCGGTCGGTGAAGAACGCCTTGGGCAGCGGGGAGAAGGCCTGGTAGCCGAGGGTCTCGGGCCAGGTGGAGAACTTCTGCTTGAGGGCGACCGTGAAGGTCTTGGCGTCCTTGACGACCAGGCCGGACATGGTCTTCGACTTGGGATCGCCGCTCGCCGGGTGCACGTCCGCGTAGCCGACGATGTCGGAGAAGAACGGCGAGTTGTTCTGCTTCTTGGTGACGTCCGCGCCGTAGTTCCACGCGTCCACGAAGGACTGGGCGGTGACGGGCTCGTCGTTGCTGAACTTCCAGCCGTCCTTCAGGGTGATCGTGAAGTTCTGGCTGTCGGTGGTCTCGATCTTCTCGGCGAGCATGTTCTTTGCCTCGCCGGTCTTCGGGTCGTAGCGCTTCAGACCCCGGAAGAGCATGTCGAGGACCTTGCCGCCCTGCACCTCGTTGGTGTTGGCGGGCTCCAGCGGGTTCTGCGGGTCACCCCACGAGGAGCTGACGATTCCCGCGCCTCCACCTCCGCCGCCGTCGCTTCCGCCGCCGCAGGCCGTCGCCGCGAGGGCGACGGCCACCGCACATGCGGCCCATTTGGCGTGGGTGGCTCCGCGCATGGAGTGCCTCCTACTGGATCCCAAGACTCACTTAGGGCCCAATGTCACCCTATGAGGGGTCCCGCACACGCCTCGTTGGACCGATTGCACCCCCGCGTCCCCCGCCTGTCACCCCTGCGAGTGCAATCGAGCTCCCAGGTGTCCACGGCGGCACGCGAAGGCCGCGAACGCGTGCGAACGTCCGCGAACGCCGGAGCGCCCGGCACCGGAAAGGATCCGGTGCCGGGCGCCCTGGTGCATCGCCTGCGGGAGGTCAGACGGCCAGAACGGCCCTCTCCTCCGCGAAGTGACACGCCGACTCGTGCGCGGCCAGGGACTTCGAGCCCTGGAAGCGCTCCGGGATCGCGAGGAGCGGCTCCTCCACGGAGCACTTCTCCTCGGCCTTCCAGCAGCGGGTGCGGAAGCGGCAGCCCGACGGCGGGTTGGCCGGCGAGGGGACGTCACCGGTGAGGATGATCCGGTCGCGGCCCTCGCGGGCATCCGGGTCCGGCACCGGCACCGCGGAGAGCAGCGCCTGCGTGTACGGGTGGGTCGGGTGATCGTAGATCTGGGTGTCGGTGCCGATCTCGGCCATCTTGCCGAGGTACATGACGCCCACGCGGTCCGAGATGTGCCGGACGATCGACAGGTCGTGCGCGATGAAGAGGTAGGAGAGGTTGAACTCCTCCTGCAGCTTCTCCATCAGGTTGATGACCTGGGCCTGCACCGACACGTCGAGCGCGGAGACCGGCTCGTCGCAGATGATGATCTCCGGGTTGAGCGCGAGGCCGCGGGCGATGCCGATGCGCTGGCGCTGGCCGCCGGAGAACTGGTGCGGGTACCGGTTGATGTACTCCGGGTTGAGGCCGACGACGTCCAGGAGCTCCTGCACCTTGCGGCGCCGGTCGTCCTTGGGGGCCACCTCGGGGTGGATGTCGTAGGTCTCGCCGATGATGTCGCCGACCGTCATGCGCGGGTTCAGCGAGGTGTACGGGTCCTGGAACACCATCTGGATGTTGCGGCGGACGGCCTTCAGGGCCCGGCCGGACAGCTTGGTGATGTCCTGGCCCTTGTAGAAGACCTCGCCCGCGGTGGCGCGCTCCAGGTTCATCAGGAGCTTGGCGACGGTGGACTTGCCGCAGCCGGACTCGCCGACGATGCCGAGGGTCTCGCCGCGGTACAGGTCGAAGGAGATCCCGTCGACCGCCTTGACCGCGCCGACCTGCTTCTTGAACAGGATGCCCTGGGTCAGCGGGAAGTGCTTGACCAGGTTGCGGACCTGGAGGATCGGCTCGCGCTCGGGGGCGTTCTTGGTGAGCTCAGCCATGGATCTGCTCCTTCCAGAAGTGGCACGCGCTGTGACGGCCGGCCAGCTCGGTGCCGTCCTGCTCGCTGACGGGCTGGAGCAGCGGGACGTCCGTCCGGCAGACGTCCTGCGCGGCGGTGCAGCGCGGGTTGAACGAGCAGCCGGAGGGCAGGCGCAGCAGGTTGGGCGGCAGGCCCTTGATCGCGAAGAGCTCCTGGCCCTTCTGGTCCAGGCGCGGGATCGAGTCCAGCAGGCCGCGCGTGTACGGGTGCGCCGGGCGCTTGTAGATCTCGTGGACCGGAGCGGTCTCGACGATCCGGCCGGCGTACATGACCGCGATCTTGTCCGCGACGTCGGCGACGACGCCGAGGTCGTGGGTGATCAGGATCAGACCCATGTTCAGCTCGCGCTGGAGCTCCGCGAGGAGGTCCATGACCTGGGCCTGGACGGTGACGTCCAGGGCCGTGGTCGGCTCGTCCGCGATGATCAGGTCCGGCTCCAGCGCGATCGCCATGGCGATCATGATGCGCTGGCGCATACCGCCGGAGAAGTGGTGCGGGTAGTCGTCCACACGCTCCTTCGCCGCCGGGATCTTGACCTTGTCCATCAGCTCGATGGCCTTGAGGCGGGCGTCCTTCTTCGACATGCCCTGGTGGACGCGGAACATCTCGCCCAGCTGGTAGCCGACGGTGAGCACCGGGTTCAGCGAGGACAGGGCGTCCTGGAAGATCATGGCGATCTTCTGGCCGCGCAGCTTGCGCCGCTCCTCGAAGCTCATCTTGAGCATGTCCTGGCCGCGGAAGAGGATCTCGCCCTGCGGGATCTTGCCGGGGGGCATGTCGAGGATGCCCATGATGGCCTGCGCCGTCACGGACTTGCCGGAACCGGACTCGCCGAGGACGGCGAGGGTCTCGCCGGCGCTCACGCTGTAGTTGACGCCGTTGACGGCCTTGGCCACACCGTCGCGGGTGTGGAACTCGACGTGCAGGTCGCGCACTTCGAGGAGCGGCGTCTGCGGGTCCCCGTCACGCGGGGAGGGAACGCTGGAGGTGTTGTCCATGGTGATCACTTACGCCCTCCTCAGCGCAGCTTCGGGTCGAGGGCGTTGCGTACCGCTTCGCCGAGCATGATGAAGGCGAGGACGGTGATGCTGAGCATGATCGAGGGGTACAGCAGGATGTGCTGCGCCACTCGGATCTGCGCGGCGCCGGCGGAGATGTCCACACCCCACGAGATGATCGGGGACGCGAGGCCCAGGCCCAGGTAGGACAGGGTCGCTTCGGCCGCGATGTAGCCGCCGAGCGCGATCGTGGAGACCACGATCACCGGGGCCATGGCGTTCGGCAGGATGTGCTTGAGCAGGATCCGGGGGGTACCGGCGCCCAGGGCCTTGGCGGCGTGCACGTAGTCGGCCTGCTTCACGGTGATGACCGCGCCGCGCATGACGCGGTTGATCTGCGTCCACCCCAGGAAGGCGAGGGCGAAGACGACCGTCCACACCGTGCGCTCGGTGAAGGCCTGGAGGACGACCATCGCGCCGAGCAGGAACGGGATGCCGAAGAAGATGTCGGTGACGCGCGACATGATCGCGTCGGTCAGGCCGCCGAAGTAGCCGGCGATCATGCCCGTGATGGAACCGACCACGGTGACGATCGCGGTCACGGAGACGGCGACGATGATCGAGGCCCGGGTGCCGTAGACGAGGCGCGCGTAGACGCTGCGGCCCTGGCCGTCCCAGCCGAGCCACTCGGGCGAACCGACCTTGGCCAGCTCCGGCTTGCCGAGGAAGTGGTGGACCAGGTCGCCCTTGGTGGGGTCGACGCTGGTGAACCAGCTCGGGAAGACGGCGATCACCAGGAGGATCAGGATCAGCACCGAGGAGACGAGGAAGTACGGGTTGCGACGCAGGTCGGCCCAGGCGTCGCCCCAGAGGCTGCGCGCCTTCTCGGCCTTCTCCGGGGCCACCGGGGCGCCGGGCGCCGACGGGGTCTCGGCCGTCACGGTTTCGGTCTGGGTCAGATCAGGCATACCGGATCCTCGGGTCCATGACCGCGTAGAGGAGGTCGACGAGCAGGCTGGCTATGAGGTACACGACGACCAGGACGGTGACGACACCGACCACGGTGAGGCCCTCGCGGCGGACGATCGAGTCGTAGATCAGACCGCCGACGCCCTTGACGTTGAAGATGCCCTCGGTGACGACGGCGCCGCCCATGAGGGCGCCGATGTCGGTACCCAGGAAGGTCACCACGGGGATCATCGAGTTGCGCATCAGGTGCACACCGATGACGCGGCGCTTGGGCAGGCCCTTGGCGACGGCGGTGCGCACGTAGTCGGCGCGCAGGTTCTCGGCCATCGAGGTGCGGGTCAGCCGGGCCACGTACGCCAATGACAGCGAACCGAGGACGATGGCCGGCGCGAGCAGCTCGCTCCAGGTCTCGTTGATGCTGACGTTCGGCGAGATCCAGCCGAGCTGGAAGGCGAACACCGACTTGACGATGAATCCGAGGACGAAGACCGGCATCGAGATGATCAGCAGCGTCAGGATCAGGATCAGGTTGTCGACCAGCTTGCCGGCCTTGAGGCCGGCGAGGATCCCGAGCGTCAGGCCCAGGACGATCTCGATGGCGAACGCCAGGAAGGCCAGCCGGAGCGTGACCGGGAAGGCGCTGCCGATGACATCGGTGATCTCACGTCCGCTGCGGATCTGCTGCCCGAAGTCGAAGTGGAACAGGATGCCGCTGATGTAGTTGTAGTACTGCTCGTATATCGGCAGGTCCAGGCCGTGCTGGTGCCGTAGGGCGGCCAGTGTGGCGGGGTCCGTGCCCTTGTCTCCGAAGAGTCCGGCCACGGGGTCGCCGGGCAGGCTGTAAACCATCATGAAGATAAGCGCGGTCGTCCCGAAGAAGACCGGGATCATCTGGAGCAGTCGTCGTGCGACATAGCGCCCCATCATGCCTCCGTAGAAGATGCGGCAGGCGCAGCCGGACGGGCCCTTTCGCCACGCACGCGCGTGACGAATCGTCACTGCGTCGCGAAAGGGCCCCCCGGGCGCTGCATATAGGCCCGGATGCGGGCCGGCTCCCCGCCGGCCCACACCCGTTTCGAGCGGAATTACGCGGTAGGACTTACTTCTTGACCTCGACACCCTCAAGGATCGGGTCGCCGTCCTGGGCGTACGTCACGTTCTGGACCTTCTCGGAGAAGCCGGCGTTGACCTTGTAGTACCACATGGGGATCGACGGCATGTAGTTGACGAGGTCCTTCTCGACGGCCTGGTAGGCCTTCACGGACTCGTCCAGGGTCGCGGCGCTGTCAGCGGCGGCGATCTTCGCGTCGAGCTCCGCGTTGGAGAAGCCACCCTGGTTGCCACCGGCGCCCGTGCGGAACAGGTCGCTGATGAAGTTGGCGTTCACCGGGTAGTCGAGGACCCAGCCGGAGCGGTAGATCGACTTGACCTGCTTCGACTTGCGGGCCTGGAGGTCGGCCTGGAAGTCGGGCTTGGCGTCACCGACGCACTTGACGCTCGTGGCCTGGGTGATGCTGTTGCAGACAGCCTCGACCCATTCCTTGTGACCGCCGTCCGAGTTGAACTGGATGGAGATCTCGTTGTTCGGAACGCCGCCGCCGTCAGCGATGAGCTGCTTGGCCTTCGCGGGGTCGAACTTGGTGACGTCACCGGTCGCGTTCGGCGTGTAGCCGAGGACGCCCTTGGCGACCCAGCCCGTGGCCGGCTCGCGGGTGCCCTGGAGCACCGTCTTGGTGATGGTGTCGCGGTCGATCGCCATCGAGAGGCCCTGGATGACCTTCGGGTCGACCGGCTTCGGGGTCTTCCACTGGTCGGCGTAGAACGCGATCGCCAGGGTCTGGACGGCCGAGTAGGCCTGGTCGACGGCGCGGTCACCGAGGTCGGCGCGGTAGACCGGGAGGTCCTTCGGGCCGATCGAGCGCAGGACGTCGACGTTGCCCGACTTCAGGTCCTCGTAGGCGGTCTCGACGGTGGAGTAGTTCTTGAGGACCACACCACCGTTCTTCGCCTTGTTCTCGCCCTTGTAGTCGTCGAAGCGCGTGAGCTCGATCTGCTTCTTGTGCTCCCACGACTTGAACTTGTACGGGCCGTTGCCGACCGGCTTCTCACCGGCGGCCGCGGGGTCCTTGTAGAAGGACTCGGGCAGCGGGGAGAAGACCTCGTAGCCGAGCTTGTACGCGAAGTACGGAACCGCCGTGGCGAGCTCGATGGTGAAGGAGTTCTCGTCGACGATCTTCAGGCCCTCGAGCGCCTCGGCGGTGGGCTTGGCGCCCTCGGCCTCCGGGTGCAGCGCCTCGAAGCCCTTGATGTCGGCGAACCAGGACGCGTTGCCCTGCTTGTTGTTGATGTTCGCGGCCCAGTTCCACGCCTTGACGTAGGACTCGGCGGTCACCTTGGTGCCGTCGTGGAAGGTCCAGCCCGGCTTGAGCTTGACCGTCCAGAGCTTGCTGTCCTTGGACTCGACCGACTCGGCGTTGACCATCGTCAGCTTGCCGTCGGCGTCGTAGTCGACCAGCTGCGAGAACAGGCCGGACAGGACGATCGAGCCGTTGGACTCCATCGTGTCGGCCGGCTGGAGGAGCTTCTCCGGCTCGCCCACCTCGACGGAGTAGATGCCGTTCGGGTCGACTTCGCCCTTGGCGGTCGCCTTGTCGCCACCGCCGCCACAGGCAGTCGCTGCCAGGGCGACAACGATCGCGCCCGTTACCCACTTGGCGCTCTTGGCACCGCGCATGGGTTTCCTCCTCATGAGTCCACTGTCTGATGTGAAGGACACAGGCGTGTTCGCCGACACCCCTGACGGCGATAGGACCGGTGTCCCGAGTGTGCTCGTGAGTCGACGCTCCCCACAGCGTGTGACCCATTGACCCGAGCTCAATGGAGCCATCCTCAGGGACTGCCAGACCGTAAACCACACTTAAGTGGTCTCGTTTTCACAACATCGCACTATGGCTAAAACCCGAAATCCGGACAAACTGATAGGAGACAGACACATACGAAACGGACTGTTAGCTCTTCTTCCGGAGTGTCACGGTCGGTATCCGGACACCGGACGGAAACAATCCACTTGACAAAAGCGAACAGCCCCTCCCGTCACGATGATCGTGACGGGAGGGGCTGTTCGTTGAAGCTGCCGCCGGCGAGGACCCGGGTATGACGTGGGTCCTACTCGGCTAGTCCGTGACTACTTGCCGGACTTGGCGCGCGACGCGCTGCGCGAGCGGTCCTTCTGGTCCAGGACGACCTTGCGGATGCGGACGGCCTCCGGGGTCACCTCGACGCACTCGTCGTCGCGGCAGAACTCCAGGGACTGTTCCAGGGAGAGCCTGCGGGGCGGCACCACGTTCTCGGTGTTGTCCGCCGAAGCCGCACGCATGTTGGTGAGCTTCTTCTCCTTGGTGATGTTCACGTCCATGTCGTCGGAGCGCGAGTTCTCACCGACGATCATGCCCTCGTACACCTCGGTGCCGGGCTCGGTGAACAGGACGCCGCGCTCCTGCAGGTTGATCATCGCGAAGGGCGTGACCGAACCGGAGCGGTCGGCGACCAGCGAACCGTTGTTGCGGGTGACCAGCGGGCCGAACCACGGCTCGTGGCCCTCGTGGATGGAGTGGGCGATGCCCGTGCCGCGCGTACCGGTCAGGAACTCCGTACGGAAGCCGATGAGGCCGCGCGACGGGACGACGAACTCCATGCGGACCCAGCCGGAGCCGTGGTTCGACATGTTGTCCATGCGGCCCTTGCGGACGCCCATGAGCTGCGTGACGGCGCCCATGTGCTCCTCGGGGACGTCGACCGTCATGCGCTCGACCGGCTCGTGCACCTTGCCGTCGATCATCTGCGTGACGACCTGCGGCTTGCCGATGGTCAGCTCGAAGCCCTCGCGGCGCATCTGCTCGACCAGGATGGCGAGCGCGAGCTCACCACGGCCCTGGACCTCCCAGGCGTCCGGGCGCTCGGTGTCGAGCACGCGGAGCGAGACGTTGCCGACCAGCTCGCGGTCCAGACGGTCCTTGACCTGGCGGGCGGTGACCTTGCGGTCCTTGACCGCGGACTTGGCGTCCGCGCCCTTGCCGCTGCCGCCGCGACCGACCATCGGGGAGGTGTTCGTACCGATGGTCATCGAGATCGCCGGCTCGTCGACCGAGATCAGCGGGAGCGCGATCGGGTTCTCCGGGTCGGCCAGGGTCTCGCCGATCATGATGTCGGGGAAACCGGCGACGGCGCAGATGTCACCGGGGCCCGCCACCTCGGCCGGCTTGCGGGTGAGCGCCTCGGTCATCATCAGCTCGGTGATGCGGACGTTCGACATGGTGCCGTCACGCTTGATCCAGGTGACGGTCTGGCCCTTGCGCAGCTCGCCCTGCTCGACGCGGACGAGCGCGATGCGGCCGAGGAAGTTGTCGGCGTCCAGGTTGGTGACGTGGGCCTGGAGGGGGGCCTCCTCGTCGTACACCGGGGCCGGCACGTGGGCCAGGATGGTGGAGAAGAAGGGCTCCAGGCTGTCGCTGTCCGCGGGGACGGTGCCGTCCTCCGGCTTGGTCAGCGAGGCGACGCCGTCACGGCCACAGGCGTAGACGATCGGGAACTCGATCTGCTCCTCGTCGGCGTCCAGGTCGAGGAAGAGGTCGTACGTCTCGTTGACGACCTCGTCGATCCGGGAGTCCGGACGGTCCGTCTTGTTGATGCACAGGATGACCGGCATCTTCGCCTGCAGGGCCTTGCGCAGGACGAAGCGGGTCTGGGGCAGGGGACCCTCGGAGGCGTCCACCAGCAGGACGACGGCGTCCACCATCGACAGACCGCGCTCGACCTCACCACCGAAGTCGGCGTGGCCGGGGGTGTCGATGATGTTGATCGTGATCGGGGCCGACCCGTCCTTCGGGTGGTACTTCACCGCCGTGTTCTTGGCGAGGATCGTGATGCCCTTCTCACGCTCCAGGTCGTTCGAGTCCATCATGCGGTCGTCGAGGTGCTGGTGGGCGGCGAAGGCACCGGCCTGCTTGAGCATGGCATCGACGATGGTCGTCTTGCCATGGTCGACGTGGGCGACGATGGCGACGTTACGGATGTCGTGGCGCGTGGGCACTTCGGCGCTTCTCCCGGGATCGTGGATGGCGACGCGTACGGTCCGGCACGCGAGCCTCGGCCGGGCGGAAAACCTGCCACGGCCTTACCCCATCCTACGTCGGATGACGGGAAGCGCCCACCGGGGTTCTGTCAAGGGGCTGGACGGCTGAGCCGGACCGGGGTGTGGGTGGGGGGCCCGGCCGTCGTCAATGCCTGAATACACGCGGGTCAACGGGTAGGAACGACCTTGCCCGCCGGGGGCTCCGGCGGGCAAGGGACTTGAGTCACTTCTGAGCTTGTGACCGAAGACTCAGTCCGGCGTGCGGGAAGGCGCCGGTGGGCCTACTTCTTCTTGTCCTTGGCCGTCGCCGGCTTCTTCCAGCCGATGTCCTGGTAGCGGGGCGCTCCCAGGCCGAAGGCGCCGGCGTTGGCCAGGCTCGGCTTCGCCGCGACGAGCTCGGGGCGCTGGTAGAGCGGGATGGAGCCGGCCGCGGCCCAGATCCGGGCGTCCGCCTTGCGCATCAGGTCGCGGGACTGCTCCTCGTCCAGCTCTCCGGCCGCCTGGTCGAAGAGCTGGTCGATGTGGTCGGTGCCGACCCGCGTGTAGTTCTGCTCGACCAGGAGCGAGCCGTCGGCGGCCGGCTCCGGCTTCGCGAAGATCGGCCGGGCGTCCGTCGCCGGGTAGGCGGTCGCGGGCCAGGAGTACAGGGCCAGGTCGTACTGGCCCGAGGCGATGTGGTCCTTGAAGAAGCTCTCGTCGGCCACCTTGGTGAGCTCCGTCTGCACGCCGACCTTCTGCAGCATCTGCGCGATCCGCTCGCCGACCGTGCGCAGCGCCTCCGAGCCGGGGCCCGCCGGCAGGACGAAGCGCAGGGTGAGCGCCTTGCCGTCCTTGGCGAGCACGTTGCCGGAGGTGCGGGCGGCCTGCTTGGCGGGGGTCGGGGCGACGCTGGCCTTGGCTCCCGGGTCCGCCGCGTCCGCCGCCTCGGGGGCGCTCTCGGCGTCCAGGGCCGGGCTGCGCTTGCCGTCGTCCACCGGGTCCGCCGCGGCCGCCTGCGCCGCCAGCGCGGCCTGGGCCGCCTGGGTGCGCAGCAGCTGCTCCTGGCCGGCCGCGAAGGGGGCGGGGGCGAGCACCGGCGATTGCCGGGCTCCGGCGGCGAAGGCGTCGGCGTCGACGATCTCCCCGTCGCGGCCGTACGCGCCTTCGGGCAGTTCGCTGCCCGCCGGGTCCTCGGGGCCTTCGGGGCGGCCGTCGGGGTGGTCCGGGCGGTCGGCCCTCAGGGCCGCCTTGCCCCCGGCCGCGGGCTTGTCGTCGCCGTTGCGCTCGTCGTCCTGGCCGACGATGTAGAGCCCGTCGTTGCCGGTGCCGGGGCCCGACGGGGTCTTCCCATCGTCGTGCTCCTTGGCCGCCTCGGCGCCCGCCTTCGCGCCGTTCGGCTCGGTGATCTTGCCGCCGCGGCGCCAGCCGGCGTCCGCGAGCAGGGCCTGCGAGGCCTGGGCGTCCTGGCCGCCGAGGGCGTCGCTGTTGTCGGCGTACGCCTGCTGCCCGGCCAGCGCCAGGTGGCTGCCCACGGGCTTCGCGGGCAGACCGAGCGGCTTGAGGACGATGTCGGCGAGGGCCTGGCGGTCCAGGGCGCGGGCCACGGCCCGGCGGACGCGCTCGTCGGCGAGCGGGCCGGTGGCCCCGTTCATGGCGAGCTGGGTGTAGGCGGGCTCCAGCGATTTGCGGACGGTGAAGCCGCGCAGCGCGGTCTGTTCCTGCGCGTACCGGTCGACCGCCTCCGCGCGCTTCTTGCGGGTCTCGCGTTCCGCCGCGGCCTTGGCCTCGTCCGTGCCGAAGGCGAGCGCCCACGACAGGGTGGCCTGCGCGGCCGTCACCGGGGCGCCGGGCCCGTGGGCCCCGTCGGCCTTGGCGGCCTCGCGGTGGGCCAGCGCGATCCGCTCGGCGCCCGTGCGGTCGATCTCGGCGAGGTCGAGCTTGCCGGCGGCCAGCGCGGCCGGGCGCTCGGTCCGGGGCACGGCGGTCAGGAGCAGGGAGTCGAGCTTGGCGGGGGCGCCCCACCAGCGCGGGTTGCGGGTCAGGGCGGCGGTGCCGGTCTTCTTGTCGATGGCGCCGAGCAAGAAGGGGCCGGCGGTGACCTTGAGGGTGCCCCGGGCGCCCTCGTTGAAGGCTTCCGGGGTGCCGGTGACCTGCTTGGGGTAGAGCGGGGTGAAGAGGGAGCGCCAGTCGGCGTACGGCTTGACGAAGGTGACCTTGACCTCGAGGTCCGTCTTGCCGCGCTCGATCTTCTCGATGCGGTCGTAGCCGGCGTTGCGCGCGGTCCAGTACGCCGAGTCCTTGCCGTTCAGGGCCCGCCACTGGGCGACGAAGTCGGCGGCGCCGATCTCCCGGCCGTCGCTCCACACCGCCTGCTGGTTGAGCTTGTACAGGACGACCTGCTTGGGCTCCCGCTCGACGACCTCGGCCTTCTCCAGGTAGTCGGGATTGGCCACCGGGCGCCCCTTGCCGTTCAGCACGAACAGCTGGGGCAGCACTGCCCCGGCGATCCGGTGGGTGGCGGCGTCCGCGTCGGCCTGGAAGGTGTTCAGGGTGCCGGGCAGGGCGTCCACGGCCCAGCGCAGCACCCCGCCGTCGGCGACCTTGTCGCGGGTCGTGGCCGCGATGTCCTGCCCCGCCGCGGCCGGGCCGCCCTCGTCGTCACCCGCGCCGCATCCCGTGAGCAGCGGCAGTGCAAGAACTCCCGAGGTCAGGAGCGCCAAGGACCTGCGCCTTCTCTGGGACATGGGTGGTACCTCCGGGGCGGGGCGTGGGCGGGGCGGGGCGTGAGAAGGGGGGCCTTGATCACGTTCGGCGGTATATGGAGCTGATCACACTGGGTGCCGAAACCCACTGAAATCGACACCTCGCCGCACCCGTCGCAGGGGACCCTCGCCACGCCGCGAACCCCACCCGTGCGGACCAATCCGGCTTGCGCCCCCCGTTGCCGCCGGGAGGCGCCCCGGACGGGCGTTCCCCCGTAAGAGGGACGAAAATGGGGTCAGGAGGGGCGCACGGTTCGCGCCTGCGCGCCCGCAATCGCTGCACGTCCCTTCACAACCGGGGACGTAAGGCGCGACACTCGCAGGCGCACATGAGCGTTGCCACCGCACCTGCGGAAGTGAGGGCAAGTCATGTCCCTGCAAGATGATTTGACAGCCGTACGACGCAGCCTGAACGAGCTGGTCCGCTCCGTGGAGCGGCTCGAACAGGACGTCGCCCGGCAAACCCCGGCCGCCCCCAGGCCCGCGGCCCGGGGTCCGATGGTCAGCGTCCCGGACACCCCGTACGACAGTTCGCTGTGGACGGACTCCGACGACGAGGGGCTCGGCGCCCGGGACCGCCGCGCGCCCTGACCCCTGCTCGACGCACACCCCACCGGACCCGGCCACCGACAGTGACGGCGGCCGGGTCTCCTGGGCCACCCCTCATCACTCCACCCGGAGTCCCTCTTGGCCACAGGCACACAACCACCAGCCCAGCGGCCCGCCGGCGTCCACGACGCCTCGCGGGCCGCGATCGCTGCCCGGCACCTGCGGACCGACCGGTGGTGGCTGGCGCCCGCCGGCACCGCGGCCGGGCTGCTCGCCTTCATCGTCTACTCGACCTGGCGGGCATTCGCCAATGCCGACTACTACGCGGCCCCCTACGTCTCCCCGTTCTACTCCCCGTGTCTCGCGGAGAACTGCCAGGAGATGCGCGGGGGACCGAACCTCGACCTCTTCGGCAGCTGGTGGGGCCTGTCCCCCGCGCTGCTCATCCTGATCTTCCCGCTCGGCTTCCGGCTGACCTGCTACTACTACCGCAAGGCCTACTACCGGGGCTTCTGGGCCTCGCCGCCCGCCTGCGCGGTCGCCGAGCCGCACGCCTCGTACAGCGGTGAGACCCGCTTCCCGCTGATCTTCCAGAACATGCACCGGTACTTCTTCTACGCGGCGATGCCGGTCGCGGGCATCCTCACCTACGACACCGTGCTGACCTTCCGAAACGACCGGTACGAGTGGGGCCACATGGGCCTCGGGACGCTGCTGTTCCTCGTCAACATCACGCTGATCTGGGCCTACACGCTGTCCTGTCACTCCTGCCGGCACATCATGGGCGGCCGCCTCAAGCACTTCTCCAAGCACCCGGTGCGCTACCGCCTGTGGGGCTGGATCAGCGGGCTCAACACCCGCCACATGCAGCTGGCGTGGGCCTCCCTGATCAGCGTCGCCGCGTGCGATTTCTACGTGTACCTGGTGGCCAGCGGCGCCTTCGACGACCCGAGGATCTTCTGAGATGGCTCAAGTGGAACGGCAGCAGTGGGACCTGGTCGTGGTCGGCGCGGGCGGCGCCGGACTGCGGGCCGCGATCGAGGCCCGGGAGCGGGGCGCCCGTACGGCCGTGATCTGCAAGTCCCTCTTCGGCAAGGCCCACACCGTGATGGCGGAGGGCGGCATCGCCGCCTCCATGGGCAACGTCAACGAGGGTGACAACTGGCAGGTGCACTTCCGCGACACCATGCGCGGCGGCAAGTTCCTCAACCAGTGGCGGATGGCCGAGCTGCACGCCAAGGAGGCCCCGGACCGGGTCTGGGAGCTGGAGACCTGGGGCGCGCTGTTCGACCGGACGTCCGACGGGAAGATCTCGCAGCGCAACTTCGGCGGGCACGAGTACCCGCGCCTGGCGCACGTCGGCGACCGGACCGGGCTGGAGCTGATCCGCACCCTCCAGCAGAAGATCGTCCAGCTCCAGCAGCAGGACTTCGAGGAGTACGGGGACTACGAGGCCCGGCTCAAGGTCTTCCAGGAGTGCACGGTCACCCGGGTTTTGAAAGATCACGGCCCGAACGGCGGGGAGACCGTCGCCGGCGCCTTCTGCTACGAGCGCGAGACCGGCCGCTTCTTCGTCCTGGAGGCCCCGGCGGTCGTGCTGTGCACGGGCGGCATCGGCAAGTCCTTCAAGACCACCTCGAACTCCTGGGAGTACACGGGCGACGGCCACGCGCTGGCCCTGCTCGCGGGGGCGCCGCTGCTGAACATGGAGTTCGTGCAGTTCCACCCGACCGGCATGGTCTGGCCGCCCTCCGTGAAGGGCATCCTCGTCACCGAGTCGGTGCGCGGCGACGGCGGGGTGCTGCGCAACAGCGAGGGCAAGCGGTTCATGTTCGACTACATCCCGGACGTCTTCAAGGAGAAGTACGCGCAGTCCGAGGAGGAGGGCGACCGCTGGTACGAGGACCCGGACCACAACCGGCGCCCGCCCGAGCTGCTCCCCCGCGACGAGGTGGCCCGCGCCATCAACTCCGAGGTCAAGGCGGGACGCGGCACCCCGCACGGCGGGGTGTTCCTGGACGTGTCCACACGCATGCCGGCCGAGCGGATCAGGCGGCGGCTGCCGTCGATGTACCACCAGTTCAAGGAGCTGGCGGACGTCGACATCACCGCCGAGCCGATGGAGGTCGGCCCGACCTGCCACTACGTGATGGGCGGCATCGCGGTCGACTCCGACACGGCCGCCACGGTCGGGGTGCCCGGCCTCTTCGCCGCCGGCGAGGTCGCGGGCGGGATGCACGGCTCGAACCGGCTCGGCGGGAACTCCCTCTCCGACCTGCTGGTCTTCGGCCGCCGGGCCGGGCTGCACGCCGCGGAGCACGCGGCCGCCGCGGCGGGCCGGCTCCCGGTGGTGGACCAGGCCCAGGTGGACGAGGCGGCCGCGGAGGCGCTGGCGCCGTTCCATGCCGCCGAGGGCGCGGAGAACCCGTACACACTGCACCAGGAACTCCAGACGACCATGAACGACCTCGTCGGCATCATCCGTCGCGAGGGCGAGATGACCGAGGCGCTGGAGAGGCTCCGGTCCCTGCGCGAACGGGCCTCCCGCGCCGGGGTCGAAGGACACCGGCAGTTCAATCCGGGCTGGCACCTGGCGCTGGACCTGCGGAACATGCTGCTGGTCAGCGAGTGCGTGGCCCGCGCGGCCCTGGAGCGCACCGAGAGCCGGGGCGGACACACCCGCGAGGACTGCCCGTCGATGGAGCGGTCCTGGCGGCCGGTGAACCTGCTGTGCCGGCCGGTCACCGGGCCCGGTGGAAAGGCGGCTCCCGAGGACCCGGCGGCGGACCGGATCGAGCTGACCCGGGTGCGCACCGAACCCATCCGACCCGACCTGCTCGCGCTCTTCGAGAAGGAAGAGCTGGTCAAGTACCTCGCCGAAGAGGAGCTCTACGGGTGACTACCTACGATGCCGCGTTCCGGATCTGGCGGGGCGACGCGGAGGGCGGCGAGCTGCGCGACTTCACCGTGGAGGTGAACGACGGGGAGGTGGTGCTGGACATCGTCCACCGGCTCCAGGCCACCCAGGCCTCCGACCTCGCGGTGCGCTGGAACTGCAAGGCGGGCAAGTGCGGTTCGTGCAGCGCGGAGATCAACGGGCGGCCGCGGCTGCTGTGCATGACGCGCATGTCGACGTTCTCCCGCGAGGAGACGATCACGGTCACCCCGCTGCGGGCCTTCCCGGTCGTCCGCGACCTGGTGACGGACGTGTCCTTCAACTACCAGAAGGCGCGCGAGATCCCGGCCTTCGTGCCGCCCGCGGGGGTGGCTCCCGGCGAGTACCGGATGCAGCAGATCGACGTGGAGCGCTCGCAGGAGTTCAGGAAGTGCATCGAGTGCTTCCTGTGCCAGGACACCTGCCACGTGGTGCGTGACCACGAGGAGAACAAGACCGCCTTCGCCGGCCCGCGCTTCCTGATGCGGGTGGCCGAGCTGGACATGCACCCGCTGGACGCGGCGGGCGAGGCGGGACTGGACCGCAAGCGCACGGCCCAGGAGGAGCACGGGCTCGGCTACTGCAACATCACCAAGTGCTGCACGGAGGTCTGCCCGGAGGGCATCAAGATCACCGACAACGCCCTGATCCCGCTGAAGGAGCGGGCCGTGGACCGCAAGTACGACCCCCTGGTGTGGCTGGGGAGCAAGATCGGACGCCGTTCCGCTCGATAGCCGCCCCCACCGTTCACCGCGCGGGACGCGATGCCCCCCGACACCGTCGTTGACGTGGTGTCGGGGGGCATCGCGGTGCGCGGGTGGGGCTGGACCGGCTGCCGGGGCCCGGGGTGCGCCCCCGAGGTGCGCCCGGGGGCGCCCCGGGCGGGCCCGGCGATCTCCGGGTGCGAGGGCGAGGAACCGCCCATACTCTCCCAAATGTGACTCCGCCGAGAAGCAGGACGCAGCGCCGCACCGCCGCCGGGATATCCCTCCGTGCCACCCTCGCGCTGGCCGCCGCCCTGCTGGCGGCCGGCGGCTGGGCGACGGCCGCCGCGCCGCCCGCCCGCGCCGACGATCCCGTCACCCTCTCCCAGCAGGGGCAGATCACCGACCGCGTGGGCGCCCTGGGCGACCGCAAGGCGGCCGTCACCGCCGCGCTGGACAAGCTGTACGCCGACCGGAAGATCCAGCTGTTCGTCACGTACGTCCGCGACTTCTCCGGCCGCTCCGCGCAGAGCTGGGCCGACGCCACCGCCCAGAAGAACGGCCTCGGCCAGAACGACGTCCTGCTCGCCGTCGGCACCGGCGCCCGCCAGTACGCCTATTCGGCCGACACCGAGTCCGGCTTCACCAAGGAGCAGCTCGCCGCGGTCGCACAGACCGCCATCGAGCCGGCCCTACGGAAGAACGACTGGGCGGGCGCCGCGATCGGCGCCGCGAACGGCTACGACGCGGTCCTCGGCGGGCAGCCCGTGCCGGTGCCCGCCATCGTCCCCGGCGAGCCGGACCCGGGCGGCGCCGGGGCGAGCGGCGAGAGCGGCGAGAGCGGCGCCGGGGACCTCGTCCTGCCGGTGGTCGCGGTCGGCGCGGCCGGCGCCCTCGGCGCGTACGCGTACACCCGCCGCAAGCGCGGCGGGTCCGCGGGCGGTCGCGGTGGCCGCGGTGGCGGTTCGAAGACCACCGGCTGGTCCGGGCAGGACACCGCGCCCGCGCCGGTGCCGCTGCCCGATCTGGACGCCAGGGCCAAGACCGTGCTGGTGGAGACCGACGACGCGATCCGCACCAGCACCGAGGAACTCGGCTTCGCCACCGCCCAGTTCGGCGAGGAGGCGGTGTCGGCGTTCACGGCGGCCGTGGACTTCGGGAAGGGCGAGCTGACGGCCGCGTTCCGGCTGCGCCAGCAGCTCGACGACGCCTACCCGGAGGACGACGCCACCCGCCGCCGGATGCTGGACGAGATCGTGGCCCGCTGCACGGAGGCGAACCGGAGGCTCGACGCCGAGTCGGCCGACTTCGACCGGCTGCGGGACCTGGAGAAGAACGCCCCGCAGGCCCTGGCCACCGTGGAGGCCCACTTCCGTGCGCTGACGGGCCGCACGACGACGGCCGAGGCCACCCTCACGGCCCTCGGCCGGCAGTACGCGGACTCCGCGTCCGCGCCCGTGGCCGCCAACCCCGAACAGGCCAAGGACCGGCTGCTGTTCGCGACGAGCAGCCTCGGCGAGGTCCGCGCCGCGATCGCCGCCGGGGACAACGGCAAGGCCGCCGTGCACGTCCGGGCGGCGGAGGGCGCCGTGGACCAGGCGGCGACCTTGGTAGACGCGGTCGAGCGGCGGGCGCAGGAGCTCGCGGAGGCCGCCGGGAAACTGCCCGTCGCGCTGAACGAGACGGACACGGACCTCGCCGACGCGCGGGGACTGCTGACCGGAACCACCGAGGGCACCTCCACCGCCGATCTGCGCGGCCGGATCGGCCGGGCGGAGGCCGTGGTGGCCGACGTGCGGCAGGAGCAGAGCGCCGGCCGGTACGACCCGATGGACGCCCTGCGCCGCGTGGAGGAGGCCGACGCGGCCCTCGACGAGGCCTTGGCGGGGGCCCGCGAGCGCGAGTCGGGCCGCCAGCGGGCGACGGCCCTGCTCGACCAGGCCCAGCTCACGGCCCGCAGCGCGATCGGCGCGGCGGCGGACTACATCACCACCAGCCGGGGCGCGGTCGGCAGTCAGGCCCGTACGCGGCTGGCGGAGGCTCAGCGCCACCTGGAGCGGTCCACGTCCCTGGCGGCCTCGGACCCGCCGGGCGCGGTGGCCGGGGCGCAGCAGGCGGACTCCCTCGCGCGGCAGGCGCAGCAGCTGGCCGAGCAGGACGTGGAGGCGTACCAGAACCCGTACGGCAGCGGCGGCGGCCGGCGCCAGGGCGGCGGCATGAGCGGCGCGGTGCTCGGCGGGATCATCCTCGGCGAGATCCTGAACGGCGGCCGTCGCGGCGGGGGTTTCGGCGGGGGCTTCGGCGGCGGGGGCGGGAGCGGCCCCGGTTCCTTCGGCGGCGGCGGGACCCGCGGCCGCATGGGCGGCGGCGGCCGCTTCTGACGGCCGCGCCCCACGGCCGCACCGACCCCACTCCCCCTTCGGCTTCCCCAAGGAGACAGCACCATGAGCAAGCAGACCATCCTCGGCCGGGTCACCCAGCTCGCCAAGGCCAACATCAACTCCCTGCTGGACCAGGCGGAGGACCCGCAGAAGATGCTGGACCAGCTGATCCGCGACTACACGAACAACATCTCGGAGGCGGAGCAGGCCGTCGCCACCACGATCGGCAACCTGCGGATGCTGGAGGCGGACCACAAGGAGGACGTGGACGCGGCCGCCGAGTGGGGCGGCAAGGCCCTCGCGGCGAGCAAGAAGGCGGACGAGCTGCGGGCTTCGGGTGCGGCCGCGGACGCCGACAAGTTCGACAACCTCGCCAAGGTGGCCCTCGGCCGCCAGCTGCAGTCGGAGAAGGAGGCGGCGACGGCCGAGCCGACGATCGCCGCCCAGACCGATGTCGTGGGCAAGCTGAAGTCGGGGCTGGACTCGATGAAGAACAAGCTGACCGAGCTCACGTCCAAGCGGGACGAGCTGGTGGCGCGCGCCAAGACCGCGCAGGCGCAGAACACGATGATGGACGCGGTCAAGAACATCGACGTCATGGACCCCACCAGCGACCTGAACCGCTTCGAGGACAAGGTCCGGCGCGAGGAGGCCATGGCGCTGGGCAAGCAGGAACTGGCCGCGTCCTCCCTGGACTCGCAGTTCGAGTCCCTGGAGGACCTCGGCAAGACCTCGGAGATCGAGGCCCGCCTCGCCGCGCTGAAGGCCGGCGAGGCGGCCTGAGTCCCGGCCGGCGGCGGGGGCGGCCCGCGTCCGGTCAGCCGTACATGCTCAGCAGCTGCTCGGCCGAGAGCTCGGTCACCGACTCCGCCACCGCGCCCGGGAGCGGCAGCTCGAACCAGACCGTCTTGCCCCGGTGCGTGCGCCGGGTGCCCCAGCCCGCCGAGAGCAGGCCGACGAGCTGGAGGCCGCGGCCTCCCTCGTCGGTGTCGCGGGCGCGCCGCCGCCTCGGCTGGACCAGGTTCGCGTCCCAGACCTCGCAGACGAGGGTCCGGTCCAGCAGCAGTCGCAGCCGGATCTCGCCTTCGCCGTAGCGCAGGGCGTTCGTCACGAGCTCGCTGACCAGCAGCTCCGTCGTGTCCAGCAGCCCTTCCAGCCCCCAGGCCGGCAGCTTGGCCCGGGCCAGCTCCCGCGCCCGGCCCACCGACCGGGCCTCGCGCGGCAGCTGCCAGTCGCCGACGGCGTCCACCGGCAGGCCCTGGACGCGGGCCATCAGCAGCGCGATGTCGTCCTCGCCGTGCCGGGTGTCGAGGGTGTTGAGGACCCGGTCGCAGACCTCCTCCAGCGGCCGCGAGGGATCCGCCAGCGCGTCGCGCAGGCCCCGCAGGCCCTCTTCCAGCGGGTGGTCCCGCGATTCGACCAGGCCGTCGGTGTACAGCGCGAGCAGTGCGCCCTCCGGAAGTTCGACCTCGACCTCCTCGAACGGCTCGCCGCCCACGCCCAGCGGCAGTCCCGTCGGGATCTCCAGGAGCAGTCCGGGCCGGGCGGGGGCGCCCTCCTCCTTGGGTTCCACCAGCACCGGCGGCATGTGGCCCGCGTTCGCGATCGTGCAGCGCCGGGTCACCGGGTCGTACACGGCGTAGACGCACGTGGCGAGGTACACCTCCGAGCGGTCCGCGTCCCGCGAGTGCAGTGCGGCGCGCGAGGCCTGCTGGGAGCCGCCGGGCGCGCCGAGCCCCCGCGCGATCTCGTCCAGCGCGGTCAGCACCTCGGCCGGTTCCAGGTCGAGCAGCGCCAGCGTCCGTACCGCCGTGCGCAGTTCACCCATGGCCACGGCGGCCCGCAGACCGCGGCCCATGACGTCTCCGACGACCAGCGCGGTGCGGTGCCCGGGCAGCTCGATGACGTCGAACCAGTCGCCGCCGACCTCGGTCGCCGCGTTGCCCGGCAGGTAGCGGCAGGCGATGTCGAGCCCGGCCGCCTCCGGGTCCCCGGGGGGCAGCAGGCTGCGCTGCAGTATCAGCGCGCGCTCGTGTTCGCGCCGGTAGAGCCGCGCGTTGTCGATGCAGACGGCGGCCCGTGCGGCGAGCTCCACCGCGACCGCCCGGTCCCGTTCACCGAAGGGCTCGCTGCCCTTCGTACGGGAGAAACGGGCGAGTCCGACCACCGTGTCGTGGGCGACGAGCGGGACGACCAGCGTGGACTGTACGAGGTCCCCGGATTCCGGCCCGCCGCCTTCCAGCAGCCGCGGCCGCGCCGTGCGCAGCGCGATGGCGCCCGGCGACCCGGCCGGGTACCGGTGGATCTCGCCTACGGAGACCAGCGCGCCCGGTCCCGACAGCGGGGCGTCCGAGACCGCCGAGGCGAAGGCCACCCGGCGCAGCGGCGCCGAGGGCGCCCGGCCCGGTCCCTGGCCGGGCAGGCTGGGCACGCCCGGTCCCTGGGGGCGGGCGGGGCGGTCGTCGTCGCCGAGCAGGAGGCCCTGGTAGAGGTCGACGGCGGCCAGGTCGCAGAAGCCGGGGACGGCGACGTCGAGGAGTTCGCGGGCGGTGGTCTCCAGGTCGAGGGAGTTGCCGATGCGGTGTCCGGCCTCGTTCAGCAGGGCGAGGTTGCGCCGGACGCCGGCGGCCTCGCGGGCGGCGAGGTGGCGGCGGGTGACGTCGATGCCGATGCCGGCGACGCCGACGGGGCGGCCCGATCCGCCGTGGACCCGGTAGAGGTTGATGGACCAGTGCCGGTTCTCCCGGCTGCCGGGGGCGGCTCCGGTGATCTGGAGGTCGTTGACCGAGTCGCCGGTCTCCAGGACCCTGCGCAGCGCCTCGGCCATCCGGTCGGCCTCGTGCGCGGGGAGGTAGTCGTGGACGGTGCGCCCGCGGTGGTCCTCTGCGGCGCCGCCGAAGACGGTCGCGAAGCGGCGGTTGGCGCGCTGCACGGTGAGGTCGGTGCCGAAGAGCAGGAAACCGAAAGGCGATTGTCCGAAAATCGCCTGCGAGGCCGCCAGATCGGATTCGATGCGCCGCAGCGCGCGTACGTCGACGACCACGCAGAGCGCGGCACGCTCGGCGGACTCGGTCCGGGTGGGCATCACATAGATCTCGGCCACCCCGTGCGCACCGTCTCCGCCGGGGATCCGGAAGGGGATCAGGCCCGTCCATTCCTTGCCGTCGAGGATCTCCGCCATTCTGCGGTGCCCGGCGGATCGCAGTTCGGCCGGCATGAAGGCGTCGACGGGATCGCGGCCGACGGCCTGCGCCGGGCTCAGCCCGAAGAGTTCCTCGGCGCGCAGACTCCATTGGTCGATGAGGCCGTCGGGGCCGATCGAGAAGGAAGCGACCTTTATGTAGTCATATATCGAGCCAGGCAGGCTGTTGTGCCACAAGGAGTCGTGCCAGGTGTCCCTGCCCACCGTCTCCACAGGCACACGGGCCTGATGTGCCTGTACAGGTATCTCGCTCACGCGACCGTCCCCTCCAGCTCACCGCAACCGGACCGGCCATGACCGAAGTATTCAGCACCGCGGCGCCTTACGGCACGGCCTTCGCGATCACAAAAGGATCCCGTTGTTTTCCAGCCATGCCGTGCGCTCTCCGCGGACTCCGTCCGGGGGTACCCCTTGGCAGTCCTTCCCCTTGTTACTCACCAGGAAGAGCCAACTCGAACCACACCGTCTTGCCCGACTTCCCGTGCCGGGTCCCCCAGCGCTGCGCCGAGACCGCCACCAGGTGGAGGCCCCGCCCGCCCTCGTCATCGGAACGGGCGACGCGTGCGCGGGGCGGATCGGGAAGCGGATCCGAAACCTCCACGAGAAGCGCCGGACCCGAGGGCGCCTCCGGGGCGGCCGGATTGCGCCGTACCAGGCGGACCCCGATGGGCCCGGAGGCGTAGCGCAGGGAATTGGTGACCAGCTCGCTGACCAGCAGGACGGTGACATCGCCGACGGCGTCGAGGCCCCATTCGCGAAGGGCGCCGCGCACCGCGTGGCGGGCGGTGCGGACGGCACCCGGTTCGGCGGGGAAGGCCCATTCGGCGCATTCACCGTCTGTGTCGATCACGCCGATCACTTCCCGGGCCGGCTGGCGACCCCAGTCCGGTTCGACAGGGACAGAACCACGGGGACAAGTACGAGATACGGATTAATAGCGACATACCCGATATTCACGGCGTCGTATCACTCGGCCCCCCACGGACCGGCGCACTGTGGCGCAGACGGCCTAGAGCGTAGGCGTCACGCGCCCCCGTGAGCCCTCTGAGCTCCGGCGGCGGACTGGGACTCCAGGCGCCGCCCGGCCTCGGCGACCGCCGGGCGGTCCTGGTCGAGCCAGTCCACCGAGTCGAGCTCCCCGGGGCCGAGCCAGCGCAGCTCGTCGTGGTCCTCCAGCGGAGCCGGGTCGCCGGAGAGCAGCCGGGCGGTCCACACGTGCAGGACGAAGCCGGGCTTCAGCGGCCACTCCCCCGGGATCCGCTCCAGCGCCTCCGTCTCGACACCGAGTTCCTCGCGCAGTTCGCGCACGAGTGCTTCGGCCCCCGATTCGCCCGGCTCGGTCTTGCCGCCCGGGAGCTCCCAGCGGCCGGCGAGCTCCGGGGGTGCGCTGCGCCGGGCCGCCAGCAGGCGCCCGTCATGACAAAGGGCTCCGCCCACGACCACGCGTACAGTCATGGGCGGAGCCTATGGCAGCGGTGTTGCCGCTGCGACGCTCACTTCGTCGTGGACGCTCATTTTCGTCGTGGACGTTCAGTTCATCGTGGCGGTCCGGCTGGTGGTACCGCCCTGGACGAGGCGCTCGATCCAGTAGAGCTGCTTGTGTCCTCTGTCGTCGAGGTCGTCGGCGACCTTCTGGGCTTCTGCCCGGGTGGCGTACCGGCCCACCCGGTAGCGGTTGCCGTTGTCGTCCTCACGTATGACCAGCCACGGGAGCAGGGCACCGCTGTCGTTCATCGCGTTTCACCCTCCGCCGACGTACCTGCCCGGGAAACCGCATCGCGCATATGCCTGAGCCTACGCCCGACCTTCACGCAGCGGATACGGTTTTTCACGAAGAGGTACCTCGCAGGCGTACGCATCCGGCCACGCGTACGAGTGGGCCGTGCGCGCCGGTTCAGACCCGGCGCACGGTCGGCAGCGGCAGGATCACCGCCCCGCCCGGGCCCTGCTTGCGGCAGACGTCCCCGCAGGTCGCGTCGAGGGAACAACAGAGCGAGCAGATCGGGCCGGACTGGACGGGGCACTCGGCGATGTCGGGCAGCTCGTACGCGGTCTCGCAGACAGCGCAGAGGTGCGTCGCGGTGACGTCCGCGACCTCCACGTCGGGGCCGTTGACGGTGTTCGGCCTGGCCAGGTAGTACTTCCCCTTCGTCGCCCAGGCGATCAACGGGCAGAGGGCGAGGGCGAGTCCGGCCGCGATGAAGGTCGAGAACGCTTCGGCGTACGTCCCGAAAAGGCCGAAGAAGGCGAGGATCGAGACGGTGGAGGCGATCACCATCGCGCCGAATCCGGCCGGGTTGACCGAGTAGAGATAGGCGCGCTTGAACTCGATGTACGGCGGGCTGAGCCCGAGCCGCTTGTTGATCACGAGGTCCGCGGCCACGGCGGCGATCCAGGCGATGCCCACGTTGGAGTAGAAGCCCAGCAACTTGCCGAGCATCGCGAACATGTTCAGCTCCATCAGCGTCAGCGCGATGCCGAGGTTGAGGAAGATGTACCAGACGCGGCCCGGGTGGCGGTGGGTGATCCGGGAGAAGAAGTTCGACCAGGACAGCGAGCCGCTGTAGGCGTTGGTGACGTTGATCTTGATCTGCGAGACGATCACGAAGAGGGCCGCCACCGGCAGCGCGAAACCGCCGAGCCAGGGGCGCAGCGCCTCCAGCTGCGGGGCGATCGGCTCCAGCGCGTGCGTCTTGCCCACCGCTTCGAGGGCGGCGAAGGCGAGGAAGGCGCCGCCGAGCTGCTTGGCCGCGCCGATGACCACCCAGCCGGGGCCGGCGGCGAGCACGGCGACGTTCCAGCGACGGCTGGTGGCCGGGGTCTTGGCGGGCATGAACCGCAGGTAGTCGGCCTGTTCGCCGATCTGCGCGATGAGCGAGAGCGCGATGCCGGTGCCGAACCCGAAGCCGATCCACGAGAAGCCGGGGCCCGCCCCCTCCGTCCCGCCGAAGTGCGCGAAGGTGCCCCAGGCGTCCGGGGCTTCGAAGGCGAGCACGAGGAAGGGCAGGGCCAGCCCGATCAGCCAGACCGGCTGGGTCCAGGCCTGCACCTTGGCGAGGGCGCCCATGCCCTTGAAGACGATCGGGATGACCACGAGCGTCGTGAGCAGGTACCCGATCTCGACGGGCAGGCCGACCGCCTGGTGCATGGCCTGGGCCATGATCGAGCCTTCGAGGGCGAAGAAGATGAACGTGAAGGAGGCGTAGATGAGGGACGTGAGCGTGGAGCCGAAGTACCCGAAGCCCGCGCCCCGGGTGACCAGGTCCATGTCCAGGCCGTACGTGGCACACGCGCGGGCGATGGGGATGCCGGTCAGGAAGATGATCACGGCGGCCGCCAGGATCGCGGCGGCGCCGCTGGTGAAGCCGTAGGCGAAGACGATGGAGGCGCCGATCGCGAAGTCCGCGAGGTAGGCGATGCCGCCGAGCGCCGTGCCGGCGACGGTGGCCGGGCCCCAGCGCCGGAAGGAGTGGGGCGCGTATCTGAGCGAGTAGTCCTCGCGGCTCTCGTCGGCGGCGAGCTTGGCATAGCTCCTGCGCGGCGGCGCGGGGGTGGAGGCGGAGGCGGAGGCGGGTGCGGCGGTATCGGTCATACCGCCGGACGGTAGGACCGCATTGTGACGACCCGTCACCCTCGGGCATTGCCCGGGTGTTACGCCACCCGGCGCAGCGTCACCGCCGGGTTAATCCCCGCACGCCGCCGTCCGCTCAGCGGACCGGCAGGTGGTACGCAAGGCGGTAGCGGTCGGCCGGGACCACGACGTCCGCCGTCTCCACCGCCCGCCCGGACGCGAAGTACGTGCGCCCGATCACCAGCACCACGTGGCCCGGGACCCCGCCGAGCAGCAGGCTCTCCTCCGCCAGGCCCGGCCGCGCGCCGACCTCCTCCACCACGTTGTCCACGACCACGTCGATCGCGGCCATCCGGTCGACGACCCCCGCGCCGCCGAGCGGCCCCTCCTCCGGCAGCATCACCGGCGTCCGGCCCGTCACGGTCAACGGCTCCCAGGAGGTCGACAGCATCATCGCCTCCCCCGCGTCACGAAAGACGTACCGCGTCCGCATCACCCGCTCGCCGGGCTCGATGCCGAGCCGCTTGGCGATCTCGGGCGGGGCGTCGGCCTGTTCGCTGCCGGACTCCCAGGTGCCGCGCGCCCCGGCCTCCGCCTGCTCCTGGCGGAACGGGGTCGAGACCCCGCCCGTGCGGTAGCCGGAGCGGGCCACCCGCCGCGGGACGGGCTGCTCCCGTACGTACGTGCCGGAGCCGGAGCGGCCTTCGACCAGGCCCTCCGCCATGAGGACCTTGCGCGCCTCCAGGGCCACGGTGTCGGAGACCCCGTACTCCTCGCGGATCCGGGCCTGCGAAGGGAGCCGGGCGTGCGGAGGCAGGGACCCCTCGACGATCTTCCGTCGCAGATCCCCGGCGACGCGCAGGTAGGCCGGCTGCTCACCGAAAGTCACTGGCCACTCCCATCAGGTTGACAGACAGCTACAGACTGGCAACCGACGGTTGTACACCGCAAGCAAGGGCCAAAGTTTCACCCGAAGTGATGAAGCCAGGTCACTCAAACCCACGCGTCACATGAGCCCCGCCCGAACAGGGCACGCGCATCGCACGAGCACGGTCCGGGCACGCCCCGAGCCGCGCCCGAGCCCGCCCGATCACCCCCGAGCCCCGCGCGGACCCCGCCCCGTCACAGGCGGACCGTCTCCACGCTCGGCCCGTCCCGCTCGGCCTCCTCCAGCCACTCCGGAACCGTCGTCGACAGTCCGTACGCCCCGCGCAGCGCCTTCTCCGCCGCCACGGGCAGCTCGCCGAGCGCCCGCTCCCACGACGCGGAGAACTCCTCCGTGCTCGACGCGCGGGCCGCCTTGCGCCATTCCCGCCGCGCCGCCTCGACCCGCTCCTTCTGCACGCCCGCCGGCCCGGCCAGCTCCGGCCGCCCCTTCGCCCCGTCCAGCATCCGCGACTCGGCGCCCAGCGCCTCGTCCACCCGGCGCGCCCACGCCCGGTACTCCGCCAGCGCGTCCTCGAGCGCCTCCTCCGGAGAGGCGCCCAGCGCCTGGTCGGCCTCGTTCATCGCGTGCAGGAAGGTCACCTGCTCCGGCTTCAGCATCGCGGCGTCCTTGCGCAGGCTGCCCGTGTGGTCCTGCTCCGCCGTGCCGATCACGCACACCACGCGCCGGTCGCCGTCGCCCCAGCTCTCGCGCGAGGGGGCGAAGTAGAACATCTCCGCGTACGGGGGCAGCGCCCACGTGTCCATCGCGTACGCGTCCTGCGCCCGCCAGCAGTCTTCGTTCGCCGACCGCTTGATCTCCTCCGCGCCCTGGAAGCGCGGTCCGCTCAGCGTGGTCGAGGAGGTGATCTCCGCGTCGTGCACCCGCGCACAGGCGATGCGGTACACGAAGGGGTCCTCGTCGAGCAGGTCGCCGCCGGGGACGTTGAAGCAGTCGCCTGCGCGCAGCTCGTCGATGTCGGTCAGCTCGCCCTCGACGTCCTCGTAGGGCTCCAGCGCGCCCAGTGCGCGGGCCCGGTCGAAGAGCGTGTCCGCGGCCCGGTCCACGGCGAAGACCACGACCGCGGTCATCACCAGCGACACCACCAGGCCGCAGACGGCGAGGACCCGGCCCCGCTCGCCCTTCTTCGCTATCTGCACGAGGGCCACGATCGCGAAGACGACGCCCAGGGGCGGGAAGCAGAGCAGCCCGACGAGGAGCGAGGCGAGTGCGAAGCCGTTGAACGCGGGCGGGCCGTACGGGTGCCCGTACGGGGGCGGCGTCGGCGGCGGGGCGGGCCAGTGGGGCGGGGGCTGGGGCGGGTTGGTCACGGGGTGGAGTGCTCCATCAGGGCGTGGCGGGGGCGGCGACGGAAGCGTTCGCTCAGGTACGTGCGCGAACGAATGCGCGAATAGTACGCAGCGGGGGCGGCCGCCGAAACGGTCGCCCCCGCCCTTCAACCCGTCGTCACTTCACGCCGCGCTCAGAACTGGAGCGCCCAGGAGTCGATCTTCCCGGTGTCGACGTTCGCGAGGTCGGCGACCCGGAGCTTCCACACGCCGTTGGCCACCTCGGCCGAGGCGTTCACCGTGAAGGTCTGGATGATGTCGTCCGCGCTGCCCCCGGTGCGGTTGCGCAGGTTGTAGACGGTGCCGTCGGGGGCGACCAGGTCGACCTTCAGGTCACCGACGTAGGTGTGCTTGATGTCGACCGGGACGCTCAGCGTGGCGGGGGCGTTGCCGGAGATCCCGCTGACGGTGATCGGCGACTCGACGGTGGCGTTGTCGTTGATCGCGTAGTCGGCGGTGTTCTCGAAGCGGGTTCCCGGGTTCGGCGGGGTGGTCGTGGTCCCGGTGTTGAGCAGCCGGTTCGGGGAACCGGTGCCGGGGCTGGTCACGACGTTCGGCGTGGCCGCGTTCACCAGGGCCGTGGAGACCTGCGCCGGGGTGGACGCCGGGTTGGCCGCGAGGTAGAGCGCGGCGGCGCCGACCACGTGCGGGGTCGCCATCGAGGTGCCGGAGATGGTGTTCGTGGCGGTGTCGCCGGTGCCCCACGAGGAGGTGATGCCGGAGCCGGGGGCGAAGAGGTCCAGGATCGTGCCGTAGTTGGAGTAGCTCGCCTTGGCGTCGGTGTTGGTCGTGGCGCCGACGGTGATGGCCTCGGCCACGCGGGCCGGGGACTTGGTGCTGGCGTTCGTGGACTCGTTGCCCGCCGCGACGCCGTAGGTGATGCCGCTGGCTATGGAGTTGCGCACGGCGGTGTCGAGCGCGGAGTCCGCTCCGCCGCCGAGTGACATGTTCGCCACGGCCGGCTTCACGGCGTGCGCGGTCACCCAGTCGATGCCGGCGACGACCTGGGCGGTCGTACCGGAGCCGTTGTTGTCGAGCACGCGCACGCCGACGATCTTCGCCTTCTTGGCCACGCCGTACGAGGTGCCCCCGACGGTTCCCGCGACGTGCGTGCCGTGGCCGTGGCCGTCCTGGGCGGTGTTGTCGTTGTCGATGGCGTCGTAGCCGTAGGACGCGCGGCCGCCGAGGTCGGTGTGCGTGATGCGCACGCCCGTGTCGATGATGTACGCCGTCACGCCCTCGCCGGCCTTGTCCGGGTAGGTGTAGCCGTTGTCGAGCGGGAGCGCGCGCTGGTCGATCCGGTCCAGGCCCCAGGAGGGCGGGTTCGGCTGGGTGGCGTCGACCGTGAAGGTCCGGTTCTGCACGACCGACTTGACGGCGGGGTCGGCGGCGAGCTTCTGGGCCTGGGCCTCGGAGACCTCGACGGAGTAGCCGTTGAGGGCCGCGCTGTAGGTCCGGTCGATCTTGGCGCCGTACCGCTTGGCGACGGCCTTCCCGCTGTCGGCGGTGGAGCGGGCGGCCGAGTCGTGCAGGGTCACGATGTAACTGCCGGGGACGGTGCCGGCGGCGCCGGCGTTCTCGATGACGCCCCGGGGGGCGTCCGGGGCCGCCGAGGCGGGCAACGCGGCGGCGACGCCGAGGGCGAGGGCGACAGTGGCGGTCGCGCCGATGCCGGCGACCTTCCGGCGGGTGTGACGCATCACGGACATGTGAGGGGTCCTCCTCATAGGTGGTGCGCTGCGGGGGGTGCGCGAACGCGCCGTTTCAGGCATGGCCATGACAATCAAATGCCCAACGGCGCGCCGCTGACGAAAGGTTGACCCACAGACTCGCTTCCCCACAAGAGGACAACGAACGCGTAACATCCGTGCCATACGACAGCCATGATCGAGCAAAGGCGGTCAGCACATGACACACGCACTCCCCGGCTACGTCTGCGCCGAAGACGGGACGCGCGCTGACGTCCGGACCGCGCCGTGGTGCTGCCCCCTCTGCGGCGGCCCGTGGGACCTCGACTTCACGCCGGACCCGGCCGCCCCGCTGGAGCCCCTCACCGGACCGCCCTCCCTCTGGCGGTACGGATCCGCACTGCCCCTGCCGGGGGCGTACGCCGTGACGCTGGCCGAGGGGAACACCCCGCTGGTGCCGCTGACGGAGCGGGTTCACGCCAAACTCGACTTCCTCATGCCCACGTTGTCGTTCAAGGACCGGGGCGCGGTGATGCTCGCGGAGCTGGCGCGCCGGCTGGGTCCGGAGCGGGTGGTGGCGGACAGCAGCGGCAACGCGGGTACCGCCTTCGCGGCGTACTGCGCGCGGGCGGGTCTGAGGTGCGAGGTGTTCGTGCCGGAAGGCACCTCGCCGAAGAAGACGGAGCAGATGCGCGCGCACGGCGCGGCGGTACGGGTGGTCCCGGGCGGGCGCGAGGCGGCGGCCGCGGCCGCCCGCGCCGAGGCCCTCGTACAGATGCTGGAGACCCGCGCGTCCACCGCGAGCGAGCACCTCGGCCGGCTGCGCGGCGAGGCCGAACGCCGCGCCCCCGCCGAGGGCACCGCACACACCGAACTGCCCCCGGAACTGGTCCCCGAGGACGTCGACCAGGCCCAGGCGCTGCTGCGCACCGCCACCGCCCAGCTCGGCGCCCACACCGCCGCCGTGGAGTCCGCCCGCGCCGCCCACGCCGACCTGCTGCGCGCCCACCGCGCCGCCGAGGACGGGGCCGGCGGCTTCGAGGAGACCGCCGCCCTGCTGCGGGACCTGCTGCGCGACCACACCCACCACGAGGACGAGCAGGAACCGGTGGCGCACACGGGCAGCCTGGAGGAGGCCCGCCAGTCGGCCGCCGAGGCCCGCCGTTCGCTCCGGGCCTGCACGAGCGACCTGTCGGCCGCCGAATCCGCCGTCCGCGAGGCGAGCGACACCCTGGTCCGGCACGCCAACGCCAACCGCTACGAGCAGGTACGCACTCCCGCGCGCCAGCAGATCCGCGAACTGCCCGCCTCTGCCCTGCCCGAGCACGCGGCGGCCTGGGCGGTCGCCTTCGCCCCCCGGCTGCGCGTCCTCACCGACGAGCTGGCGCAGCTGGAGCGCAACCGCGACAGCATCGTGGACCGGCTGCGCGGACTCGTGGAGTCCGCGCTGGCCACCCTGCGCTCCGCCCAGCGGCTCTCCCAGCTCCCCGAGGGCCTGGGGGAGTGGTCGGGCCAGGAGTTCCTGCGCATCCGCTTCGAGGAACCCGACCAGGCCACCCTCACTGAGCGGCTCGGCGAGGTCATCGACGACGCCACGCGCGCGGCCGTCAAGAAGAACAGCACCGCCTCCTTCGGCGAGGGCCGCCGCGACGGCATGTCGCTGCTGCTGCACGGGGTCCAGGCGGCGCTGGAGCCCAAGGGCATCGCGGTGGAGATCCTGAAGCCGGACGCGGTGCTGCGCGCCGAGCGGGTGCCGGTCGGCCAGATGGGCGACGTCTTCTCCGGAGGCCAGCTGCTCACCGCCGCGATCGCGCTGTACTGCACGATGGCGGCGCTGCGCAGCAACGACCGGGGCCGCGACAAGCAGCGGCACGCGGGCACGCTGTTCCTCGACAATCCGATCGGGCGCGCGAACGCCACGTACCTGCTGGAGCTCCAGCGGGCCGTCTCGGACGCGCTCGGCGTCCAGCTGCTCTACACCACGGGCCTGTTCGACACGACGGCCCTCGCCGAGTTCCCGCTGGTGATCCGCCTGCGCAACGACGCCGACCTGCGGGCGGGGCTGAAGTACATCAGCGTCGAGGAGCACCTGCGCCCGGGCCTGCCGCACCAGTCCCCGGACGAGGAGACCATCCACGGGGAGATCACGGCGACCCGGATGTTCCGCCGCGGCGCACCTGCTTGACGCACCCCACGGGCAGCCGTCCGGCTCGTCACCGCCGGCCGGTCACCGCCCGGTCCCGGACGGTGGCGGCCAGATGCCGGTGGCCTCGCCGCGCCCGGGTATGCGCTCCGGCTGCCGGCGCGGCACCGGAGGCGTCGACCGGGCTGCCGCGGCCGCATCGCGGCGGGCCCGGCGGCGCTCGCGCCGGCGCCCCCGCGCCGTGCTGCTCGGCTCCGAGACGACCCCGTACCGCTGGTTCCACGTCTGCCGCGTGATCAGCACGTCCAGCACGCCCCAGGTGGCCACGACGGTCCCGCCTATCGCGCAGAGCGCCATCGGGAAGGCAAGCCAGGACCCGGTGATCGTCAGGAAGAAGGCGATCGTCGCGACCGTCAGCGTCACGGCCACGATCAGCACCGCGCGCACGGCGGATGTGCGCACCGGGTCCGGCATGCGCCGCCGGTGCGCCGCCTGGTCCACCCACAAGGCCCGCCCGGGTGGCGCTCCGGGCCCCGCGGTGCCGTCCTCGTACTTCGTCGCCATGCTCCGCTCCTCCCCTCCCCGCGGCCGGTCATGCACGCCCCCCACAGGTAGACGTACGGTGCGGTCCAGAGATTCCCGCATCGCGGACGCGGGAGACGCCCTGGACGGTGGCGGAACAAATAATTCCAGCCATCCGTCCAGGTGCGGGAACTGACGCCCCACCAGGTCTCATGTGCCACATATCGGGCCGCTCTTGGCGGACCTATCGGACAACTCGTGATCTTCGACCGGACCTTCGGCCGAAAACGTCCGGACACCCCTTCGAGGGTGTGCTGTGGCAGTAGTAGGCTCACGCCGTTTAAATGACGGAACACCGACCCCGGTCAACGGGGTTGACCTGGGGGAGGCTGGGGAGGCCATGCGCTTTCGCGGGAAATCCATCCGCCGGAAGATCGTGGCGTTGCTCCTGGTGCCGCTCGTCTCCCTGACAGCCCTGTGGGCGTTCGCCACGGTGATCACCGGCCGGCAAGCCGCCCAACTCCTCGGCGTCGCCTACGTCATCGACAAGGTCGGCTACCCCGTCGAGGACGTCGTCCGGGTCATCCAGACCGAACGCCGCCAGACCCTCGTGGTCATCGGCGACCCCCGGGCGTCCACCGCGACCACCGATCTCGTCAAGCGCCGCAAGGCCACCGACGAGGTGGTCGCGAAGATCACCGCCGACGCCAAGGACCCCGACGTCGTCGACGAGCTCAGCCCGGCCGCCGCCCAGCGCCTGAACTCCATCCTCGACGCCTTCCACGGCATCGGCGCGCTGCGCACCGCGGTCGACGCGGGCTCCCTCGACACCAGCCAGGCGCTGGAGCTCTACAGCCGGCTCGTCGACCCCTGCTACGAGTTCCTCATGAACCTGCACGCGCTCGAGAACGTGGAGATGGACAAGCAGGGCCGCGCCCTCGTCGGCGTCACCCGCGCCCGCGAGACGCTCTCCCGCGAGGACGCGGTCGTCGCCTCGGCCCTCGCCGCCCGCAGTGTCAGCCCGGCGGACATCCGGCACGTCTCCGACTTCGTCGCCAACCGCAAGCTGCTCTACGACTTCAACCTGGCGATCCTCCCGTCCGCCGACCGGGAGCAGTTCGAGCAGTACTGGAACAACCCCGAGAGCCGGGCCCTGCGCGAGGCAGAGGAACGATTCATCGCCCAGGGCCCGGGACGCAACCCGCGCAGCGCCACCGCCGCCCAGTGGGACGAGGCCTCCCGGAAGGTCCTCGGCGAGCTCGCCGTCATGGGCACCGCCGCCGGCGACCGCTACCAGGAGCGCGTCGAGCCCGTGGCCATGAGCGTGCTCGTGCAGGCCGCCGTCGCCGGCGTCCTCGGGTTCATCGCGCTGCTCGTCTCCCTCGTCCTGTCCGTACGCATCGGCCGCGAGCTGGTCCGCGACCTGTCCCGGCTCCGCAAGGAGGCCCACGAGGTCTCCGGCATCCGTCTCCCGGGCGTCATGCGCCGCCTCGCCGCGGGCGAGCTCGTGGACGTGGAGACCGAAGCGCCCCGCCTGGAGTACGAGAAGGACGAGGTCGGCCAGGTCGGCCAGGCCCTCAACACCCTCCAGCGCGCGGCCATCGAAGCCGCCGTCAAGCAGGCGGAACTGCGCCGGGGCGTCTCCGAGGTGTTCGTCAACCTGGCCCGCCGCAACCAGGTGCTGCTCCACCGCCAGCTCACCCTGCTCGACACCATGGAGCGGCGCACCGAGGACACCGAGGAGCTCGCCGACCTCTTCCGCCTCGACCACATGACCACCCGCATGCGCCGCCACGCCGAGGGCCTGGTGATCCTCTCCGGCGCGGCGCCCTCCCGCCAGTGGCGCAAGCCCATCCAGCTGATGGACGTCGTACGGGCCGCCGTCGCGGAAGTCGAGGACTACGAGCGCATCGAGGTGCGCAGGCTCCCGCGCCTGGGCATCGCGGGCCCGGCCGTCGCCGACGTCACCCACCTCATCGCCGAACTCCTGGAGAACGCCACGGTGTTCTCCCCGCCGCACACGGCGGTCCAGGTGCTCGGCGAACCCGTGGCCAACGGCTTCACCCTGGAGATCCACGACCGCGGCCTCGGCATGACTCCGGAGGCGCTGCTCGACGCGAACCTCCGGCTGTCGGAGACCCCCGACTTCGAGCTCTCCGACACCGACCGGCTCGGCCTCTTCGTCGTCAGCCGCCTCGCACAGCGCCACGACGTCAAGGTCGGTCTCCAGCAGAGCCCCTACGGAGGCACCACCGCGGTGGTCTTCCTCCCGGTGACCCTGCTGACGGAGGCTCCCGAGACCAACGGCACCGGCATCCGCCTGGCCGGCGGCAAGGCCGTGGGCGGCCCGGCCCGGCCCGCGGCGGCCGCCGTCAAGGGCGGGCCCGGGGACCGCATGCTCCCGGCCGGCGCCGAACTGCGCGGGCCCGTCGAGCTGGAGGCCCCGGTCGGCATGCTGGGTCTCGACGACCCCGCCACGGTCCTGGAGGAGTCCCCGACGGGCATCGGGGGCCTCACCGGCGTCGTCGGAGGCGCCGGGAGCGCCGGGAGCACCGGGAGCACCGGCGCCAAGGGCCGGCCCGCCATGGCCACCCTCGACGACGAGACCCCGCCGAACGGCATCCCGCGCAGCTCCCTGCTGGGCCTGCGCCAGGCGGGCCGCCCGCACGCGGAGCGGCACGCCGAGCGCGGTGCGCCCTGGAAGGTCGACCGCATCGTGGAGCGCATCAGCGACCGGAACGCGGACGCCTCCGACCGCAACGGCACGGACCGGAGCGGCACGGACCGGAGCGGCAGTGACCGCGGCGGCAACGGCCGCGACGGCTTCCGGGACCGCGATGGCTTCCGGGACCGCGACGGCTTCCGCGACAGGGACCGCGACCGGGGCCCCTTGGCCCCCACCGGACCGGTCCGCCTGGAGACCTCCCACCCGGACCCGGTCCGCCCCGACGGCCCCCGCGCCAAGGGCGCCGTACCGCTCCCGCGCCGCCGGCCCGCGCCGACCCTGGTCGCCGAGCACGGCCGCCGGATCGAGCCCCGCCACGTCGCGGCGGTCCCCGATCCCGCCCCGGCCCCGGACGCCGCGGAAGCGGCTCCGGGTCAGCCCGGCCGGGGCTCGGGCAGCACCCTGCCCCGACGCGTCCGCCAGGCCAACCTCGCGCCCCAGCTGAAGGACGCGCCCGCCCCCGCTCCCGCGGAAACCGCCGCCGACGCGGTGGCCGACCGCGACGCCGACGAGGTGCGCCGCCGCATGGCCTCCCTCCAACGGGGCTGGACGGCGGGCCGCGACCAGCACGCGCGCCAGCGCGCCGCGCAGGAAGCCCAGGGGCCCGGGCAGCGCGGCGAGCAAGGCGGCGCCCGGCAGAACACCACGCCGGACGCCGACCCGGCCGCCGGTCCCGCCGCCGACCCGGCCGCCGGTCCCGGCGTACGACAGCCCGTACGCCGGGACGCCCGGTACCAAGCACCGCAGCAGTCCGAGTCCGGGGCCGGCACCCCTGCCGCCCCCGGCCCCGGATACGAGAACGAGGGGGACGGCCGATGACGGCACCGCAGTCCGGCAACGACACCTGGGGCCGCGGCTCCGGACCGCTCAACTGGCTCCTGGACGAGCTCGTCGACAAGGTCGCCAGCATCCGCAAGGCCGTGGTCCTCTCCGGCGACGGCCTGCCCACCGGCAACTCCAAGGACCTGACCCGGGAGGACAGCGAGCACCTGGCGGCCGTGGCCTCCGGCTTCCACAGCCTGGCCAAGGGCGTCGGCCGCCACTTCGACTCCGGCAAGGTCCGCCAGACGGTGGTGGAACTGGACGAGGCGTTCCTCTTCGTCATGGCCGCGGGGGACGGCAGCTGCCTGGCGGTCCTCGCCGACTCCGAATCCGATGTCGGGCAGGTCGCGTACGAGATGACCCTCATGGTCAAGCGCGTCGGTGACCACCTGGCGACCGCCCCGCGCACCGGGCTGCCAGCCGGAGGGTGAGTCGGACGGCATGAGCGATTCAGGCCAGGACCACCCCGCCCGCAGCCCGGCCCGCACCCCCGCCCCGACCGGCGGCGCGGCCTCCGGCGCGGCGTCCGGCGGGGCCACCGACCAGTGGTTCGACGACGACGCGGGTCCCGTCGTCCGTCCGTACGCGATGACCCGCGGCCGGACCAGCCACGCGGGCCAGCACCGGCTCGACCTGATCGCGCTGGTGGTCGCGGAAGCCGCGGCCGACGACCCGGTCTGGGACGCGACCCTGTCCCCGGAACACGCCCACATCCTCGGGCTGTGCCGGGCACGGCCGCAGTCCGTCGCGGAACTCGCGGCCGACCTCGACCTCGCGGTCGGCGTCGTACGCGTCCTGATCGGCGATCTCGCCGACGACGAGCTGGTCCACGTGACCCGGCCGGTCCCGCCGGCCGAACTGCCCGATGAATCCATACTGCGTGAGGTGATCGATGGCCTTCGGGCGCTCTAGCCGCACCGGCGTCATGCATGCCGTGACGCCGGTCGAGCCGCTGACCCTGAAGATCCTGGTCGCGGGCGGTTTCGGGGTGGGCAAGACCACCCTGGTCAGTGCGGTGAGCGAGATCAGACCGCTCCGGACGGAGGAACGGCTCTCCGAGCCGGGCCGCCGCGTCGACGACACCGGGGGAGTGGAGGGCAAGAACACCACCACCGTGGCCATGGACTTCGGGCGCATCACGCTGCGCGAGGACCTGGTGCTGTACCTGTTCGGCACGCCCGGACAGGACCGGTTCTGGTTCCTGTGGGACGAGCTGGCGCAGGGCTCGCTCGGCGCCGTCGTGCTCGCCGACACCCGCCGTCTCGCGGACTGCTTCGCGGCCATCGACTACTTCGAACGGCGCGAGATCCCGTTCGTGGTCGCGGTGAACTGCTTCGACGGCGCCGACCGGCACCCCGTGGTCTCCGTGCGGGAAGCCCTCGACCTCGCCGCGGAGGTGCCGGTGCTGCTGTGCGACGCGCGGGACCGGGAGTCGGTGAAGGACGTCCTGGTGGGGGTCGTGGAACACGCGATGACGCTGGCCCGGGCCCGCCGGCAGAGTCTGAGCGCGGGGGCTTGAGCGCGGGTTTGAGCGTGGGTTTGAGCGTGGTTGGGCCCGGGCGCGGGCCCCGAAGTCGGCCCCCCCCGAGGGCCGGAGCCGACATGGAGGAGCGGCCCGTACCCCCGCCGACTGGGGTACGGGCCGCAGCTCACATGGGGGGCTCTGGTCCCGTCGCGGAGCGGGACTGTGCAGAGAGTGTGAACCTGCCGCCAGGGGCCGTCAAGCGTTCGGACAACAGCCCCTGTTCAAGCAGGTCACCCCACCCCACCCCCACCCCACCCCCACCCCACCCCCACTCCACGCCCACACCCCGCCGGGCCGCTACCGGACCGCGACGACCGCCGAACCGTGCCCGAACAGCCCCTGGTTCGCGCTGATCGCGGCCCGTGCCCCCGGCACCTGCCGGTCCCCGGCCGTACCCCGCAGCTGCCACGTGAGCTCGCAGACCTGCGCGATGGCCTGGGCCGGTACCGCTTCCCCGAAGGAAGCCAGCCCGCCACTGGTGTTGACGGGAATCCGCCCCCCGAGCGCCGTGGCGCCCTCCCGCACGAGCTTGGCCCCCTCGCCCTCGCCGCACAGGCCGATGTCCTCGTACCACTCCAACTCCAGTGCGGTGGACAGGTCGTACACCTCGGCGAGCGAGAGGTCGTCCGGCCCGAGCCCCGCCTCCTCGTACGCGGCCCGCGCGATCGATGCCCGGAAGGAGCCGGGCGCCGGCGCCACGGTGGTCACCGAATCGGTGGCGATGTCCGGCAGGTCCAGGACCGTACGGGGATACGTGGGCGTCACCGTGGACACGGCCCGGATCCGCACCGGGTCCGCGATCCCCCGCGAGCGCGCGAAGTCCATGCTGCTCAGCACGAGCGCCGCGCCCCCGTCGGAGGTGGCGCAGATGTCGAGCAGCCGCAGCGGATCGGCCACGATCGCCGAGGCGGCGACCTCCTCGACCGTCACGGCCTTGCGGTAGCGGGCGTTCGGGTTGAGCAGCCCGGCCGCCGCGTTCTTCACCTTGACCTGCGCGAAGTCCTCACCGGTGTCCCCGTACAGGGCCATGCGGCGCCGCGCGTACAGGGCGAAGTACGCCGGATTGGTGGCCCCGAGGACCCGGAAGCGCAGCCAGTCCGGGTCGTCCGGCCGCTCCCCGCCCGCCGGGGCGAAGAACCCCTTCGGCGCGGCGTCCGCCCCGACCACCAGGACCACGTCGGCGAGGCCGGCCAGGATCTGCGCCCGGGCCGCCCCGATGGCCTGGGCGCCGGAGGCGCAGGCGGCGTACACGCTGGTCACGCGCGCGCCCTGCCAGCCGAGCGCCCGGGCGAAGGTCGCGCCGGCCACGTAGCCGGGGTAGCCCGACCGTACGGTGTCGGCCCCGACGATGGACCGCACGTCCGTCCAGTCCAGTCCGGCGTCGGCGAGCGCGGTCCGGGCCGCGGCCCGCCCGTACTCGACGAAGCTGCGGCCCCATTTGCCCCACGGGTGCATGCCTGCCCCGAGGACGGCGATGTCGGCGCTCACTGCTCCGACCCCACGGGCCGGAACCGCCAGGTGGTCCAGGTGGTGCCGGAGGCGTCCTCGTTCAGGACCCCGCCGACCACCTCGACCTCCATGCCGACCGCCAGATCGGCGACGCCCACCCCGGGCGCCGCCTGCCCGAGCACGATCATCCCCTCGGCCTCCAGCTCCACGGCGACCAGCGTGTACGGGGTCCAGGGCGCGTCCGGATCGGACACGTACGGCGCGGGCGGCCGGTAGCGCCCGTCGGTGTAGGACCAGACCCGGCCGCGCGGGGAGAGCGGGGTCTCGGCGAGTTCACCGCCGCCCGGGCAGTGCGGATTGCGGCAGTACGCGTCCTCGCGCGGGAAGAACACGGCGGCGCAGGCGGAGCACCGGGTGCCGAGCAGCCGGAAGCCGCCCTCCGCACCGTCCTCGGTGAACCACCCGCTCACGACGGGTGTGCGTGTGCGTTCCAAGACCCCTCCCGAAAACATAATCTGACGATCCGTCAGAAGTCTGTCACGGGAACGCGTCCCCGGTCACCCGTTCTCGGCGAGCCAATTCCGCGCGATCCGCCAGAACTCCTCGTACGAACCGAAGGTCACGCCCGGCGCCGTACTGACGGCCGGACGGCCGGACGGCCGCGACAGAGACGGGGAAGTCGAAGTAGGTGTCCGGGAAGGCCTCCGGTTTGTACGTGAAGTGCCACCACTCCTCCGGCAGGTTCACGAACCCCTGCGCGCCGAGCGCCTCCTTCAGCGTGTTCCGGTGAGCGCGGGCGGGGCCGGTGACCCGAGGATTGTCCGTACGGGCCAGCGGATCGAAGAAGTCGAAGGGCGTCCCCATGTCGAGGGGCTCGCGGCCGAGATCCGTCAGCGCGACGTCGACGGTGCTCCCGCGGCTGTGCCCGGACTTCTCGGCGATGTAGCCCTCCGGAACCAGCCGGTCCTTCTCCACCCGGGGGTAGAACTCCGCCTTGGTCCCCTGGTCCGCCCCGTCCCGGGCCCACTGGACGAACCGGTCCACGGCCCGCTGCGGCCGGTAGCAGTCGTACACCAGCAGGGAGTACCCGCGTCGCAGCACCTCCCGCTGCGCCCGCCGCAAGGCCTCGGCGGCCGGCCGGGCGAGCAGGCAGACGGGCTCCTCGTAGCCCTCGACGACGGCCCCGGTGAAATTGTGCGCGGTGGCGTACCGCATCTCCTGGCCGATGCTCGGATCGACCTCGGCGAGGGCGGCGAACCCGGGGGCGGGGATCTCGGGGGCGGGGATCCCGGTCGGGGCGGGGATCGCGAGATTCCCGAGTGCTCCCGCACAGGTCACAACGGCCAGCATGCGCATACCCCTTGGCATACCATCGCCGCATGCCGGCGCACCTGAGGGACTCGCACTGCTCCACCTGCGGAGCACTGTTCGATGCGACCGAGTGGCCGCGTACGTGCCCCTCGTGCGGCGCGGTCGCCTACCGCAACCCCCTCCCGGTGGCGGTCGCCCTCCTTCCGGTCGAGGACGAGCTCGGCACCGGCCTGGTGGTCATCACCCGCACCATCGAACCGGCCCTCGGCGGCATCGCCCTGCCCGGCGGCTTCATGGACTTCGGCGAGGACTGGCGCGAATCGGTCGTCCGTGAACTCCGGGAGGAGACGGGCATCCACGCCCCGGCCCGCGAGGTCACCCTGGCCGGCGCCCACAGCTCCCCGGCCGGCCACCTGCTCCTCTTCGGCCTCTTGCCGGCCCGCCCGGTCTCCGCCCTCCCGCCGTCCGTCCCGACGGACGAGACCACGGGCTGGCACGTCCTGCGCGGCCCGCGGGACCTGGCGTTCCCGCTCCACACGAAGGTGGCGGCGGAATGGTTCGGCGGGCGCCACGCCTGATCCGGTGCGCGGCTACGCGTGGTCCGGTAGGAGGCCGCGCCTGATCCGGTACGCGGCCACGCCGTGCCGTGGTCCGGTGCGCGCAGGCCCTTTCGCCAGGGGTGAACACTTTACCCGCCCCTGATGGCATGCTCCGGTCAAATCTGCCAGGCTTCCGGCAGCCGTCACCCCCTGGCTGCCCTCCGGCGCACCCAAGCCGGCCCGGCAGTCACCGAGCAGGCCGCGAACCCGGCCGCCTCAAAGGAGTTTCGCGTGAGAGCCACCCCCCACAAGGCCCTCGCGGCGAGCGCTTTCGCCATCGCCGCGCTGGTCGCCTCCGCACTGCCCGCCACCTCCGCGGCGGCCGCGCCCGCCGCCTGCACCCCCGCCCAGGTGGTCGCCAACGGCGGCTTCGAAAGCGGAACGTCGCCCTGGAGCCAGTCGCAGGCCGGTGTGATCACCAACCGCACCGGCCAGAGCGCCCACGGCGGCACGTACTTCGCCTGGCTGAACGGCGTCGGCACCACCCACACCGACACGCTCACCCAGAGCGTCGCGATCCCGGCCGGATGCGGCACCGCGACCCTGAGCTTCTGGCTGCACATCGGCACCGCCGAGACCACGACGTCCAGCAAGTACGACAAGCTGACGGCGAAGATCGGCACCACGACGCTCGCGACGTACTCGAACCTCGACAAGAACACCGGCTACGCGCAGAAGACCTTCGACGTCTCGGCCTTCGCGGGCCAGAGCGTCAACCTCGCCTTCACCGGCACCGAGGACTCCAGCCTCCAGACGAGCTTCGTCGTCGACGACGTCGCCCTCAACACGTCCGGCACCACCACCCCGCCCGCGGACCCCACGCGCACACCGGCCGCCCCCGCCTACACCGTCAACCTGAGCAGCGACGCGAGCGGCACCGTCTGGAACGGCCACGAGAGCGCGAGCTTCACCAACACCTCCGCCGCACCCCTCGGCGAGGTCTACCTCAGGCTGTGGGACAACTACCACGGCACCTGCTCCGCCATGCCGATCGCGGTCACCAACGTCACCGGCGGCACCGCGGGAGCCCTGTCCGTCGACTGCACCGCCCTCAAGATTGACCTGCCGGCGCCCCTTACCCAGGGGCAGAGCGCCACGATCGGCTTCGACCTCGGCATCACCGTTCCGAGCGGCGCCGACCGCTTCGGACACGACGGGGCCTTCAGCTTCATCGGAAACGCCCTGCCCGTACTCGCCGTCCGGGACGGAGCGGGCTGGCACCTGGACCCGTACACCAACAACGGCGAGTCGTTCTACTCACTGGCCTCCGACTTCAGCGTGGCCCTCGACCACCCGAGCACCCTCCTGGTACCGGCCACGGGCGCGTCGGTCGACACCCCCGGCACCAGCGGGCGCACGATCACCACCGCCACCGCCTCGAAGGTCCGCGACTTCGCCTGGGCCGCCGGCCCGTTCGCCAAGATCTCCGGAACCTCGGCCTCGGGCACCCCGGTCAACGTCTACTCCGTCTCCGGCATCAGCGCGGCCGACTCGCAGTCGATGCTCACCACGGCCAAGTCCGCCGTCGACGCGCACTCGGCCAGGTTCGGGGCCTACCCGTACGGCGAGCTGGACGCGGTCATCGACAACAGCTTCTGGTTCGGCGGCATGGAATACCCCGGGTTCGTCCTCGACCTGGTCAGCACCACCGCGCTCACCCACGAGATCGCGCACCAGTGGTGGTACGGCATCGTCGGCGACGACCAGTACACCAGCCCCTGGCTCGACGAGGCGTTCACCGACTACGCCACCGACCTGGCGCAGAACAAGACCGGCGCGAGCTGCTGGAACAGCGTCTCGTGGGCCTCTTCGGCCGAGAAGATCACCAACCCGATGGCCTACTGGGACACCCACTCGTCCCGGTACTCCACCGTCATCTACGGCTACGGCAAGTGCGCCCTGCACGACCTGCGGCGCGTCCTCGGCGACACGGTCATGGCCAAACTGCTGAAGGACTACGCCACGTCGCACTGGTACGGGGTGTCGACCACGGCCGAGTTCAAGGCGGCCGCCCAGGCCGCCACGACCACGGACCTGACCTCGTTCTGGACCCAGCACCGCATCGAGGGCTGAACCACCGCCG
>NZ_JAGGOW010000074.1:50111-58556 GCF_018614135.1 Streptomyces sp. ISL-66
CCGCCGCCCCCGCCGCCCCTTGCTAGGGCTCCACCCCCCGCACCGTCACCCCCTCCACCGGCTCACCGGCCTCGTCCTGCACCACCACCGCCCCGCCGATCCACCGCACCGTGTACCGCTCCACCTCGCCCGGCCCGAAGCCCGGCCCCGGATCGCGGATCACCAGCCCGCCGCCCGTACGCCCGCGCGCGGGAGCCCACGCCTCCAGGGCCACCGATCCGTCCGCGCCCCGTACCGGCAGCAGCGCGCCCGCCCGTGCCAGTACCGGGATCCGGCCGACCGGCGCGTCCAGCAGCACCTGGCCGGGCCCCTCGTACGCCGTGCCCGTCGCCGTGTCGTACCACCGGCCGCGCGGCAGCCGCACCGCCCGCCGGTCCGACCCGCACTCCAGCACCGGAGCCACCAGCAGCGCGTCACCCAGCAGGAACGCGTCCTCGCAGTCCCGCAGCGCCCGGTCCTCCGGCGCCTCCCACCACAGCGGCCGCACGTACGGGGCCCCGGTCCGCCGGGCAAGGTGGGACAGGGTCACGAAGTACGGGCGCAGCCGCTCCCGTTCGGCCAGGACGGCCCGCGCACCCTCCTCCACCTCCGCCCCGAACTCCCAGGGCTCCCGCCGCCCGGCCCCGATCGCCGCGTGCGTCCGGAACAGCGGCAGGTACGAGCCCAGCTGGAGCCACCGCAGATACAGCTCCGGAGAGGGCGACCCCCAAAAACCGCCGATGTCGGGCCCCGAGTACGGCACCCCGCACAGGCCGAGCCCCAGCACCAGCGCCAGAGAGGCCCGCAGCCCGTCCCAGGTGCTCTCCACGTCCCCCGACCACGTGCCCCCGTACCGCTGCATCCCCGCCCACCCCGACCGGGAGAACAGGAACGGCCGCTCGTCCGGGCGTAGCCGTACGAGGCCCTCCCAGCCCGCCCGTGCCATCGTCAGCCCGTACACGTTGTGCGCGGCCCGGTGGTCCCCGCCGGCCCCGTCCAGTACGTGGCGCGCCGAGCGGGGGAGCGTCCGGTCCCCGAACGCGGCGAAGGAGACCGGCTCGTTCATGTCGTGCCAGACCCCGGCGAAGCCCTGCGCGAGGCGTTCCTCGTACAGCCCGCCCCACCACTCCCGCACGGCCGGATCGGTGAAGTCCGGGTACGCGCACTCGCCCGGCCACACCTCGCCCCGGACCTCCCGCCCCGCCGCGTCCCGTACGAAGGCCCCGTGCCGGCCGACCGCGAGCCCCGAGGCGTGGACCGCGTCGCCCGCCTTCACCGCCGGGTCGACGATCGAGACCAGGCGCACCCCGTCCGCCACCAACTCGCCCGCCAGCCCCGGAAGATCGGGGAACCGCTCCCGGTCCACCGTGAAGACCCGGTGCCCGTCGTAGTGGTCGATGTCCAGGTGGAGGGCGGAGAGCGGCAGATCCCGCCGCGCATAACCGGCCACGATCCGGCGGACCTCCGCCGCGCTCCCGAACCCCCACCGCGCGTGCTGGTACCCGAGCGCCCACTCCGGGGGCACGGCCGCCCCGCCCGTCAGCCCCGACCAGCCCCGCAGCACCCGGGCCGGCGGCCCCACCAGCACCCAGCACCGCAGCGGGCCGCCCTCCATGCGCAGCTCGCAGGTCCCCGGCCGGTCCGCCCCCGAGCCGGCGCCCTCCTCGCCCTCGCTCAACACCACCCGCCCGTCCCAGGTGTTGTCGTGGAACACCAGGTGGGTCCCCGCGTCCGCCACGACCAACTGGACCGGCATGGTGATGTACAGCGGGTCGTCGCCCGGCCCGAACCCGTGCTGGGGATCGGTGTTCCACAGCCGGTACGAGCCGTCCCTCAGCCGGGGCCCCGCCGCCCGCCCGCCGAGCCCGAAGACCCGTGCGTCGGCCGGGACCTGGCTGCGCAGCAGCCACCGGGCCCCGTGGGCCCCCACCGCCGTGTCTCGGGAACCGGCCGCCGGGTCTCGGGATCCGGCCGCGCCGTCCGCCGGAGCCTGCGCACCCGTGGGCGATCGCGCCGGCTCCCACCAGCGCGGCGGCAGGTCCCGCCGCAGCACGGTCCCGCCCGGGGTGCGCACCTCCACCGCCCCGTGCCGGGACACCGCGACCGTCACCCGCTCCGACACCACCCGCCAACCGCCCTCGGTGTCCGGTTCCAGCTCGGCGCGCGGATCGGGCTCCGGCCCGCTGCCCACCACCGCGTACGAGGGCGTGGGCGCGGCCCCGTCCCAGCCCCAGAACACCGCCCCGCCCGTGGTGACCCGTACCAGCAGTTCCGAACGGGTGAACCGCAGTACACCCCCGCCCGGCCGGGGCTCCGTACCGGTCAGCAGCCCCGGCACCCGCGCCCGCTCCGCGCCCCGGGGCGTGAGCCCCGCCGCGTCCACGCGCCGGTTGCGCCAGGCGGAGCGCCAGGCACGCCGTCCCCGCTCGCTGCCGAGGTCCTTCAGCACATGCACCAGTTCAGAGCCGTCCATGGCCCCCACCCTCCCACCGCCACCTGGCCCAGCAGGCGGCGTTCAACTACCGTTCACTCTCAAAAGGATCACAGCCGGCCGCCGATGACCGCTCTGGTGCGGATGTCGATCACATGGCATCGTCCCTGTGAGCCCCCGCGCGCACACCCCCCGCGCGGTGGCACCGTACGGACACCGCACCGTACGGACACACGACCCACCCATACGACACGCCCACGAAGCGCGAGCCGCAGACGTGACCGGGAGCCGACCCATGACCGCAGCCACCCCGCCCGAGCCCCTCTGGTCCCCGGGCCCCGACCGGATCGCCGCGGCCCGGATCACCGCCTTCCAGGCCTGGGCCGCAGAACACCACGGCGCCCCCGCCGACGGCGGCTACCCGGCCCTGCACAGCTGGTCCGTCGACGCGCTCGACACCTTCTGGCAGGCCGTCGCCGAGTGGTTCGACGTCCGCTTCACCACCCCCTACGCATCCGTCCTCGCCGACCGGTCCATGCCGGGCGCACGCTGGTTCCCCGGCGCCACCCTCAACTACGCCGAGCACGCCCTGCGCGCCGGCGAGGACCCGGCGCGCGCCGCCGACGCCGCGCTGCTCCACGTCGACGAGACCCACGAGCCCACCTCCGTCACCTGGGCCGAGCTCCGCCGCCAGGTCGGCGCGCTCGCCGCCGAACTGCGCGCCCTCGGCGTGCGCCCCGGCGACCTGGTCAGCGGCTACCTCCCCAACATCCCCGAGGCCGTCACCGCGCTCCTCGCCACCGCCGCCGTCGGCGGGGTCTGGACCTCCTGCGCCCCCGACTTCGGCGCCCGCAGCGTCCTGGACCGCTTCCAGCAGGTCGAACCCGTCGTCCTCTTCACCGTCGACGGCTATCGCTACGGAGGCAAGGAGCACGACCGCCGCGACACCGTCGCCGAGCTGCGCGCCGAACTGCCCTCGCTGCGCGCCGTCGTCCACATCCCGCTCCTGGGCACGCCGGCCCCCGAGGGGGCCCTGGACTGGTCCGCCCTCACCTCGGGCGACACCGAGCCCGTCTTCGAGCCGGTCCCCTTCGATCACCCGCTGTGGGTCCTCTACTCCTCCGGGACCACCGGCCTGCCCAAGGCGATCGTCCAGTCCCAGGGAGGCATCCTCCTGGAGCACCTCAAGCAGATCGGCCTCCACTGCGACCTCGGTCCCGGGGACCGGTTCTTCTGGTACACCTCCACCGGCTGGATGATGTGGAACTTCCTCGTCTCCGGCCTGCTCACCGGCACGACGGTCGTCCTCTACGACGGCAGCCCGGGCTACCCCGACACCGGTGCCCAATGGCGCATCGCCGAGCGCACCAAGGCCACCCTCTACGGGACCTCCGCCGCCTACGTGATGGCCTGCCGCAAGGCGGAAGTCCATCCCGCCCGCGACTTCGACCTCTCCGCCGTCAAGTGCGTGGCCACCACCGGCTCCCCGCTGCCGCCCGACGGCTTCCGCTGGCTGCACGACGAGGTGGCCGAAGACCTGTGGATCGCCTCCGTCAGCGGCGGCACCGACGTCTGCAGCTGCTTCGCCGGAGCCGTCCCCACCCTCCCGGTCCACATCGGCGAGCTCCAGGCCGCCTGCCTGGGCACCGACCTCCAGGCCTGGGACCCGTCCGGGAAGCCCGTCATCGGCGAGGTGGGCGAGCTCGTGGTCACCAATCCCATGCCCTCCATGCCGATCCGCTTCTGGAACGATCCCGACGGCAGCCGCTACCGCGAGAGCTACTTCGAGATGTTCCCCGGCGCCTGGCGCCACGGTGACTGGATCACGATCACCGACCACGGCTCCGTCGTCATCCACGGCCGGTCCGACTCCACCCTGAACCGCCAGGGCGTCCGGATGGGTTCCGCCGACATCTACGAGGCCGTCGAGCGGCTCCCGGAGATCAAGGAGTCCCTGGTCATCGGCCTGGAAGAGCCGAACGGCGGCTACTGGATGCCGCTCTTCGTCCACCTCGCGCCCGGGGCCGTCCTGGACGACGGCCTCCGCGCCCGGATCAAGGCGACGATCCGCGAGGAGCTCTCCCCGCGCCACGTCCCCGACGAGATCATCGAGGTCCCGGGAGTCCCGCACACCCTCACCGGCAAGCGCATCGAGGTTCCGGTCAAGCGCCTCCTCCAGGGTGCCCCCATGGCCAAGGCCGTCAACGCCGGCTCGGTCGACAACATCGACCTCCTGCGCTTCTACGAGGAGCTCGCCCGCACCCGGGGCTGACCGGCCCCAGGCCCGTTGTCAGTGGCGGTGATTACTCTCTGTGAGCAAGTGATTGCACACTCAGGGGGAACCGATGCCACGCTCAGACGACAACCGGACCGGAACCACGGCGGGACGACCCGCCCGCACCAGCAGGCGCCGCACGCTGCGCCGCGAAGCCCCCAGCACCGTCGGCCTCCTGGCCGACGCCGGGGACTTCGCGGCCATGCGCCGGTACCGCAGCTTCACCTTCGACGACCACCGCGACTACCTCCACCACGTCGACGGCCTGCTCCGCTCCCTCGCGGCCCAGGGCATCCACACCACCGTCGCGCTCTTCGACCCCGAGGAGTACGCCGAGTACTGTGCCGAGCGCGGGATCGATCCGGACACCCCGCAGGGCCGCACCCGTTTCACCGCCGAGCTGGCCGGGACCAGCACCGTGCTCCCGTACACCGGCCGCCCCGTCGACGAGCTGGCCCCGCTCCTCCTCGACGAGGCCGTCCGGCAGGCCACCTGGGAGTACGCGGCCACGCTCCTGGCCGCAGTGGGCAACTGCGCCGACTGCGGGGAGGACATCGGAACGGCCTCCCTCCAGCGCGCCGCCGACGTCCTCGACCGCCTCGTGGCCCGGGCCGGCCCGGGCCACCACCACCTGGTGTGCAGCGTCCCGACCGAAGACGAACAGCTCGTGGCCGCCCTCCACGCGGAGACCCGGGCGGACGGCCCCTGGCGGGTCGGGGGCCGCGAAAGCCTCGACTTCGTCACCGTCCTCGCCGCCGGCCTGGCCCTCGGCGGACCCGGGGGACTGGTCCTGCGCAGCAGCACCGAAGGGCCGGGCCCCCGGGACCGGGTCCACGGCTGGCGCCTCGACCGCGGCCGCCTCGTACCGCTCTCCGCGGCGGCCGTCTTCAACGCCTACTGCACCGACGCCGACACCGGCGAGCCCGTGGCCCCCGAGTCCGGCGTCGAATACTGCCCGGGATACGAGGTGGACGAACCGGGCCCGCCCCACTGACCCGAACCGACCCGGACGGGTGTGGACCCGTCTTCCGGAAACGGCCGAGGGGCCCTCGCCACAGGCGAAGGCCCCTCGACTCGACATCAACCCCTCCGGGGCCGGCCGGCTACTCGCCGGACAGCACCGCCTGGGCGGCCACACGGGCCTCCTCCGCGGTGTCCGTGGCACGCGCGGCGGCCGCCGCGCGCTCGCACTGCGCGAGGGTGTGCTTCGCGAGCGTCGCCCGCACGTACGGAATCGAAGCGGCACCCATCGAAAGAGAGGTGACACCCAGCCCGGTCAGCACACAGGCGAGCAGCGGGTCGGAGGCGGCTTCGCCGCAGACACCACAGCTCTTGCCCTCGGCCTTGGCGGCTTCGGCCGACATGGCGATCAGGTCGAGCAGCGCGGGCTGCCACGGGTCCTGCAGTCGCGACACGGCGCCGACCTGGCGGTCGGCAGCGAAGGCGTACTGCGCCAGGTCGTTGGTGCCCAGCGACAGGAACTCGACCTCCTGCAGGATCGAGCGCGCCCGGAGCGCGGCGGAGGGGATCTCCACCATCGCTCCGAACTTCGCTTGCAGACCGGCCTCGCGGCACGCGTCCGCGAACGCCTTGGCGTCGGTCCGGTCGGCCACCATCGGAGCCATGACCTCGAGGTAGACCGGCAGCCCCGCGGCGGCCTTGGCCAGCGAGGTCAGCTGCGTGCGCAGCACGTCCGGGTGGTCGAGCAGCGAGCGCAGTCCACGGACGCCCAGAGCCGGGTTCGGCTCGTCGGCCGGGGTCAGGAAGTCCAGCGGCTTGTCGGCGCCGGCGTCCAGGACGCGGACGACGACACGCCCCTCGGGGAAGGCTTCGAGGACCTTGCGGTACGACTCGACCTGCTTCTCCTCGGTCGGAGCCTTCTTGCTGTCGTCCAGGAACAGGAACTCGGTGCGGAACAGCCCCACACCCTCCGCCCCCGCCTCGACGGCCGCCGGCACGTCGGCCGGACCGCCGATGTTGGCCAGCAGCGGCACCTTGTGACCGTCGGACGTCGCGCCCGGACCGGACGACGCGGACAGAGCGGCCTTCCGCTCGGCGGCCGCGGCCGCCAGCTCGGCCCGCTTCTCCGGGGACGGGTCCACGAACAGGTCGCCCGTGCTGCCGTCGACCGCGATGAGGGTGCCCTCGGCGATCTCGCCGGCACCTGGCAGCGCCACGATGGCCGGCACGCCCAGCGCCCGCGCGAGGATCGCGCTGTGGCTGGTCGGGCCGCCTTCCTCGGTCACGAAACCGAGGACGAGCGCCGGGTCGAGCAGCGCCGTGTCAGCGGGCGCGAGGTCCCGCGCGATCAGGACGTACGGTTCGTCGCTGTCCGGCACGCCGGGCATCGGCACGCCGAGCAGGCGCGCCACGATGCGGTTGCGCACGTCGTCCAGGTCGGCCACGCGGCCGGCCATGTACTCGCCGGCGCCCGCCAGCAGGTCGCGGTAGGAGGCGAAGGCGTCGTACACGCCGCGCTCGGCGGTGCTGCCGACGGCGATCCGCCGGTTGACGTCCGCCATCAGCTCGGGGTCCGTGGCGATCATCGCCTGGGCCTCGAGCACGTGCTGGGCCTCGCCACCGGCTAGTTGGCCGCGCGCGATCAGGTCGGCCGACACGGCTTCCACGGCTTGACGGGCGCGCCCCTGTTCGCGCTCCGCCTCGTCCGCGGTGATCTGCTTCGCCGGCGGCTCGAGAACCGCCGTACCCATGTGCCGGACCTCGCCGATCGCCACACCGTGGCTCACGCCGACGCCTCGCAGCGTTGTCTCCATTACACCCGTCTCCGATTGAGCGGCGGGTCCACCCGCCGCGTTGGATGTCCAGTTCGCCCGAGCAGGCGGATTCGTCACTGCCAGCCGAAGAGGGCGTCGCCGGCCTTCAAGGCTCCGGCCTCTACGACGTTGGTGAGGGCGTCGGCAGTCGCTTCCAGTGCCACGACGGGGCAGATGGGGGACTTGCCGGCGGCCTCGACCGCAGCGGGGTTCCAACGGATGACGGCCTGGCCGCGGGTCACGGTGTCGCCCTTGTTGACGAGCAGCTCGAAGCCCTCGCCGTTGAGCTGAACGGTGTCGATGCCGAGGTGCGTGAGCACACCGTGGCCTTCGCCGTCCACGACGACGTACGCGTGCGGGTGCAAGGAGACGACTACACCGTCTACGGGAGACACGGCCTCGGCAGGCTCGCGTACGGGATCAATGGCGGTACCCGGTCCCACCATCGCGCCGGAGAACACCGGATCGGGCACTGCCGCGAGTCCGATGGCGGTCCCGGCGAGTGGGGACGTCACGCTGGTCATGGGGGCCTCCCAGGGGTGGGGCTTCTTCGTGTCGCCGTCACAAGCTGTCCTGGACGGCGTACTTTGAGCAGGGTAAGTCATGAGACGCCCCGGTTCCGTCCGAAGTGCCCCTCCTGAGAGAGGTGCTGACGGAGGTCCCGAGCTGATCGGATGACAACCTAGTGGACTAGACCATACGCCTGAACCGATTTGCTTGGGCACTGGCAGACCTGTACTGTCGTGACTCCTGCCAGGAAGCCCCGCGTGAACATTTCGCGAACGGCTGATGGACGGGCACCCTCCTCTTTCATTACTGATCTTGATCTCGACTCTCTTCGCATGCCTATTCGGCAAAACGGAGAATGGTCAGCGAGACGGAAAAGGACTGATAGAGTCGGACTCGCCGGAAAGGGAAAACGCGAAAGCGAATGACCTGGAAGGCGAAAAACAAGCGGGACTGACTCTGATAGAGTCGGAAACGCA
>NZ_JAGGOW010000075.1 GCF_018614135.1 Streptomyces sp. ISL-66
GGCCGTCGGCCGTCCCATGCGTGCCATGAGATCAGCATACTTCTATGGACTTTCCGAGACTCAGGACACTAGTGCGACGCCGCGTGCGCCGCCATCGCCGCGCCCACGATGCCCGCGTTGTTCTGCAGCTTCGCGGGAACGATCTCCGCCCGGACGCCCTCGATCAGCGGCAGGAACTTCTCCGGCTTGCGGCTCACGCCGCCGCCGATGATGAACAGGTCCGGCGAGAACAGCATCTCCACGTGGGCCAGGTACTTCCCCACCCGGTGCGCCCAGCGCTCCCACGTGAGGTCCCCGTCCTCCTTCGCCTTCACCGACGCCCGCGTCTCCGCGTCGTGGCCCTTCAGCTCCAGGTGTCCCAGCTCGGTGTTGGCCACCAGCCGCCCGTCCATGAAGAGCGCGCTGCCGATCCCGGTGCCCAGCGTGAGCAGGATGACGGTGCCGCCGATCCCGCGCCCGGCCCCGTAGGACATCTCCGCGATCCCCGCCGCGTCCGCGTCGTTCAGGACCGTGACCGGCCGGCCGTCCAGGCGCTGCGAAAGGAGGGCCGCGGCGTCCACGCCGACCCAGGCGGCGTCCATGTTGGCCGCCGAACGGATGACCCCGCTCGTGACCACGCCCGGGAACGTGACCCCGACCGGGCCGTCCCAGTCGAAGTGGCGCACCACCTCGCCGACGCAGCCGGCCACCCCGTCGGGGGTGGCCGGCTGCGGAGTCAGCACCTTGTGGCGCTCCCGCGCCAGGTCGCCGCGGTCCAGGTCCACGGGAGCGCCCTTGATCCCGGAACCGCCGATGTCCACACCGAAGATCTCCATGGACTCACCGTACGAAATGCCGGGCCCCGGTGCCCTGCCCCGATCGCGCCTACTTCTGCGGCGGCTGCTCCGCCCACTTCTCCGGCGCTGCTCCGCCTACTTCTCCGACACCAGCTCCGCCGCCTCCGCGCGCAGGTCGCGGCGCAGCTCCTTCGGCAGCGAGAAGACGATCGATTCCTCGGCGGTCTTCACGATCTCGACGTCCGCGTACCCGCGCTCGCCGAGCCACTCCAGCACCTCTTCGACCAGTACCTCCGGCACCGAAGCGCCCGAGGTCAGGCCGACGGTGGTGACGCCTTCGAGCCAGGCCTCGTCGATCTCGCTCGCGAAGTCGACGAGGTACGCGGCGCGCGCGCCCGCGTCGAGGGCGACCTCGACGAGGCGGATCGAGTTCGAGGAGTTCTTGGAGCCGACGACGATGACCAGATCGGAGTCCGCGCCCATCGCCTTGACCGCCTCCTGGCGGTTCGAGGTGGCGTAGCAGATGTCGTCGCTCGGCGGCGAGATGAGCAGCGGGAACTTGGTCTTCAGCGCGTCGACCGTCTCCATCGTCTCGTCGACGGAGAGCGTGGTCTGCGACAGCCAGACCACCTTCGACTCGTCGCGGACGGTGACCTTCTCCACGTCGTGCGGGCCGTCCACGATGGTGATGTGGTCCGGGGCCTCGCCGGAGGTGCCGATGACCTCCTCGTGGCCCTCGTGGCCGATGAGGAGGATGTCGAAGTCCTCGTTCGCGTAGCGGATGGCTTCCTTGTGCACCTTGGTGACCAGCGGGCAGGTCGCGTCGATCGTCGCGAGCTTGCCGCGCGCCGCCTCCTCGTGCACCACCGGGGCCACGCCGTGCGCGGAGAACATCACGATGGAGCCCTCGGGCACCTCCTCCGTCCGCTCGACGAAGACGGCCCCCTTCTTCTCCAGGGTCTGGACGACGTACTTGTTGTGCACGATCTCGTGCCGGACGTAGACCGGCGCACCGTACTGCTCGAGGGCCTTCTCGACGGCGATCACGGCTCGGTCCACGCCCGCGCAGTAGCCGCGAGGGGCGGCGAGCAGGACGCGGCGGGATGCGGGAGCGGGGGCGGCAGCAGTCATGGGCTCCATCGTACGGGGGTCTCCAGCGGGCCGGGCGTCGCCTGTTCGGCACAAACTGGGTCGAATGTCCGTACCGGCTATCCCCCGGAGGAACGATGGCGTCCGCGACGGAATCCAGCACGGCGCCCGGCACTCCCGAAACCCCCGGCGGGCCCGGCAGCGCGCTGCGCCGCAGTCTCGGCTTCCGGGACCTGGTCGTCTACGGGCTCCTGTTCATCGCCCCCATGGCCCCGGTCGGCGTCTTCGGGACCCTCGACGCGAAATCGCGCGGCGCCGTCGCCCTCGTCTACCTCGTCGCGACCGTCGCGATGGCCTTCACGGCCTTCTCGTACGCCCAGATGGTGCGCGTGGCTCCGCAGGCCGGCTCCGTCTTCACCTACGCCCGCAAGGGCCTGGGTGAGGGTCCGGGCCTGATCGCCGGCTGGATGGCGATGCTCGACTACCTGCTCATCCCGGCGGTCGCGTACCTGTTCTCCGGGATCGCCATGAACGCGCTGGTCCCGGAGGTCTCCCGGTGGGTGTGGACGGCCCTGGCGGTGGTCGTGACCACCCTGCTCAACCTGTGGGGCGTACGGGCCGCCGCGCGCGTGGGCTTCGCCGTGCTGGCCATGGAGATCGCGGTCCTACTGGTGTTCCTGGTCTCGGCGGTGACCGTGCTGGTCGGGGGCGCGGAGCACCGCGGCTGGCTCTCCCCGTTCACCGGCGACGGCTCGCTCGGCGGCTTCTCGACGACCGCCGTGCTCGGCGCGGTCTCGGTCGCGGTCCTGTCGTACCTGGGCTTCGACGCCATCGCCTCGTTCGCCGAGGAGGTGGATGAGAAGGGGGGCGAAGCACCCGGGAAGGGCGAAGCCGCTCGGAAGGGTGGTGGCGGGCGACGGGCGGACGGCAGCGCGAAGGTGGCACGGGCGGTGCTGTTCTGCCTCGCCCTGACCGGGGTGCTGTTCATCGCCCAGACCTATCTGGCGGCCCTCCTCAGCCCCCTCTCGGCGGCGGAGCTGGCGGCCGACCCGGCGAAGCAGGGGTCGGCCTTCTACACGACGGCCGAGGTCTCCGTAGGCCCCTGGCTGCACGATCTGGTCGCGGTCAGCAAGGCGATCGGGGCCGCCTTCGCGGCGCTGGCCGGACAGGCGGCGGCCGGCCGGCTGCTGTTCGCGATGGCCCGCGAGCGGCGGCTGCCCCGCGCGCTCGCCCGCACCTCCCACGGCACGCCGCGCCCGGCGCTGCTGGTGGCGGCGACCGTGACGCTGATCGCGGCGGTGTGGGCGGCCAGGCGTGACGACGGCCTTGACCACCTGGTCTCGGTGGTCGACATCGGGGCGCTGGTGGCCTTCACCCTGCTGCACGCCTCGGTGGTCGGCTGGTTCGTCGTCAAGCGGCGCGAGGGCGCCCCGAACTGGTTCAAGCACCTGGTGATCCCGGTGCTCGGTGCCGCCGTGACGGTCGCGGTGATCGTCGAGGCCTCGTGGACGGCCCAGCTGGTGGGGGCGGTGTGGCTGGTGGTGGGCCTGGGCGTGCTGGTGGCCCAGCGCGGGCGGCGCGCGGGCGCCGAGGGGTCCGGTCCCGACGCCGGTGTCAGTTCGGGCGGTTAGCCTGCGTGCATGGGTCTGAATACGTCGGCTGACGCGCCGCTGCCGGTCGGTCAGGTGTCCCGGCTCATCGGGGGCTGGATCGACAAGCTCGGCCAGGTGTGGGTGGAAGGTCAGATCACGCAGCTCTCGCGCAGGCCGGGAGCGGGTGTGGTCTTCCTGACGCTGCGCGACCCCTCCCACGACATCTCGCTCAGCGTGACCTGCTTCCGCCAGGTCTTCGACGAGGTCGCGGACTCGGTGACGGAGGGCGCGCGGGTCGTCGTACTGGCCAAGCCCGAGTGGTACGCCCCGCGCGGGCAGCTGTCCCTGCGGGCGACCGAGATACGGCCCGTCGGCATCGGCGAGCTGCTCGCGCGGCTGGAGCGGCTCAAGCGCTCGCTCGCCGGCGAGGGGCTCTTCGCACTGGACCGCAAGCAGCCGCTGCCCTTCCTGCCGCAGCTGATCGGGCTGGTGGTGGGGCGGGCCTCGGCGGCCGAGCGCGACGTGCTGGAGAACGCGCGGCGCAGGTGGCCGGCGGTCCGCTTCGAGGTCCGCAACGTCGCCGTCCAGGGGGTGAACGCGGTGCCCCAGGTGATCCAGGCGGTCAAGGAACTGGACGCCATGCCCGAGGTGGACGTGATCATCGTGGCGCGCGGCGGCGGCAGCGTGGAGGACCTCCTGCCGTTCTCCGACGAGGAGGTCGTACGGACCGTCGCGGCGGCCCGCACCCCGGTCGTCTCGGCGATCGGCCACGAGCCGGACTCCCCGCTGCTGGACCTGGTCGCGGACCTGCGGGCGTCCACGCCCACGGACGCGGCGAAGAAGGTGGTCCCGGACGTCGGCGAGGAGCTGGAGCGGGTGCGCCAGCTCCAGGGCCGGGGGCTGCGCGCCGTGCGCGGGCTGCTCGACCGGGAGGAGCGGGGGCTAGCGCACGCCCTCGCGCGGCCGGTCTTCGTCCATCCCCAGCGGATGGTGGAGACCCGGGAAGCCGAGCTCGACGCACTGCTGGCGCGCGGCCGCCGGACGCTGGGGCACTTGCTGGACCGGGCCGATTCGGAGCTGGCGCACACGCTCGCCCGGGTGGTGGCGCTGTCGCCGGCGGCGACGCTGGAGCGCGGGTACGCGGTGCTGCAACGGGCCGACGGCCACGTGGTGCGCTCGCCGCAGGACGTGTCCGCGGGCGATGTGCTGCGGGCGCGGGTGGCGGACGGCGCGTTCCGGGTGACCGTCGAGGCCTCCGGGTCCGAGGACCTCGCGTGACGCGGCACTCTGCGGCAACAAATTCGTTGTATTAGACATTTAAGGTGGGATGCGGGAATGGCCGAAACCGATACGGCGCTGGGGTACGAGCAGGCACGCGACGAGCTCATCGAGGTCGTCCGCAAGCTGGAGGCCGGGGGCACCTCGCTGGAGGACTCCCTCGCCCTCTGGGAGCGCGGCGAGGAACTCGCGAAGGTGTGCCGCCACTGGCTGGAGGGCGCCCGCGCCCGGCTGGACTCGGCTCTGGCCGCGCGCGACGCGGCGGAGGACGGCGGGGCGGGCGGGGAGCGCGGCCGGGAGTGAGCTCGATCACCACCCCACCATTTAGTTGAATTTTCACCTATCTCGAGCGTAGTGTTCAAGACATCGCTTCAGCTTCGTTCCGTACAGAAGAAGGCTTTCCGATGTCTCTCGTTCTCGACGCCGCCGCTCAGGACCTCCTCTTCCGCGAGGCCCGCACCGCCAACACGTTCTCCGACGAGCCGGTGACCGAGGAGCAGGTCCAGGCGATCTACGACCTGGTGAAGTTCGGCCCGACCGCCTTCAACCAGACCCCGCTGCGCATCACCCTGGTCCGCTCCGCCGAGGCCCGCGAGCGCCTGGTGAAGCACATGGCCGAGGGCAACCAGGCCAAGACCGCCGCCGCCCCGCTGGTCGCGATCCTGGCGGCGGACAACGAGTTCCACGAGGAGCTCCCGCAGCTGCTCCCGCACTTCCCGCAGGCCAAGGACATGTTCTTCGCCGAGCGCCCGGTCCGCGAGCAGTCCGCGCTGGTCAACGCCACCTTGCAGGCCGCCTACTTCATCATGGGCGTCCGCGCCGCCGGCCTGGCCGCGGGCCCGATGACCGGCCTGGACTTCGCCGGTGTGCAGAAGGAGTTCCTGGACGGCGACCACACCCCGCTGATGGTCATCAACATCGGCAAGCCGGGCGACGACGCCTGGTTCCCGCGCTCCCCGCGCCTGGAGTTCGACCAGGTCATCACCACGGTCTGAGCTTCCGCCCGAAACGCGAGAGAGGCCGCGCGCCCCGGATTCCGGGGCGCGCGGCCTCTTTTGTCGTTCGCTCGTTCGCCGGCGTCGCCGCTACCGCTGCTCGGCGCCCTGCTTGAACTCCAGCGTCGCCGCCATCGCACCGAGCTGCTCGAAGGAGGCCGTCCCGGTCACCACCGTGACGTAGCCCTGCTCCTGGCGCACCAGGGCGTCGTACTGCTCGCCGTCCCAGCGCTCCCAGGCCTGGTCCCCGACCTGCTGGGTCTGCCCGGTGGCCTTCGCCCTCTGGGTGACCTTGCCGATGTAACCCGCCGTGGTGTCCGTGGACTGCTCCACCGCCACGTACTGCTGCTGCGGGTCCAGGAAGCCCAGGTGCCAGGCGCTGGCGTCCTTCGCCGCGAAGCCAACCGAGGTGGCCCGCCACTCCTTCGGCAGCCCCACGGGGGCGGCCAGCGGGTACGGGGCCGCGCGCCGGGCCGTGAGCGTCTCGACGCGGTAGTCGACCACCCGCGTCGGATCGGCCTTCTCGTCATGGGGGATGAACATGTAGATGCCGCCCACGACGAGGCCGATCACCGTCAGCGAGAGGACCATGTCCCGAACCGTCTGCTTGCCCTTCATACCTGCCACGGGACCATCGTCCCGCATCGCCAGCGGCGATCACCGCCGGGGTCGGCGTGGCGGCCCCCACATCGCCGCCGCATCCCCCGCCGCATCCCCGCCGCATCCGCCCGCCCCACCCGCCGCCGTATCCCGCAAGACGTCCGCTCAGGACAATCGACTGACCGATATACCGCTCATACGTGACCCGGTCTGCTCAATGTATCGACGTACCGATAGAGTCGAGGGACCCTCACTCCCGGCCGTCGCCGTACAGAAAGGTGCGCTCCGATGACCGAGCACAACCTGCCGCCCCAGCTCGAAGTCTCGCCGGAGGCACCCGACCGCAACCTCGCCCTGGAACTCGTCCGGGTCACCGAGGCCGCCGCGATGGCCGCCGGCCGCTGGGTCGGGCGCGGCGACAAGCTCGGCGCCGACGGCGCCGCCGTCAACGCGATGCGAACCCTGATCTCCACCGTTTCGATGAACGGCGTCGTCGTCATCGGCGAGGGCGAGAAGGACGAAGCCCCGATGCTCTTCAACGGCGAGCGGGTCGGCGACGGCACCGGTGCCGAGGTCGACATCGCCGTGGACCCGATCGACGGCACCACCCTGAACGCCAAGGGCATGCCGAACGCCATCGCCGTCCTGGCCGCCGCCGACCGCGGCACCATGTTCGACCCGTCCGCGGTGTTCTACATGGAGAAGCTGGTCACCGGTCCCGAGGCCGCCGACTTCGTCGACATCAACGCCCCGGTCTCCGTCAACATCCGCCGCGTCGCCAAGGCCAAGAACATGGCCGTGGAAGACGTCACCGTGGTCATCCTCGACCGCCCCCGCCACGAGGGCATCGTCAAGGAGATCCGCGAGACCGGCGCCCGCATCAAGTTCATCTCCGACGGCGACGTCGCCGGCTCGGTCATGGCCGTCCGCGAGGGCACCGGCGTCGACCTGCTCCTCGGCATCGGCGGCACCCCCGAGGGCATCATCTCCGCCTGCGCCATCAAGTGCCTCGGCGGAACCATCCAGGGCAAGCTGTGGCCCAAGGACGAGGACGAGCGCCAGAAGGCCATCGCCGCGGGCCACGACCTGGACCGCGTCCTGCACACCAACGACCTGGTCTCCGGCGACAACGTCTTCTTCGTCGCCACGGGCATCACGGACGGCGAGCTGCTGCGCGGCGTCCACTACCGCTCGGAGACCGCGACGACGTCCTCGCTGGTCATGCGCTCGAAGTCGGGCACGATCCGGCAGATCGACTCGACCCACCGGCTCTCGAAGCTCCGCGCCTACAGCGCGATCGACTTCGACCGCGCCCAGTAGGACGCGGCCACCAGCCACAAGCCACAGTGGACGTGCCGGTGACGGCACGTCGGAAGGGGCGCTCCCGCGTGCGGCGGGAGCGCCCCTTGCGTGTGTCCGGTCCTCGTGCGCCTACGAGGCCTCGCGCAGCTCCCCCGCCCGGCGCCGGCGGCGCGCCAGCACCACCCGGCGCTCGGCGGCCGTGAGCCCGCCCCAGACGCCGTACGGCTCCGGCTGGATCAGTGCGTGCTCCCGACAGGCGACCATCACGGGGCAGCGGGCACAGACCCGCTTGGCAGCCTCCTCGCGGGACAGCCTGGCGGCCGTCGGCTCCTTGGAGGGAGCGAAGAACAGCCCGGCCTCGTCGCGTCGGCACACCGCGTCCGCGTGCCAGGGGCCGTCCTCTTCCCTGGCCGGCACCCGCGGCTTCGGCACGGCCGCCGCCGGACGCCCCTGAAGACTCTGGACGGCGGCTACCTGCAGGGACTGGCGCGGCGGATGCGGCACGGTCTACTCCTGACGACGTATACGCGAGCGAGAGACGATGCACCTGTCCCTACCCGCTGTGCGCGCCCCTATGCACCGAGTGCCGCCGATCCGCGAGGTTCGACCGAAATCCGCCGCCACCCGTCCGTCAGCCGGACGTCGCCCATCCGGCGCCGGATCCGGCGCCGTCAACTCCCCTGGCGCTTGCGGAGCTTGAGCGCCAGGTCCACCAGGCGGGCGCCGACTTTGCGCCGGGCCTCGATGTTGCCCAGCAGCGCGAACCCCCGGACGATCACCACCGGTGCGTGCGGGTCGGCCGCGCCGCGGCCCTCGCCGTGCACCTCGACGTTGCCGAGGACCCCGCTGCCGTAGCCGCGCAGCGTGACGTTCTCCGGGACCAGGATCTCGACGTTGCCGAGGACGCAGGTCACGTTGATCTCGGTGACCTGCTGCTCGAAGACGGCCTCGGTGAGGTCGACGGTGATGTCGCCGAGGACGGAGACCGCGCGGGTGTGCGCGCCCGGCCGCCAGCGGCCCTTGCGGGAGGAGCTGCTGCACACCGCGACGAGGGTCTCGGCCGGGGCGCCCACGGGCTGGCCCGCGTACCCCTCGGGGGCGTACACGGAGTCCTGCCGGGCGTCGGCTGGCGCGGGGAGGTCCCGTACGAGGACGTCCAGCTCACCGACCGCCTTGAAGGCGTACAGCGAATCGAGGCGGTCGGAGTGCTCTTCGGCGCTCAGCCGGCCCTCGGCCAGGGCGTCGGCGAGGATCTGCGCGATCCGGTCCCGGTCGGCGTCGGAGGCGCGCAGCCCGCCGGCTGCGGCCACTGCGGGGGCGGCGGTCGCCGCGGGGTGCTTTTCCAGGTCCACGCCACCCAGCATAGCGAGACACGATAGATCGCGATACTCCTCCGGCGGGACCCAGTGAGCCTTACCTCACAGCCGAACGTCCCGGCGGAGGTCCTACGCTGGTACCGCGCTGCCAATTGGTCGCCAGCGCCGTCTGCCGAGTGAGGACTGACTGCCGTCATGCCAGAGTTTGCGTACACCGACCTGCTGCCCCTGGGCGAGGACACCACCCCCTACCGGCTGGTGACCTCCGAAGGCGTCTCCACCTTCGAGGCCGACGGCCGTACGTTCCTCAAGGTCGAGCCGGAGGCGCTGCGCAAGCTCGCCGAAGAGGCGATCCACGACATCCAGCACTTCCTGCGCCCCGCGCACCTCGCGCAGCTGCGCCGGATCATCGACGACCCGGAGGCCTCGGCGAACGACAAGTTCGTCGCGCTCGACCTCCTGAAGAACGCCAACATCGCGGCGGCCGGCGTGCTCCCCATGTGCCAGGACACGGGCACGGCGATCGTGATGGGCAAGCGCGGCCAGAACGTGCTGACTTCGGGCGCGGACGAGGCGGCCCTGTCGCGCGGCATCTTCGACGCGTACACCCGCCTCAACCTTCGCTACTCGCAGATGGCCCCGATCACCATGTGGGAGGAGAAGAACACCGGCTCGAACCTGCCCGCGCAGATCGAGCTGTACGCGACCGACGGCGGCGCGTACAAGTTCCTCTTCATGGCCAAGGGCGGCGGCTCCGCCAACAAGTCCTTCCTCTACCAGGAGACCAAGGCGGTCCTCAACGAGGCCTCCATGATGAAGTTCCTGGAGGAGAAGATCCGTTCGCTGGGCACCGCGGCCTGCCCGCCGTACCACCTGGCGATCGTGGTCGGCGGCACCTCGGCGGAGCACGCGCTCAAGACCGCCAAGTACGCCTCGGCGCACTACCTGGACGAACTGCCGACCGAGGGCTCCGCGCTGGGCCACGGCTTCCGCGACCAGGCCCTGGAACAGCAGGTCTTCGAGCTCACCCAGAGGATCGGCATCGGCGCGCAGTTCGGCGGCAAGTACTTCTGCCACGACGTCCGCGTCGTCCGCCTCCCGCGCCACGGCGCCTCCCTGCCGGTGGCCATCGCGGTCTCCTGCTCGGCGGACCGCCAGGCCACCGCGAAGATCACCGCCGAGGGCGTCTTCCTGGAGCAGCTGGAGACGGACCCGGCGCGGTTCCTGCCGGAGACCACGGACTCGCACCTGGACGACTCGGCGGACGTCGTCTCCATCGACCTGAACCGCCCGATGGACGAGATCCTGGCGACCCTGACCAAGCACCCGGTCAAGACCCGGCTCTCGCTGACCGGCCCGCTGGTCGTGGCGCGCGACATCGCGCACGCCAAGATCAAGGAGCTCCTCGACTCGGGCGCCGAGATGCCGCAGTACCTCAAGGACCACCCGGTCTACTACGCCGGCCCCGCGAAGACCCCCGAGGGCTACGCCTCCGGTTCCTTCGGCCCGACCACGGCCGGACGCATGGACTCCTACGTGGAGCAGTTCCAGGCCGCGGGCGGCTCGAAGGTCATGCTCGCCAAGGGCAACCGCTCGCAGCAGGTGACCGACGCCTGCGGCGCGCACGGCGGCTTCTACCTCGGCTCCATCGGCGGCCCGGCGGCACGCCTGGCCCAGGACTGCATCAAGAAGGTCGAGGTCCTGGAGTACGAGGAGCTCGGCATGGAGGCGGTCTGGAAGATCGAGGTCGAGGACTTCCCGGCCTTCATCGTGGTCGACGACAAGGGCAACGACTTCTTCCAGAACCCGGCTCCCGAGCCGACGTTCACCCACATCCCGGTCCGGGGCCCCGGACTCGCGTAGCCGAGTACGACTCTCGCGTAGCCGAGTACGACCACCCCGAGGGGTCCTCCGCCAGCCGGTGGAGGGCCCCTCGGGCGTTAACGTCGGGGTTACAGGGGTGCATCCGGATGTTCATCCCGGTTTGCGATGATTTCCGCATGACTGTGACGTCCGCCCTTCCCACCGCCCGCGCCGCCCGGGTGGTCGCGCACCGCGGGGCATCCCACGAGCATCCCGAACACACGCTCGCCGCCTACCGGCAGGCCGTCGCCGACGGGGCCGACGCCCTGGAGTGCGATGTCCGGCTCACCGCCGACCGCAGGCTCGTCTGCGTGCACGACCGGCGCGTCGAGCGGACCTCCGACGGGCGCGGGATCGTCTCCGAGCTGACCTACGAGGAGCTGCGCGCCCTCGACTTCGGCGCCTGGAAGGGGGCCGCGCACGCGGGGGCGCGGGTCCTGCTCTTCGAGGACCTGCTGCAAGAGGCGCTGTCCGCCGGGCGGCCTGTCGGGCTGGCCGTGGAGACGAAGCACCCGACCCGCGCGGGCGGCCGGCTGGAGGAGGAACTCGTACGCGTGCTGCGCCGCCACGGGCTCGCGGACGGGCGCGGCGGCCTTGTCGAGGTGATGAGCTTCTCCCGCGGCGCGCTGACCCGGATGCACCGGCTCGCCCCCGGGCTCCCGGCCGTGTACCTGATGGAGCGGCGCCTGCGCCCGGTCCGCCCGCCCTACGCCACGCACGCGGGCCCCGGGATCGAGCTCGTCCGGCGGGATCCGGGGTTGGTGGGGCGGCTGAAGGCCAAGGGGCTGTCGGTGCGGGTGTGGACCGTGGACGAGCCCGAGGACGTGGAGCTGTGCCTGGACCTCGGAGTGGACACGCTCATCACCAACCGGCCCCGCGCGGTGCGAGAGCAAGTCGAGGCCCGCTAGCGCACCGCGTCCTCGCGCCGCATTGGCTGATTCGCACTCCTGACAGCCGGTCGGCGAACCCCGAACGTATGCCGTGGCGCGCACAACGGGATGATCAGCCCGCGAGTGCGCCTGGCCGACGACTGGACAGGCGCTGAGCAGCGCCGTGGCGCGGGCGAGGGTGACTGAGGCATGGGCTTACAGCGACAGGCGAGACGTACGGCCGACAGGGGTTCCGGCGTTCCCACGGGCTCCGGCGGTTCCGGCGGTTCGAGCGGTTCGAGCGGCTCCGACGGCTCGAATGATTCCACCGCGTCCGACTCCACCGCGTCCGGGGCGGGCGGAGCGCATGGAAAGGGCGGAGCGGGCGACAGACCGGGCAGACCCTTCGGCACCGCGGATGTCGGCAGCAGCCCCGGACCCGGTGGCGCCACCGCCGCCGCCGGCCCGGACCTTGCGCCGAGCTACCTCGTCCTCGGGCCGCTGGAGGTGCGCCGGGGCGGGGTGACCTGCACGCCCAGTCCGCTCAAGCGCCGCGCGCTGCTCGCGATCCTGCTGCTGCACGCGAACAGGCTGGCCTCGGCGGACATGCTGATAGACGAGCTGTGGGACGGCCACCCGCCCAGGTCCGCCCTGGCGACCCTGCAGATGTACGTGTCCGGGCTGCGCCGGACGCTCGACCCGGGCCACGGCCGCGCCGGGGGCGACCCGCGCCGCCACCCCGTGCTCCGCACGACGGGCTCCGGCTACCTCCTGGAAGTGGGCCCCGGCGAACTGGATCTGGACCTCTCCCGCGCCCGCGCCGCGCTCGGCCGCCACAAACTGGCCGGCGGCGACTGCGCCGCGGCCAGCGAGGCCTTCGCCGCGGCGCTCGCGATGTGGCGGGGCAGGCCGCTGGCCGATCTGGGCCCCGCGCGACTGCCCGAGTACTACACGGCCCGGCTGGACGAGGAGCGGCTCGCCCTGGTCCACGACCGGATCGGCGCCGACATCTGCGCGGGCCGCTCCCAGGAGGTCGTCGCGGAACTGGCCGAGCTGTGCGCCCGCCACCCGCTGCGCGAGGCGTTCCACGAACAGCTGATGCTGGCCCTGGCCGGCACCGGGCGGCGGGCCGAGGCGCTGGACGCGTACGCCCGCGCCCGACGGGTGGTCGTCGCGGGCACCGGCGTGGAGCCGGGCCCCGACCTGCAGGCCGTACAGCGGGCCCTGCTCGGCGGCCTGCGCCCGTCCGCCACCCTGCACGGCCGATGTCACGGCTCCCTGCTGCTCCAGCCGGCCGGGGCCCTCGCCGGAAACTGACCGGGAACCCGGGGGCCGGCCGACGACCGACCCACGCCGTGCGGCACCCGCAGACCAGCCGCCCTGCGGCGTCGCGGACCGCTTCGGCCGGGCCGGCCCCCGACCGCCTCAGGCCAGTCGCCAGTCGAGGCGGCGCCGGTAGTAGACCAGCGGGTCGGCGTCCGCCACCGCGCAGTCCTCCACCTCGCCCACCAGCACCGCGTGGTCCCCGTGCGGGAACACCGCGGACACCCGGCACTTCAGGTACACCGGGACGCCCTCCAGGCGGGGCGTCCCGTCGTCCCAGTCCCACGCCAGGCCCGCGAACTTGTCCTGCGAGTGCCCCGCGAACACCTTCGCGAGGGCCTCGTCCCCGGAGCCCAGCAGGTGCGCCCCGAAGGACGTGCCCACCCGGGCGTCCATTGCCCGGTACGTACGCGAGCCGCGCGCGAGCGCCAGCATGACCGACGGCGGGGCCACGCTGTACGAGCTGAGGGAGGACACCAGCAGTCCGCACGGGCTCCCGTCGGCGCGCCGCCCGCTGATCACCGCCGCCCCGGACACCAGCCGGGCCATCGCCTCGGTGAACGCCGCCGCCAGTCCGTCCGCCGGGACGTCCGGCCGCGCGTCAGGAACCGCACCCGGGCGCGTGTCCGGAGCCACACCCGGCCGATCCTGCGGGACCGCACCCGGCCGCACCTCCGGAACCGCACCCGGCCGCACCTCCGCAACCGCACCCGCAACCGCGCCCGCCCGTACGTCGGCCCGGACGTCCGGGCCCTGCTCCCGTTGCCGCAGGCTCATCCCCGTGCTCCGCCTCAGACGGCGCTGTGCTCGGCGGCGCGCAGGCAGGAGTCCCGCTGCTCGCCGGCGTCGGGGTCGCCGGTGGCCGCGTACACGGCGTCGAAGTCCGCCGCCGCCCGGTCGAACCGGCCGGCCGCCTCGTGGACCACGGCCCGGTTGAACCGGAATTCGGGCCGGTCGGCCAACTCCACCGCCCGGTCGAAATCGGCCGTAGCGGTCGCCAGGTCGGCGTCCAGGTAAGCCAGTTCACCCTTGACGGCCCACGCCTCGGCCAGTCCCGGATCGACCGCCAGCGCGGAGTCGAGCGCCTCGGCCGCCTCCTTGCCGCGGCCCGCCTCCGCCAGCAGCCGGCCGCGCAGGCACAGCAGGTGGGGGTGGGCGGGGGCCAGCGCCAGCCCCGCGTCCACGTCCGCCAGCGCCGCCCCGGCCTCGCCCGCGTCGGCGAGCAGGCCGGCCCGGCCGAGGAGTGCCTCCTGGTGGCCCGGTTCGAGTTCGAGGGTGCGACTGAAGTCGGCCAACGCGCCTTCGCTGTCGCCGAGTTCGAGGCGGGCGTCGCCCCGGTTGTAGTACGCCTCGGGGAACGGCGCTTCGAGCGCGAGGGCCCGCTCGTAGTCGGCGATGGCCTCTTCCGAACGGCCGAGCTTGCGCAGGATGTTGCCCCGGTTGAAGTAGTGGTCCGCGAAGTCGTCGTCCGCGTCCACGATCTCGGCGTAGTCCTCTAGGGCCGCTTCCAGGCGCCCGCTCATGCTGTTGACCTGGGCCCGGTTGTAGCGCAGGCCGACCCGGTGCCAGGTGCGCTCCCCCAGGCCGAGCTCCCGGTCGAGCCGTTCGATCCCCTGGTCGAGCAGCCGCAGCGCCTCGTCCGGGTGGCCGTCGCGGACCTCCACGAGGGCGAGCCCGTTGCGGTTGAAGACCGAGTAGAAGGACCGTTCCTTGGGGTCCGGCAGCAGGTCCGACAGGGCGATGGCCGTGTTGACCCAGGCCCGGGCCTGGCGCGGATCCCGCCGCTCCTCGGGGTAGTGGCGTGCGTAGAGCATGCCGATCTCGTACGCGAGCTTCATGTGGTGCGCGGGGTTCTGGGTGGCCATCCGCGCCTCCTCCTGGAGCACGGCCGACTCGTCGGGGCGGCCCGCCGCCGCGAGGCACACCCCGGACTCCCGGATGAACACCCACCACAGCTGCGCGCGTTCGGCCGGGTCCACGGACCGCCGTCCCTCATCGCCCAGTTCGGCCGCCATGTGGTAGAAGCCCAGGTACTTGCAGCGCAGCATGGCCGCGCGCAGCGCCTCGACCCCGGCCCCGGCGGCGTCGGAGCCGCGCATCAGGTGGTAGGGCAGCGCGCCCAGCCGCAGCGAGGGCTCCGCCTCGGCCGGGCCGGCCAGTTCGGCGGCCCGCCGGTCGTGCAGCGCGGCGCGCTCGGCCTGGGCGAGGCGCTCGTAGGCGGCGATCAGCGCGGGGTCGTCGTCCACGCAGTCCCCGTCCACGTACTCGCGGGCCGCGTCCGGTCCGGCGGTGTGCGGGGCCGGGGCGGCGGAGCCTTCCGTCTTCGTCGTGTACGCGGCCAGCGCGTCCGGGAGCGAGAGGGAGGGGAGGCCGGGCGGGTCCAGCAGCCGGGCCGTCCCCGAGCACAGCACCAGGGTGAGGAGCTCGGGCGGGATCCGCCGCAGGGCCGCGGCCAGGAACTCCTGGTCGGTCACGTCGGCGTGCTGGACGTTCTCCACGACCAGTGTGCGCGGGCTCTGCCCCGCGTCGGCGAGGGCGGCGAGCAGGAAGTCCACGATGCCGTGCGCGACGCGCAGGGAGTGCAGGCGGGCCGGGTAGCGGCTCACCTCTCCGGCCGTCGACTGCTCCTCGATGTGGTGCGTGATCGGCGGCACCAGCGGGGCCAGTTCGGGCGTGCTCTCCTGGAGCTCGATGTAGTGCCGGCCGGCCAGCTCGGGCCGCCGGGCCAGCGCGTCGGGGGCCACCAGCCGCAGCAGCGCACCGGCGGCGGTGTAGGGGCCGCGCAGACGCCGGTGCGCGTCCAGGGACGCGAGCAGCGGGGGCAGGTCGAGACCGGCCCGCAGCGTTTCGCGCTCGCGGCGGTGCGGCGCGCAGATCCAGTGGTGCCCGCTCATGGGCCTGCCTTTCACAGGGGCCCGCCGGGGGGTGGTCCCGTCAGGCGATGACGTGGTGGAGCCGGGCCCGCCGGCTGCGCAGGCGCTCCCGGGCGGCGAGCCAGAGGGCGAAGGCGATCTGGCCGAAGGTCAGGACGAGGAAGACGGCCGCGTCGAGCAGCTGGATCCAGGACGAGCCGTCTCCGGCGCCGAAGCGCCTCAGCGAGGCCGAGATCATGTCCAGGAAGACGGGGCCGACGCCCCAGACGAAGGTGCTCAGGCTGATGACATAGCCGATGGGCAGCAGCCAGGAGTACCAGCGGGCGGCCCGCCGGTCCACGGGGTGCCACAGGGACTCGTCGGTGAGCCGGTCGGTGCGCCCGAGCAGCCGGTTGACCCGGTTGGCGAGCATGCGCACGGAGGTGGTGTGCAGGTCCACGCAGCCGAGCACGGTGGTGATCAGGACGTAGATGTCGGTGCGCAGGTAGAGGAAGAACTGCCACATCAGCCGGATGAAGGTGGTGAAGGCCACGGCCAGGCACACGCGCGAGGTCAGCCCGCCCGCGAATCCGGCCACGATGACGGCCAGGCTGATCAGGACGGTGTCGGCGACCATCCCGGCGAGGATGGGCAGGTAGCGCTTGCGGCGCTCCACCCCGGCCAGGCCGTCCAGCGAGGTCTCGACGACGAGGAAGTAGAAGCGGTACGACATCCGCGTGCGCGAGCGGATGCCGAGGCGTCGGCCGGCCAGCGCGTGGAAGATCTCGTGGAGGGCGATGAGCGGGACGGCGACCACGAAGAGGACGAGGGTGATCACCGCGTAGTAGTGGCTGAAGACGAGGTCGTCGGGGGTCGGCAGGAGTTCGGGCCGGCGCACCACGCAGATCAACGCCCAGAGCGCCAGCAGCACGTACGCGCTCCATGCCGCCGGGGAGAAGACCGCCCGGCCGAGCCGCTGCCAGCGCACGGGCTCCGCCGTCGCCTCCGCCTCGCCCTCGGCGCGCACGAAGCCGAGCTCCCGCAGGGCCTCGACGACGTCCCCGACGTCGGCGCGCTCCCCGTACGTGGCCTCGTACCAGTCGGCGGCCTGCGCGGGGGTGGCGCCCTCCCCCAGCCGGCGCACCAGGGCGGCGCCGTCGGGCGGGAAGATCGCGTAGGACTCGGTGTCGCGGCGGCCGATGGTGACCTCGTCGCCGTCCTCCAGGAAGACCAGTGGATGGAGCGCCAGCGGGAGGTCGTCAGCGCTGAGGTGGGCCGGCTCCGCCATGGCGGGTGCTCCGTCTCTCGTCGGCCGGGCCCGGCCGGGGAGGGCGCCCCCAGGAACTGGGGGCGCCCGTACTCGAACTCGCCCGGGTGTGGTTAGGCGGGGCTCGGGTAGTGCGAGCAGGCGGAAGACGTCAGGCGAACCGGGCCTGCCTTGCGAATCTGGATCTTCTTCATCTCAATGCACCTCCTTTGGAGGATCGGTGGGGTTGGACGTTCTCCATGCTGCTGAAGCCCACCAGAACTTCCCCAAACCGCCGCCAAACCCCGTAACCGGGCCGGGAGGAAGGGCGCGTAACGGCCCGGACGCACGGGGCCCGGACATGCCGACACCTGGACATGCGGACACCCGGACATGCGGACACCCGGCCGGGATGCGCCGGCCGGGTGTGGGGGTTGGGTGTGGGGCGGGGGTGTTACACGAAGCGCTGGTTCGCCGAGCCGTCACAGACCTGCAGGCGCAGGGGCTCGTGCGCCGCGGCCACCGTCAGGCACGTGCCCGGGGCGGAGGACGGCCGGAGGGTGGCTCCCTCGCGGACGAACTGCTGATTGGCGCCGCCGTGGCAGTTCCAGATGATCAGTGCGGTGCCGTTGCCGTAGTTGGCGCCGGGGGCGTCGAGGCAGCGGTCGTGGGTGAGCCCGACGTGGAGCGACTTCTTGGCGGAGTCGTACCACCAGCCCTGGTTGCGGCCGCCGTGGCAGTCCCAGCCGATGACCTTGGTGTTGTTGGCGCTGGAGCCGCCGTTGGAGTCGAGGCAGTTGCCGGTGGCCTCGTTCTTCAGCGGCTTGTAGAGGTCGTCCCAGGCCCCGGCCTGCAGGACGGGGGTGCCGGTGCTCGCCGGGTCGGCGCAGGAGGCCTCGCGCAGGCCGGAGGCGTAGAGCTGGGTCAGACAGGACGCGAAGGCGCCGTGGCCGCGGTAGTTGGGGTGGAAAGACTGGCGGGCGGTGTTCTCGTCCCACGGGAAGTGGTCCCCGAGGTCGAGGTAGAGGCCGCGGGCCCAGGCGTCCTCCATGCAGACCTCGTGGCCGTGGAAGAGCCGCGAGTTGTCGAGGTAGGTCGCGCCCGCGGCGAGGGCGGCGGCGCGCATGCCCTTCTCGAAGGTGGGCACGGCGTAGTTGCGGCCCCAGGCGGCGTCGGAGTCGTAGCCGGCGCAGCCGCCGGGGAGCTTGCCCGGGAAGTCGGGGTTGTCGTTGAAGTCGGGGCCGATCGGGCTGGGGTAGCCCATGACGACGAGCTTGTAGTCGGAGTCGGCGTAGCCCGCGTCGCGCATGACCGTCTTGAGGTCCGCGACCGTCGACTCCACCTTGGGCTTGAGACCGTCGACGCGTCCCTGCCAGCCGGGACCGTACTTGGGCTCGCAGGTGCCCTGGCTGAGCACCCAGCGTGTGACACAGTCGGTCATGACGGGACCGAACTGGAGGTCGTCGTTGGCCCCGGCGACCAGCAGCACCATCTTGATCTTGGTGTTGCGGGCCTTGACGGCGAGGCTGTCGCTCTGCACCAGCTCGTCGGCGTACTGCTTGCTGCCGCCGATCTTGATGTTGCCGGTGTAGCCGCCGGAGCAGGCCACGTTGAAGGTGTAGTCGGCCGCGATGCCGGTGCGGTGGATCGCCGAGTCAGGCGAGCGATGGCACTGGTTGGCGGAGGTGTTGGTCGCGGGGTCGTAGTTGCCGACGCCCTCGCCCGAGATCTCGCTGTCGCCGAGCGAGATCAGGCCGGTCTTGCGGTCGGCGAGCGGGCGGATCGCGGAGTCGCCGTAGATCTTGGTCGCCTCGGCGGCCCGGACGGCCTCCAGTTCGGGCGTGAGTGGGGTCGCGGCGGGCTGGGCGGCGGACCCGGCGGCGGTTGCCGCGTGGGCCATGGGGGTGATGGCGGTGACGCCCCCGAGGGCGGCCGCGGCCGCCGCGACGGCGACGAAGGTAGATCTGAACCTGATCCTGGATCGTGTACGGACACGTGCCATGTACGCCTCCCCGATATCGGTGTTACCCCCGGTATTTACTGGCCGGTAGGTGAGTTGGGAACAGTTCGAACAAGACAATTGCTCAACTTTTTGAGGAGGCGCCACACATGACCGACGATCAGCAGGCCGCCGCGGGCTCCGAGGGGTTCCGTACCGAGCACGACTCCATGGGCGACGTACTGGTCCCCGCGCACGCCAAATGGCGAGCTCAGACCCAGCGCGCGGTGGAGAACTTCCCCATCTCCGGACAGCGTCTGGAGCGCGCCCACATCGAGGCTCTGGCCCGGATCAAGGCCGCGGCCGCCGCCGTCAACGCCCGGCTCGGCGTGGTCGACGACGACATCGCCGCCGCGATCCGCTCCGCGGCCGCCGAGGTAGCCGAGGGCCGATGGGACGAGCACTTCCCCGTCGACGTGTTTCAGACCGGTTCCGGCACCTCGTCCAACATGAACGCCAACGAGGTCATCGCCACCCTGGCCACCGAGCGGCTCGGCCGCGACGTCCACCCCAACGACCACGTGAACGCCTCGCAGAGCTCCAACGACGTCTTCCCGTCCTCCATCCACATCGCCGCGACCGCCGCCGTCACCGGGGAGCTCATCCCCGCCCTGGAGCACCTGGCCGGCGCGATGGAGCGCAAGTCCGCCGAGTTCGCCGCGGTGGTCAAGGCCGGCCGGACGCACCTGATGGACGCCACCCCGGTCACCCTGGGCCAGGAGTTCGGCGGGTACGCGGTCCAGCTGCGCTACGGCGTCGAAAGACTGCGCGCGGCGCTGCCCCGGCTGGCCGAACTCCCGCTGGGCGGAACGGCGGTGGGCACCGGGATCAACACCCCGCCCGGATTCTCCGCCGCCGTGATCGCCGAGGTGGCCGCGGCGACCGGGCTGGCGCTGACCGAGGCCCGCGACCACTTCGAGGCCCAGGGGGCGCGGGACGCGCTGGTGGAGACCTCGGGGATGCTCCGCACGGTCGCCGTCTCGCTCACCAAGATCTGCAACGACCTGCGCTGGATGGCCTCCGGTCCGCGCACCGGATTGGCCGAAATCAATCTCCCGGATCTCCAGCCGGGGTCCTCGATCATGCCGGGGAAGGTCAATCCGGTGATTCCCGAGGCCGCCTTGATGGTCGCGGCCCAGGTGATGGGGAACGACACGGCGGTCGCGGTGGCGGGCGCGGCGGGCAACTTCGAGCTCAACGTGATGCTCCCCGTGATGGCCCGCAACCTCCTCGAATCGATCCGCCTGCTCGCCAGCGTGAGCCGCCTACTGGCCGACCGCACGGTCGACGGCATCACCGCCAACACGGCCCGGGCCAGGGAGTACGCCGAGTCCTCGCCCTCCGTGGTGACCCCGCTGAACCGGTACATCGGCTACGAGGAGGCCGCCAAGGTCGCCAAGAAGTCCCTCGCCGAACGCAAGACGATCCGCGAGGTCGTCCTGGAGTCCGGCTACGTCGAGCGCGGCGACCTCACCCTGGAACAGCTCGACGAGGCCCTGGACGTCCTGCGCATGACCCGCCCCTGACCCCGCCGCCGAGCCCGCCCCTGCCCCTCCGCCACCTCGCCCAAGGGTTCGAATCCGGTCGTTTCCCGTCCCCGGACTCCTCCGTGACCTGCAACGCAGCGGGCCCGCGGACCCCCGCCCTAAGATCTGCCCATGACAGGTACCGGAGGCCGCGGGGGCGGCAGCGCGCGGGGCGCGGCGCGGGGCGCGGCGCCGGGTCCGGCACAGGACACGCACTGGGCGGTCGGCGAGCAGATCCTCTGGCGGTACCGCGATCACGCCCCCGGGCTGGAGGGGCGGGTGCACATCTGCCGGCCGGTGACCGTGGTGCGCGACACCGACGAGGTGCTCGCCGTGTGGATGGCTCCGGGGACCGAGTGCGTCAAACCGGTGCTCGCGGACGGGACCGCCGTCCACGAGGAGCCGCTCGCGACCCGGTACACCGCGGCGCGCACCACCGTGCGGTCGCGCTGGTTCGGGGCGGGCGTCCTGAAGCTGGCGCGGCCCGGGGAGCCGTGGTCGGTATGGCTGTTCTGGGAGCACGGCTGGCGTTTCAAGAGCTGGTACGTGAACCTCGAGGAGCCCCGGACGCGCTGGTCCGGCGGCATCGACTCCGAGGACCACTTCCTCGACATCTCCGTCTACCCGGACCGCACCTGGAAGTGGCGGGACGAGGACGAGTTCGCGCAGGCCCAGCGGTCCGGGCTGATGGTTCCGGAACAGGCCCGGCGGGTACGGGCCGCCGGTCGCGCGGCGGTGGACGTGATCAAGGCCTGGGGCCCGCCGTTCTCCGAAGGCTGGCAGGATTGGCGTCCGGACCCGGCCTGGAGGGTGCCCGTACTGCCGGAGGACTGGGACCGCACCCCGGCGCATATGACCTCATGAGACCCTTGATGCGCCCCCGGGGGGCAACCGTAGGATCGTCCTCCGCCGGGGCGTCGGCGTGGCCGCGGTAGGTGTTTCTCCGGCACATGTCTCCGGGTGAGCGGGACTTGACCGCGGGTCGACGCGAACGAGAGGTAACGAGCGGGACGCGGAACAGCGGGGTGATGGTGTCCCCGCCGCTGAGCGGGTATACCGCGACTGACCGAGTTGAGTGCAGCGCACATCGAGCGCAAACGGACGGAATGCCACGCGTGACGGAGTACCCCACCTCTCAGGAGGGCTCACAGCCGGTTGACGGTGCCTCCGGCGGTCGTTCGGAGGAGCCCGGCCACGGCATGGCCCCGGCCACGGCCGCCGAGGCCGTACGCACGCATGCGCAGGTCCCGGGGCCGGAGCAGCCCGCCACCGGCCTGCCGCGCCCGCGCGCCTCGGCGG
>NZ_JAGGOW010000076.1 GCF_018614135.1 Streptomyces sp. ISL-66
ACCAGCAATGGCAACTGGTCCGAGTCGACAGCGGCAGCGAGAGCGGCGCACTGCCGTCGACGTTCCGATGGTCCTCCAGCGGCGTCCTGGCCGGTCCGAAGCCCGACGCCCAGCACCCGGACGTGACGGCGATCAAGGACTTCTCGATCGTGCGGTACAACGACCAGTGGCTGACCTTCGCGACCACCGCCGGCCCCTCCGGCTGGGGTCTGGCGCAGTTCAGCTTCGGCGACTGGTCCCAGGCCGCCTCCGCACCGCACGCCTACCTCGACACCTCACCCGTGGGCGGCTACCGGGCCGCGCCCCAGGTGTTCTACTTCGCGCCGCAGAACCTCTGGTACATGGTCTACCAGACCGGTCCGCCCACCTACTCCACCAGCACCAACCCGGCCGACCCGCGCTCGTGGTCCGCGCCTCGCCTCCTCATGTCCGAGGAGCCGCAGATCGTCAAGGACAACAAGGGCAAGGGCACTTGGATCGACTTCTGGGTCATCTGCGACACCACAGACTGCCACCTGTTCTTCAGTGACGACAACGGGCACATCTACCGCGCCCAGGCCAGCCTGGCGAACTTCCCGAACGGTTTCGGGAACACGCAGATGGTGATGTCGGACACGAAGAACAACCTCTTCGAGGCGACCAACGTGTACAAGGTCGCCGGCAGCAACCAGTACCTGCTGCTCCAGGAGGCCATCGGCAACACCTCGGGCCGACGCTACTTCCGCTCCTTCACCTCGACCAGCCTCACCGGTGACTGGACCCCCCTGGCCGCCACGGAGAACGAACCGTTCGCCGGCCGCGACAACGTCACCTTCCCCGGCGGCGCCTGGACGCAGGACATCAGTCACGGCGAGATGGTCCGCGACGGCAACGACCAGACCCTGACCATCAATCCGTGCCGACTGCAGTACGTCTACCAGGGCATTGACCCGCGAGCCGGAGGCGACTACATCCGCCTGCCCTGGCGGATGGGCCTGCTCACCCAGACCAACTCCCCCTGCTGACCGCCTGAACCATCATCGAGCCACCACGCACCCCGCGGGCAACTCACCCGGCGGGGTGTCGGTTGGCGGTCAGCCGGCATCACTCGCAGAAGAGGAAACTTGTATGAGAAAGCTTTGGCACCTCCCCCTGATCGCGCTCGCCGCTGCCACGCTCGGGGTGACGGCGGCCGGTGCGACCCCTGCCGTCGCCGCCTCGACCACGCCGGTGCGGGTCATGCCGTTGGGCGACTCGATCACCTGGGGTGTGGGAAGCAGTACGGGCAATGGCTACCGGGGCCCGTTGTGGGACAAGCTCGCGGCGGACGGCCATCCGGTGGACTTCGTCGGCACGTTGCGGGGCGGTCCGATGTCCGACCCCGACAACGAAGGCCACTCCGGATATCGCATCGACCAGATCGCCGCACTGGCCGACGCCCCGCTGACCCGCTACCGGCCCAACGTCGTGACGCTGGAGATCGGCACCAACGACCTCAACGGGAGCTACCAGCCCTCCACCGCCGCCGCCCGGCTGAAGTCGCTGGTCCACCAGATCACCGCCGCCGTCCCCGACGCGACCGTCCTCGTGGCCTCCCTGGTCGTCTCCACCAGCGGCTCGGAGGAGCAGTACAGGGCCGCGTACAACCAGGCCATTCCGCAGATCGTGAGCGAGGCACAGGCCGCGGGCAAGCACGTCGCGTACGTGGACATGAGCAGCCTGACCACGGCCGACCTGGCCGACGCCCTGCATCCCAACGACGCGGGCTACCGGAAGATGGCAGACGCCTTCCACCGCGGCATCCGGGCCGCGGACAGCGCCGGGTGGCTGAGGAACCCCGCCCCCGCCGCCGCCCGCGTGGAGTCCGGCATCGCCGGCAAGTGCCTGGATGTCAGCGGCGCCAACACGGCCGACGGGACCGCTGTCCAGATCTGGGGCTGCGGCGGCAGCGTCAACCAGCTCTGGTCCGCCTACAACGACGGCACCCTGCGCTCCATGGGCAAATGCCTCGACGCCGCCGGCGGGGGCACCGCCAACGGCACCAAGGTGCAGATCTGGTCCTGCCACGGCGGCTCCAACCAGGTCTGGCAGCCCTACAACGGCGGCTACCGCAACCCCGCCTCCGGCCGCTGCCTCGACGATCCGGGCTTCTCCACGGCCGACGGTACGCAGCTCCACCTGTGGGACTGCCACGGCGGCTCCAACCAGAAGTGGACCACCCTCACCGCCGGATGACCCCTGCCCACCCCTCGGAAGCCGAGGGTGGAGCCGGATCCGAAGCATAGTTGTCGAAGCGCTTCGATACCGACCATTCGTGCTGACGGTACGTCAATTGACTAGTAGACGAAACCCTCCTGTGTTCCAGACCCTTGTTTCACAGGAAAGTTGTCCGTTAGCTTGAATCTGGAAGCGAAGCGCTTCGACAACCCCCCGGCACACTTGACTCTCCATAACCGAGGAACCGTCATGACGACTCGCAGCATCACCGACCGCTTGGCCGGCCTGGCCTTCGGCGGGGACTACAACCCCGAGCAGTGGGACGAGCCGGTCTGGAAGGAGGACGACGAGCTCATGAGCCGGGCCAGGGTCAACATGGCCACGGTGGGTGTCTTCTCGTGGGCCCTGCTCGAACCGGAGGAGGGCCGCTACGACTTCGCCTGGCTCGACGCCCACATCGACCGCCTGCACGCGAACGGCGTGGCCGTGGACCTGGCCACCCCGACCGCTTCCCCCCCGCCCTGGTTCACCCTGGCCCACCCCGATGCGCTGACGGTCCGGGCCGACGGCACCCGCCTCGTCCACGGCAGCCGCGACACCTACTGCCTCGCCTCGCCCTCCTACCGCAGCGCGGCCCGCCGGATCGCCTCCGCGCTCGCCGAGCGGTACGGCGACCACCCCGCCCTCGCGCTGTGGCACGTACACAACGAGTACGGCACGCTCTGCTGGTGCGACCACGCGGCCGCCGCGTTCCGGGTGTGGCTGCGCGCCCGCCACGGCTCGCTGGACGCCCTCAACGAAGCCTGGGGAACGGCCTTTTGGAGCCAGCGCTACACCTCCTGGGAGCAGGTGCTGCCGCCGCGCGCGACGAACTACCACAAGAACCCCGGCCAGACAGTGGACTTCCACCGCTTCTGGGGCGACGAGATCATCGCCGCGTACTGCGAACAGCGCGACGCGATCCGCGAGCACAGCGACCGCCCGGTGACGACGAACCTGATGCTGCCCTACTACCTGAGGCTCAACCTGTGGGCCTTCGCGCGCGAACTCGACGTGGTCACCTCCGACCAGTATCCGTCCGAGCCGGGCCTGGACTCCTGCGCCCACGTCGCCTTCTACGGCGACCGCTCCCGCTCCCTGGCCGGCGGCCGCCCGTGGCTGCTGATGGAGCAGGGCACCAGCACCCTCTACGACGGTGAGCAGGTGCTCGGCAAGGAGCCCGGCGAGATCCTGCGCCACAGCCTGGGCCACATCGCCCGCGGTTCGGAGGGGGCCCTCTTCTTCCAGTGGCGCCAGTCCCGGGCCGGCGCCGAGACGTGGCACTCGGCGATGCTGCCGCACGCGGGTCCCGACAGCCGCATCTTCCGCGAGGTCACCCAGACCGGCGAGGCGGTCGCCCGGCTCGGCGAGCTGGCGGGATCCACGGTCACCGCGCCGGTCGCCGTACTGGACGACCCGGACGCCATGTGGGCCCTGGAGGTGGACGGCCTGCCCTCCGCCCGGCTCGACTACCACGCGCCGCTCGCCGAGGCGCACCGGGCGCTGTGGGACGCGGGCGTCACGGTCGACTTCGCTCACCCGGAGCACGAGCTGAGCGGCTACCGGCTGGTCATCGCCCCGTCCTTGTTCCTGATGTCCGACAAGGGCGCCGAGAACCTGCGCCGTTACGTCGAGGGCGGTGGCACGCTCCTCGTCCAGCACGCGAGCGGATTCGTCGACGACCGCGTGCACGCCCGGCTGGGCGGTTATCCCGCGGGCCCGCTGCGCGAGGCGCTGGGCATCCGCGTAGAGGAGCACCGGCCGCTGCGGACGGATGAACGCATCACCCTGTCGGACGGGTCGCACGGCACGGTCTGGAGCGAGTCCCTGCGCACCGAGGGCGCGGAGACGCTCGCCGCCTACAACCACGGCATGCTCACGGACAGCCCCGCGCTCACCCGGCACCACTTCGGCACCGGACAGGGCTGGTACCTCTCCACCCGCCTGGACGGCGCCGACTACGCCGCCCTGGTCGGCCGTCTGCTGAAGGAGGCCGGCGTCGAGCCGGACGTGCCGGGCCTGCCGGCCGGCGTCGAAGCCGTCACCCGGCACGCACCCGACGGCCGCCAGTGGCGGGTCCTGCTCAACCACACCTCCGAGGCCGTGCCCTTGCCGGAACCCGCCCACGACCTGCTCACCGACGCCCTCGCGCACGAACTGCCCCCCGGCGGCTGCGCGGTTCTGCGCGGGCAGTGATCTCGAAGGGACCGTGAAGGGACCGCCCCCACGCCCGCATCACGAATCGACGAGAGGACCCATAGGGTGCCCCCTCTGCCCCAGCCGGCCGGACGACTCACCAACCCCGTGATCCCCGGCTTCCACCCCGACCCCAGCGTCTGCCGCGTCGGCGACGACTACTACCTGGCCTGCTCCAGCTTCGAGTACTTCCCCGGCATACCCCTCTTCCACAGCCGCGACCTCGTGCACTGGACGCAGATCGGCAACGCCCTGGACCGGCCGGAGCAACTGCGTCTGCCCACCTCCATGGCGTCCTCCGGCGGGATCTACGCCCCCACCATCCGCCACCACGACGGCCGCTTCTGGTTGATCGTCACCAACTGCAGCGAGGGCGGCGGCAACCTGATCGTCACGGCCACCGACCCCGCGGGGCCGTGGTCGGACCCCATCTGGGCGCCGGGTGTCCCCGGCATCGATCCCGATCTGGTCTGGGACGAGGACGGCACCTGCTGGTGCACGGTCGCCGGGGTCTCGCAGGTCCGCATCGACCCGTCCACCGGGCAGACGTACGGAACACCGCACAGGCTCTGGTCCGGCGGGCCCGGCGCCAGGGCCCCGGAGGCGCCGCACCTGTACCGGATCGGCGCCTACTGGTACCTGCTCATCGCCGAGGGCGGCACCGAACGCGGTCACGCCGTGTCCATCGCCCGCGGCCGTACGCCTGCCGGCCCGTTCGAGCCGTGCCCGGCCAACCCGATCCTCACCCACCGCGGCACCGACCACCCCGTCCAGAACACCGGGCACGCCGACTTGGTCCAAGGCCCCGACGGCTCCTGGTGGCTGATCCTGCTCGGCGTCCGACCGGGCGGCGGTACGCCGGGCTGGCACGTACTCGGCCGGGAGACCTTCCTGGCGCCCGTGACCTGGGTGGACGACTGGCCGGTCGTCGGCGAGGTCGCCATGGACCTGCCCGAGCCCCCGTGGCCGCTCTTCCCCGGCCCCGTCGAGGAGCAGCGCGACGACTTCGAGCTCGCCGAACTGCGACCGTCCTGGATCTCCGTGCGCGACCGGCCCGCCGAACTCTGCACCACCAAGGAGCGCCCCGGCTGGCTGACCCTCCGCGGGCGGGGCGGCTCCCTGGACGAGCCCGACGTGGTGTTCACCGGCCGGCGCCAGCAGCACCTCGCGTGCCGGGCACGGACCCTGACCGACCCGTCACAAGGGCGCGGCGGCCTTGCCGTCCGGCTCGACGAGCAGCACCACTACGCGATCGAGGTGTCCGGCACGGAGGTACGGGTGATCGCGCGCGTCGGCTCCCTGCGCACGGTCATGGCCGCACGGTCCGTGCCCGCGGGGCCGGTGGTCCTCACCGTCACGATCACGCAGTCGTCGTCCGCGCACGGACCGTGCACCGGACCCGACGTCGTCTCCCTCGGCGTCGAAGAGGCCGACGGCACGTTCACCGAGCTCGCGACCCTCGACGGCCGCTACCTCTCGACCGAGGTCGCCGGCGGCTTCACCGGACGCGTCATCGGCATGTACGCCGCGGAAGGCACCGTCCACTTCGACTGGTTCGACTACGAGCCCCTCGACGGCTGAACCAGGCGCCCCTCGCTCTGCTGGACCGACCGAAAGGCATGACGCATGAAGGACATACGCCACCCCGCGCAACACCGCAGCCGGGGCCCGGGCCGCCTGGCCGCCCTGCTGCTGACGCTGGTCGTCGTGTTGGGGCTGACCGGCGGCACCGCGCTCGCCGCACCGGACGCCCACGACAAGCCGTCCTGGCCGGTGGTCCGGGTTCCGGACAACCCCATGGACGCCGTCGCGCAGATGCAGCCCAGCTGGAACCTGGGCAACACCCTGGACGCCTTCCCGAACGAGTCCTCCTGGGACAACGGGCAGACCACCAAGGCAACGTTCGACACCATCGCCGCACAGGGGTTCCGCAGCGTCCGCATCCCGGTGACCTGGACCGACCACCAGTCCACCACCGCGCCGTACACCGTTGACGCCGCCTACATGGCCCGGGTCAAGCAGCTCGTCGACTGGGCGTTGGCCGACGGCCTGTACGTGGTGCTCAACGTCCACCACGACTCGTGGATGTGGGTCGAGAAGATCACGAGCGATCACGACAACGTGATGGCCCGGTTCGACTCCACTTGGTCCCAGATCTCCGCGACCTTCCGTGACGCGCCGCGCACTCTGGTCTTCGAGGGCATCAACGAGCCGAGCTTCGCCAACGCCACGGACGCGCAGAAGGTCTCCTTCCTGAAGGAGCTGCAGACCTCGTTCCATTCCGTGGTCCGCGCTTCGGGCGGCGCGAACGCGAGCCGCATGTTGTCGCTGACCACGCCGGGCGGCAGTGGTGACCAGGTCCACCTGGACAACCTGTACACCACGATCACCTCGCTGAAGGACCGTCAGCTCATCGCGCAGGTGCACTTCTACAGCTGGTACCCGTTCAGCGTGAACGTCGCGGGCGGCACCCTGTACGACGCCGTCGCGCAGAAGCACCTGGAGGATTCCTTCGCCAACATGCACCGCACCTTCGTCGCCAAGGGCATCCCGCTCTATCTCGGCGAGTACGGTCTGCTCGACTACCCGAACCACTTCAACCCCTCCCGCGTCGAGCGCGGTGAGGCGCTGAAGTACTTCGAGCACGTGGGCTACGGGGCGCGCAAGTACGGCATCACCACCGCCCTGTGGGACCCGTTCGCCTACCTGAACCGCGACACCCTCCAGTGGCGCGACCCGGCCCTGTTCGCCGTGATCAAGTCGAGCTGGACCACCCGCTCGGGCACGGCCTCCTTCGACAAGGTCTTCGTGGCGAAGTCCAGCCCGGTCACGGACAAGTCGCTCACCCTGAACCTCAACGGCACCTACTTCCGAGGGGTGTGGCAGGGCAGCACCAAGCTGGTCGCCGGACGGGACTACACCGTCTCCGGTAGCCGGCTGACCTTCACCGCCAAGGCGCTGACCAGCCTGGTCGGCAACCGTGCCTACGGCGTCAACGCGACGCTCCAGGCCCGGTTCACCAGTGGGCTGCCCTGGGACATCGACATCGTCACCAATGACGCCCCGACGGTGTCGGACGCAGCCGGCACCACCGGCTCGTTCTCCGTCCCCACCCAGTACCGGGGCAACGACCTGGCGACCATGCACGCCACGTACGCCGACGGCACCAACGCCGGCCCGACCGACTGGACTCCGTTCCAGGAGTTCAACAAGGCGTTCTCGCCGGACTACGCGAACGGCACGATCGTGCTGACCCCCGAGTTCCTGGGCGCGCTGCGCGACGGGGAACCGGCGACGCTGGTCTTCCACTTCTACAGCGGCGCCACCGCCACCTACCACGTCACCAAGTCCGGAAGCTCGGTCACCGGCACGCTCTCCTGACCTGCGGCGTCCTCGCCCTGGCCGCCCGCTCCCCCGGGCGGCCAGGGCAACCCCATGCGCGCGTCGAAGCGCTTCGACATATCGATGGACACGCGTCCAGGCTGACGCTAGGGTCGGTGTGCATGACACGCGTAAACGATGCGCGTGCACTGTCGAAGCGTTTCACAAACCTGGGAGAGCTGGATGGCAACCCTCGCCGAGGTCGCCCAGCACGCCGGAGTGTCGGCGAGCACGGTGAGCTATGTCCTCAGCGGCAAGCGGTCCATCTCCACGGCCACCCGGCTGCGGGTGGAGCAGAGCATCCGTGAGCTGGGATACCACCCGAACGCGGGCGCGCGGGCCCTGGCCAGCAGCAAGTCGAACATCATCGCGCTGATGGTTCCGCTGCGCACCGACATGTACGTGCCGGTGATGATGGAGATCGCCATCGCGGTCGCCACGACGGCCCGGACGTACGGGTACGACGTGCTGCTGCTGACCGGCGAGGAGGGTCCCGACGCCGTCCGCCGCGTCACCGGCAGCGGGCTGGCCGATGCGATGATCCTGATGGACGTCGAACTCGACGACGAGCGGCTGCCGTTGCTGCGCGGCACCGACCAGCCGTCCGTGCTGATCGGACTGCCCGCCGACACTTCGGGCCTGACCTGTGTCGACCTCGACTTCAAGGCGACCGGCGCCTTGTGCGTCGAGCATCTGGCGATGCTCGGCCACCGCGACATCGCCGTCATCGGCGAGGCCCCCTCGGTCTACGAACGGCACACCGGCTTCGCCGAGCGCACCCTCGACGGACTCCGTTCCCGGGCGAGGGAGTTGGGCATCCGGGTGTTGCACCGGCCGTGCGGGGGCGGCTACGACGCGATGGCCGTCACCCTCGCCCGCATCCTCGACGAGCGCCCGCGCACCTCCGGGTTCGTCGTGCAGAACGAGCAGGCGGTCGAGCCGCTGCTCACCCTGCTGCGCCGACAGGGCCGCGCCGTGCCCGAGGACGTGTCGGTGGTCGCGGTGTGTCCGGACCAGGTGGCCGTCCAGGCCTCGGTGCGGCTGACGTCGGTCTCCATCCCCGCGCAGGAGATGGGCCGGCAGGCGGTGGAGCGTCTGGTCGCCAAGCTCGACGGCCGCGGCACCGACGAAGTCGTGCTCATCGCACCCGAGTTGACGGTACGAGCGAGTACGGGGCCGGCGCCTTCGGCCGCCTCCTGAAACCGGACGGGCCGAGATCGACCGCGCCTGAGGAAGCACGCGGACCGACCTCGGCCCTTGGGGTCGGGATCAGCCTCCGCTGATGGTCAGGTTGTTGGTGGTGAAGTTGAGGCCGCCGGATGACGAGGTGATCTCATAGCCGAACTGGACGTCGCCGATCGTCTCGTTGCCGGGCATCCAGCCCTTGGTGTGCGCGATCCAGTGGAGGATCGGCTTGACGTCCACGGTGCCGGAGTTGGAGTCTGACGTCCGCAGGAACGAGAACACCTGGTTCGACCCGTTGGTGCCCTTGTAGACGTTCCAGCTGTGGCCGCCGAGCGTGACGCTGGCCTGCCGCGTGCCGATCGGCCCGACGGCTCCGTTGTAGTTGACCCAGAGCATGATCTCGTACTGGTGGTCGGTGTCCCAGATGTCGTACGACGTGTTGTACGCGCCGGACGACGGGACGCTGACGTTGTAGTTGCTGGTGAGCCAGCCGAGGGAGTCGATCGTCTTGTTGATCGTTTTCGTTGAGTTGGGGTAGGACTTGATGCCGCCGGTGTTGGGGTGGTTGGCCCAGACACCCCAGGAGGTCCCGGAGTTGGCCCAGACGCACTGGCTGCCGGTGCCGGAGCCCCAGACGTTGTTGTAGAGCTTGTAGCCGTCGAGGCTGGTGCTGCCCCATTGGTCGCAGGAGTTCCAGACCGCTGCCGAAGCGGGGGCGGAGGCCAGGCCGACGGTGGCACCGAGAGCCATCGCCGGCGCCAGTACCGCCATGGTGATCCTGCGTATCGCGCTGTTGACCATGGTGTCCCTTCCATGGGTGGGGGGAAAATCGTGGGGGGGGGTGCAACCACGCCCCTGGCTGAGGGCGTGGTCCTCTCCGGTGACGAGATCGATCGGGTCCGCGTCACCGGAAGAAGTTCTGATTTCGCCACGGACCGTGCGGGCCGGCCCTCAGGAACCGCCGTCGCCCGGCCGGGGCGCCCGGCTCGGCCCGTCGGCCGCGGTCATGGCCGGAGCACCGCCACGCCGTAGCGGCCGAGGGTCACCCGGTCGGTGACGGCCGTGCCCGTCAGGAGGTCGTGGTGGGTGCCGGGCACCTCGACGGTCACCGGCTCGCGGCCGTGGTTGAGCACGAACAGCGCCTCGCCCCGGTGGACGGCCTCGACCTGCTCGGGGAGGCCGTCGAGCACCGGCCGGACGCCCGCGCCGGAGGCGATCCGGGCCAGCAGGTCGCGCAGCGCCTCCGGCTCCGGGAGCGTGGAGACGTACCAGGCCCGGTCCTTGCGCAGGACGGCGGGCAGTCCGTCGAGTTCACCGCCCTTGTACGGCACGGTCTCATCTGCGGTGCCGTCGGCCTCCAGCTCCTCCGACCACAGGGACGCCCCGAAGCCCTCGCAGGTGACGGTCTCCCCCGCGTCCAGCGGCCACCACTCGTGCAGGGTGCGGATGCCGAACAGCTCGCGCAGCCGGGGATCCATGCCGCCGGCGCGGACCCGGTCGTACTCGTCGGCGACGCCGGTCTGGAAGCCGCAGACGAGGGTGCCGCCCCGGCGGACATGGGCGAGGAGGTTGTCGATCGCCGCGTCGGTGAGCGCGTACAGCTGCGGCACGATGACCACCGAGTACGGCGTCAGGTCGTGCTCGGGGTGGGCGAAGTCGGTGGTCAGGTGCGCCTGCCACAGGGCCCGGTGCCAGGCGCGCAGGATGTCCGGGTACTCCGCCTGGTGGGACAGGCGGCCGTCCTGGGCGCCGGCCCACCAGGAGTGCCAGTCGTGCAGGACCGCGATGTCCGCGGTGATGTTCCGGCCGGTCACCCCGGAGGCGATCCGCTCCAGGTCCGCGCCGAGCTGCTTGACCTCCTGGTAGGTCCGGCCCTCCTCCCCGGCATGGCTGACCATGCCGGAGTGGAACTTCTCCGCGCCCTGCCGGGATTGGCGCCACTGGAAGTAGCAGACGGCGTCGGCGCCCCGGGCCACGGCCTGCAAGGACCAGAGCCGGTTGAGGCCCTTGGGCTTGGGGTGGTTCACGCCCCGCCAGTTGACGGGCCCGGCGGCCTGCTCCATGAGCATCCACGGCCCGCGCGCCTGGGAACGGGTCATGTCCTGGACGAGGGCGCCGCTCTGGGCACCCAGCGGGTCGTGCGGATCCGGGTAGATGTCGACGGAGACGACGTCCTCCTCGTCGGCCCAGCGCCAGGCGTCCTGGCCGATCCACAGCGGCATGAAGTTGCTGGTGACCGGCAGGTGCGGGGTGTGGCGGCGGACGATGTCCCGCTCGGCGACGTAACACTCCAGGAGCATGTCGGAGGTGAAGCGCCGGAAGTCCAGCACCTGGGTGGGGTTGCGCATGTAGTGGGGCAGGCGGGGCGGCAGGATGCCGTCCCAGGTGTCGTAGCCCTGGCTCCAGAAGGCGGTGCCCCAGGCTTCGTTGAGGGCGTCGAGGGTGCCGTACTTCTCGCGCAGCCAGCGGCGGAAGGCTGCCGCCGCCTCGTCTCCGTAGTCGAAGGTGCAGTACTCGTTGTTGATGTGCCACATAGTCAGCGCCGGGTGGCCGCCGTAGCGGGCGGCGAGGTCCTCGGTGATGGCGGCGGCGTAGCGCCGGTAGGTGGCGCTGGAGTGCGAGAAGTGCTGCCGGCCGCCCCACCACTCGGTGCGGCCGTCCTCGGTGACGGGCAGGGTGTCGGGGTGCAGCCGGCCCATCCAGGGCGGGGGCGAGGAGGTGGGGGTGGCGAGGACGACGCCGATGCCGTTCTCGTGCATCAGGTCCATCAGCGCGTCCATACGGCCGAACTCCCTTGCCCCGGGGCGCGGTTCCAGTGTCGACCAGGAGAAGACGCCGAGGGTGACCGAGTTGACCCCGGCCGCCTTCATTAGCCGGACGTCCTCGTGCCAGATCTCCTCGGGCCACTGCTCCGGGTTGTAGTCGCCGCCGAAGAGCAGACGGCCTCGTGTCGCGTCACTCAGGCCGGCCATCAGACGGGCTCCCCGTACTGCACGCCGCGCCCGTTGGTGGCGAGGTAGACCCGGCCGTGGACGCGCGGATCGCCGGTGATGGCCGCGCCGGTCCAGCCCCACCGGTGCTGGTCGTCGTTGATCCGCGTCCAGGTCCCGGCCTCGTCGTCGGAGCGGTAGATGGCGTTGAAGTCCGCGATCCCGCCGGCCATGTTGATCGCCGGGTAGGAGGCGCCCTCGGCTGCCTTGCCGAAGCCCAGGGTGTGCGAGGCCCGGCAGCTGCCGACCTTGGTGAAGCCGGCGCCGCCGTCGGTGGAGCGGAACAGACCGTTCTCCTTGACGCTGAGCCACAGGTCACCGGAGCGTCCCGGGGCGGCGGCCAGCTGGAACCCCGCGTCACCGGAGCTCAGGCCGGTGGCCCGGGCGGTGAAGGTCAGACCGCTGTCGGTGCTGGCGTAGAGCGTGCCGGCACTCGTGTCGAAGGCGTAGAAGCACCTCGGGTCGACGGGGTCCGCGACCAGGACGGAGCCCTTCGGGAGAGAGGTGACCTCGGACCAGGCGGCGCCGTTGTCCGCCGAGCGGTGCGCCGGATACACCGTGCCGTCCCAGTGCGCGAGGGACCACAGCAGCACGCTGCCGTCGGCGTTGGTGACGATCGGCCCGGGCGCGTCCTTGGCGACGGCCGGCTGCGACGCGAAGGGCGCCCAGGTCTTTCCTCCGTCGTTCGACCAGGCGCCGTTGCCCTGATCGCCGGAGCCGGTGCGCACGACGTACGAGGGCCTGGCCGCGGCCTGGGCGAGTCCGATGGAGGACCCGAACACGGGGTGCGTGGCCAAACCGCGCGACGGCGAGGCGGTCAGCTGCTCGTGGTAGAGCACGCCGATGTCCCGCGACCCGCTGATCAGATGGGCCTCTCCCGTCGGAGGTGACACGATCGCCACCACGGACGCCTCCTCCAGACCACGGACCTGCGGGGCCCAGCGCTTGAGGTCGCGCGTGCCGTACAGGGTCGCGCCGGTGCCGTAGACGATGTGCTCGGAGTCGAACGGGTCGAGGCCGACGGCCTGGATCCACCAGCCGAACTTGGGTGTGGCCTGGCCCCACTTGAGATAGGGGGTCTCGGAGACGTCGAGGACGGCCTCGTCCTTCAGGGACTTCCAGGTGCGGCCGCCGTCGGTGGAACGCAAGACGGTGTCGATCTCGGCCCAGCGGTTGTTGGTGGACACGACGAGCGTCCCGGGCCGGCGGGCGTCGACGGCGACACCGCCGTAGCCGAAGGCGTCGGTCCCGCCGTCGCTCGTCGCCCCGCCGGGCTTCACGGGGGTGATCTCGGCCCATTTCCCGTCCGTCGTACGCAACTTGTGCACGCTGCCGTCGGACTGCCCGTTGGGGGCGGGAGCGTTGGCGTACGTCACGTACAGCTCGCGGGTGTGGCGGTCGTACGCGGCGCGGATCGGCACCTTGGCAGCGGCGCCGGTGGGCTGTCCGGGGACGGGCTCCCAGGTCTTTCCGTCGGACGTGCGGTACAGGTTGGGGTGGTCGGCGGCGCCGTCGCAGTCGCCCCAACCGGCGTATACGCTGCGGCTGGCGGCGACGAGGAAGGTGACGCCCTGGCCGGTGGCGCTCGGGGTGGCCGGGAAGCTCACGGGCTTCCAGGTCGCGCCCCGGTCGGTCGACTTGAGCAGCCCGTCGTGCCGGGTGCCGAGCCACAGGGTGTCGCCGCTCCGTGGATCGACCAGCAGCCGTTCACCGCATCCGCGCCCGTCCTCGTTGGCGCCGAACCGCACGGTGAGGTCGGTGCGCTTCCAGGTGGCCCCCCGGTCCTCGGAGCGCAGCACGGCCCCGTTGCCGGCCCAGGACTGGGTGTAGGTGCCGAGGGTGAGATAGACACGGCCCGGGTGGGCGGGGTCGACGGCCATGGCCTCGACGCCGAGGAGGTTCCAGTCGTCCCAGCCGAGGTGGTCGGTCAGCGGGATCCAGCGGTCGGTCCGGTCGTCCCAGCGGTAGGCGCCCCCGATGTCGGTCCGGGCGTAGGCGAGCCCTCGCACCGACGGGTGGAACAGGACCCCGGTGATGAAGCCGGTGCCGCCCATGACGGCGTTGCGCCACCGGTAGCCGCTCTTCGCCACGGCCGTGGGAGCGAAAGGGGAAGCGGCGGCCTGCGCCCTGCCCGAAACCGTCGGCAGGGAGACGAACGCGGCGGTGGCGGCGGAACCGGCAAGAACGGAGCGTCTGCTGAGTCTGCTGAGATGAAACGTGCTCATGACATACCTCGGTCCTCACGAAGGGGGAAGTCGAGCGGGGATCAGGGACCAAGGGGCTTCAGCCCTTGATGGCTCCGGTGCGCATGCCCTTCTTGAAGTGCCGCTGGACGAAGGGGGACGCGATCGCTACGGGGATCAGCGCGAGGACCATCACGGCCATCTGCAGTCCCAGCGCGGACAATTCCCCAGTACGAACGGCCTGCTGGAGGCCGGTCGGCGCCTCGGTGTTCTTCTGGACCAGTTGGATGAGCACGTTCTGCAGCGGCATCATCCCCTGGTCGCTGAGATAGATGGACGCGTTGAACCAGGCGCTCCAGTACCCGACCGCGTAGAACAGCGAGATGACGGCCAGCACCGCGCGGGACAGCGGCATGGTGATGGTCAGCAGGATGCGCAGGTCACTGGCCCCGTCGATGCGGGCCGACTCGGTGAGTTCGGGTGAGATCCCCATGAAGAAGGCCCGCAGGACCAGGATGTTGAAGACACTGACCGCGCTCGGCAGGACCAGCGACAGATAGCTGTCGGTGAGGCCCAGCGACTGCACCAGGAGGTACGTCGGAATGAGCCCGGCCCCGAAGAACATGGTCGCCATCATGGTCATCAGGAAGAACCGGTGCCCCAGACTCCCTGGCCGCGACAGGCCGTAGGCGGCCAGGACCGACACCGTCATCGAGAACAGCGTGCCGAAGAGCGTGACACCGGCCGAGACCATGATGGCCCGGCTGACCTGGCCACCGCTGAGCAGTTCGGTGTAGTTGACGAAGGTGACGCCCCGGGGGATCACGACGAGGCCGCCGGCCTGGTCGATCACCGGTTTGGGAGAGAGGCTGGTGACGATCACGATCCACAGCGGACCGAGCACCCCCAGGCAGCAGAGCAGGAGGAAGCCGCTCTTGGCGGTGAGTCCCGCCTTGCTCGGCGGCTCCTCCCACACCGGGCGGGCGGGAGCCTTGAGGCTGCGGACGAGCTGCGTGTTGAGGCTCATTTCTTGTACACCCCCTGCTCGCCCAGCAGGTGCGCGAACTTGTTCGCACCCAGGACGAGACAGATTCCGATGAGTCCCTTGGCCAGGCCGACCGCGGCCGCGTAGCTGAAGTCGCCGTACTTGATGCCGGCGCTCCACACGTAGGTGTCGAGGACCTCGGCGGCCCCCGCACCGACCGCGTCCCGCTGGAGCAGGAACTGCTCGAATCCGACGCTCAGCGCGTCACCCACGCGCAGGACCAGCAGCAGCGCGATCACCGGGCGCAGTGCGGGCAGCGTCACGTGCCACATGCGCCGCCAGCGCCCCGCGCCGTCCATGGCGGCGGCCTCGTACAGGTCGGTGCTGACGGCGGACAGGGCGGCGAGGAAGACGATGATCCCCCAGCCGGCGTCCTTCCACACGGCTTGCGCGGTGACCAGGTACTTGAAGAGGTCCGCGTTGGTCATCAGGTCGAAGCCGCTCCACCCGTGATCCTCCAGCGTCTGCGCGATGATGCCCGCGCCGCCGAAGATCTGCTGGAACACGGTGATCACGAGGACCCACGAGAAGAAGTGCGGCAGATACATGATCGCCTGCGCCACGGCCCGCACCCGGGGCCGGACCACGCTGTTGATGAGCAGCGCGAGGGCGATGGGGATCGGGAAGAACAGCACCAGTTGGAGCGCGAACAGGAGGAGGGTGTTCTTCGTGGCGCTCCAGAACAGCGGGTCGTCGAGCGCCCGCGCGAACTGCTCGAAGCCGACCCAGGGACTGTGGAAGATCGCCGTGACACCGTTGCTGGAGACGTACGGGTCGTAATCCTGGAAGGCGACGACGTTGCCGAGCAGCGGGACGTAGTTGAAGAGCAACAGCAGCGCGATGACGGGCACCGTCATCACGATGAGCGTGCGGTCACGGCGCAGCCGGATCCGGAACGGAACCTTGCCGCCCTTGGTCGTCCTGCTCGACGCCCGCACCTTCGCCCCCGTGGTGGCGACCGTGACCGTCCGCTCCTCGACGGTGGCGGGGGGACGAGTCCTGTCGGGCCTGCTCCCGGCCGTGACGGACATCAGTTGCCGCTGCCGTTCTTGTCGAGGAGTTCCTTGTACCAGTCGCGCAGCTCGTCGCCGCCGGAGGACCGCCAGGTGGAGATGGCGGCTTGCACGTCGGACAGCTTCTTGTTTCCGCGCACGTAGTCGATCTGCAGCTGCTCGTGCTGGCTGGCGAGGTTGGCGTAGCGGGTCGGCTCGACGATGGTCATGCCGTACGTGGACGTCTTCTTCATGAAGGCGCCCATCCGCTGCTGCCACTCGACCTGCTTGCGGGCGACGTCGGGGAAGTCGGGGTGGGCGTAGTAGGCAGCCGGGGCCGCCAGCATCGGCCAGGCGTTGATCACCTCGGAGTTGCCCTGGTCGTTCTTGACGGGGACACCGTCCTTGACCGCGTAGTGGGTGCCCTCGACGCCGTAGTCGACGAGCATCCGCTCCTTGGTGCCGTAGGGCGCGGCCGAGAAGTTGGCGGCGGCCAGCGCGTTCTCCACGGTCTCCTTCGAGGCGTCCTTGCTGATCAGCGACCAGATGGTGGCGGGCGAGGACGCCCACAGCGTCGGGTTGCCGCCGTCGGCGCCGAAGATGTCCATGGCTTCGATCTGGAAGCCCGGGTTGGCCTGGGCCTGTTCGGCCGTCTTCTGGTACCAGGCGGACATGTCGCCGTTGAAGACCAGGATCTGTCCGGCGGTGAAGCGCTGGCCCGCGTCGCCGGAGCGGGCACTGTCGTCGGGATGGACCACGCCGGCGTCGAACAGCTTGCGGGTCCACTCCAGGGCTTCGAGGTATTCGGGCCGCTCGATGGCGTACCTCAGCTTGCCGTCGTCATCGATGTTCCATTTGGGACAGGCGCCGAAGATGCTTCCCGAGACCCAGCTCATGTCACCGCAGGCCCACACTTTGGCCTTGGCACTGGTGGCTTCCTTGGCCCAGCTGAGGAACTCGTCGGCCGACTTGGGTACGGACCAGCCCTTCTGGTCGAAGAGGTCCTTGCGGTAGTAGGGCACGATGAAGCTCGCGGGGGCGGCGGGCATCGGAATGCCGCGCAGTGCGCCGCCGAAGATGCCCATGCGCCAGGCGTCGGACGGAATCGCGGCCAGGTTCGGGTACTTCTTGACCTTGTCGCCCGCCAGGTAGGGGCCGAGGTCCATGAACTTCGCGGTGACCGCGTTCGCGATCTTGCCGACCAGATGCCAGTTGGCCACGACCACCATGTCGGGTATGGAGCTGGAGGCGAGGACGGCGCCGAGCTTCTCGCCGTAGGTGTTGCCGTCCTGATTCTGCCAGGTGACCTTGGTGCCCGCCGCGGCGTCGACCGCCTCGTAGTACGCGCACCCGGCCTTCGGCGGGGTTCCCCAGAGCGGGGACATGATCTTGAGGGGAGCGCCGGTGCCGAGCTTGTCCGGGACCGAGGTGGCGAGGGCCGCGAGGTCGACCTTGGCGAGGTAGCCGGCCGACGAACCGTTCTTCGACGGAAGGTCGGGCGTCGCGATCGTGCTGGCGACGTAGGTCGGGAGCAGCTTGTCGGCGCCCTTGCCCCCCGTGGTTCCGTCTGGTGACCCGCTCTTCGAACCGCCGCAGGCGGTGAGCAGCGGCATTCCCCCGGCCACCGCTGCGGTGGCGACCGCCGTGGAGGCGAGGAAGCTTCTCCGGCTCGGTCCGGAGGAGGCGGCATTCGGCGTCATTGCGTCAACCCTTCATGGCGCACCTGAACACCCGGCGGTGGGCCGTCGGCTGCGGTGTCGTGACTGGAACTGACTTGGCTGAACCGGACATCCAACACCTGCGACGCGATTCGCAGTCGAAGCGCTTCGATGTTGCAGTGAGGTTAAGTGAACACCCATAGGCGCACAAGGGTCGCTTCCGAGATTCCTCCGCGGCCTGGAGGTGAATGCTCCTTATATGCTGCTTGACGCAAGGGGGTTGATCCCTTGACATCCACCCTGCTATCTGGTGAGCATCGAAGCGCTTCGAAAGCACCCGCCGCTCCATCTCAAGGGGATCCCACGTGTCCGCACAGACGCCGCACACATCACCGCCTTTCCGCGATCCGCAACTGCCTTTCGCGAAGCGCATCGACGACCTCCTGTCGCGGCTCACCCTCGACGAGAAGATCGGATTCCTGCACCAGTTCGTGCCCGCCGTGGAGCGGCTCGGCGTCGCCGCGTTCCGCACCGGCCAGGAGGCCCTGCACGGTGTGGCCTGGATGGGTCCGGCCACCGTCTTCCCGCAGGCGGTGGGCCTGGGCGCGACGTGGAACACGGATCTCGTACGACGGGTCGGCGAGGCGGTGTCCAAGGAGGCCCGGGCGATGCGCGCCCGCGACGACCGCGTGGGGCTGAACGTCTGGGCCCCGACCGTGAACCTGCTGCGCCATCCCCTGTGGGGCCGCAACGAGGAGGGCTACTCGGAGGACCCGAAGCTCACCTCGGCCATCGCCACCGCCTACACGCACGGCCTGCGCGGCGAGCACCCGACGTACTGGCGCACCGCCCCCGTCCTCAAGCACTGGCTGGCCCACAACAACGAGACGGGCCGCGACGTCACGTCCTCCTCGGTCCGCCCGCGCGTCCTGCACGAATACGACCTGCGCGCCTTCCGCGAGACGGTCGAGGCGGGCGCCGTGGCCGGTGTGATGCCGGCGTACAACCTGGTCAACGGCCGCCCGAACCATCTCTCGCCGTATCTGCGCGAGCAGCTGCGCACCTGGACCGACGAGGAGCTGCTGGTCTGCTCGGACGCGGGCGCGCCCTCCAACCTGGTCGACTCCGAGCACTACTTCGACACCCACGAGGAAGCCACGGCCGCCGCCCTGCTGGCCGGCGTCGACAGCTTCACCGACCACGGCACCGACAGCTCGGAGATCACGGCACGGGTCCGGGGCGCCCTGGCGCAGGGCCTGTTGACCGAGCCGGACGTCGACGCGGCGGTGCGCCGCCAGCTCTCGGTCCGTTTCCGCCTCGGCGAGTTCGACCCGGAGTACGATCCGCACGCGCTCACCACGGACTTCGACACCCCGGCCCACCGGGCCCTCGCCCAGGAGGCGGCCGAGCAGGCGGTCGTGCTGCTCAAGAACAGCGGTGGCGTGCTGCCGCTCGCGCCCGGCACCCGGCTCGCGGTGGTCGGCCTGCTCGCCGACGAGTGCAAGCTCGACTGGTACAGCGGCACGCTCCTGCACCGCTCCACGCCGCTGGCGGCCCTGTACGAGCGGTTCGGCTCGGAGCGCGTGCAGTTCGCGGAGGGCGTGGACCGGATCCTGCTGAAGACCTCGGCCGGAGCCTTCCTGCACGTCCCCGAGGCGGAGGCCCACGACGAGGTGCGCGGCGCCGGAGGCGCCCTCGACCCGGCCCTGCTCACGGGCCGGACGGACCTGCCCCCGCTCACCACCCGCGCGGCCGGCACCGAGCTCTCCCTCATCGACTGGGGCGAGGGCGTGCTGACCCTGCGCGCCCCCGACGGCCGCTATCTCTCCGTCGCCGAGGACGGCCGTGTCCGAGCCTCCGCCGACCAGCCCGGAGGCTGGGTCGTCCAGGAGACGTTCCGCCTGGAACCGCACGAGAACGGGCACCTCCTTCGCCACATCGCCACGGGCCACCCCGTCTCTGTCGCCGCCGACGGCGTCAAGGTTGCCGACGGGAACGGAGAGATCTTCGAGGTCGTCGTCGTCGAGAACGGCGAGGACGCGGTGCGCAGGGCCGCCGCGCAGGCGGACGTGGTCCTGGTGGTCGCGGGCAACGACCCGCACATCAACGGACGGGAGACCGAGGACCGTACGACGCTGACCCTCCCCGCCCACCAGGAGCGCCTCCTGCGCGCGGCCCGCACGGCCAACCCGAACACGGTGCTGGCGCTGGTGTCGGCGTACCCGTACGCGGTCGATCACGCGGACGTGCCGACGCTGCTGTGGACGGCCCACGGCGGCCAGGCGGCCGGCAGCGCCCTGGCCCGGATCCTGGCCGGCGACGTCTCCCCCGCCGGCCGTCTCCCGCAGACCTGGTACGCCGACGACTCCGACCTGCCCGACCTCCTCGACTACGACGTGATCGGGGGCCGCCAGACGTACCTCTACTTCGAGGGCACGCCCCTCTTCCCGTTCGGCCACGGCCTGTCGTACGCGTCCTTCTCCTACGAAGGCCTCACGACGCGCGTCGAGGACGGGACACTGTACGTGTCCTTCACGGTCGGCAACACCGGTGACGTCACCTCGGACGAGGTCGTCCAGCTCTACACCCGGGCCGTGGAGCCGTCGGTGCCACGGCCCCGCAGGGAACTGGCCGCGCACCGGCGTGTGACGCTCGCGGCCGGCGAGGTCACGGAGATCGCCTTCCGGGTGCCGATGTCGGCGTTCGCGTTCTGGGACGTGGCCCAGGGACGTCAGCGGGTGGCACCGGGCCACTACGAGATCCTCGTCGGAGCGTCCAGCGAGGACGTCCGCCTGGCCCGGACCGTCGAGCTCGACGGCGAGCCGTCCCTCCCCCGGCCGGTCATGGCGGGCGGCCTGGACGCGGTGGACTTCGACGACCAGAGCGGCACGGAGATCGTGGATCGCGCGAAGACATCGGGTGACTCCGTTACCCCTGTGGCCGGCCGGAGGGGCGAACTGGTCTTCCGAGACTGCGACTTCGGGAAGGGTGCTGCCGGGATCACGGTGGAGGCCGCGGGTGAGGGCGCGGTCGAACTCTCGCTGGACGACGGCCCGGTACTGGCGGTGCTCACGCTTTCCCCCGCTACCGCCGGGCCCCACGACTACGCCACGGTGACCGCCCCCGTCGTCGCGGCTGCCGGAGTGCACGACGTCCGCCTCGGCCTGCGCGGCCCGGTGCGGCTCGCGCGCGTCGCCTTCACCGTCTGAGGCAGCATCAAGCCAATCGGCCCCGTGTGCACGGGAGTCGTCGCGCAGGGGTCCGGCACCGGAAGGTTCCGGTGCCGGACTCCCGGGCGGGCTCAGCCGGTTTTGGTCATGTTCCAGTTCTGCGCGGGGCCGCCGTTGGCGGACCACTGGATGACCGGGCTTGCGTCCCCGCTCGCGTAGGCGTTGTCCAGCACCTTCCCGCTGTGCCGGTTGGTGAGCCGGAACGCACCCCCGCCCAGCGCGGTGACCGCCCACTGCTGCCCCTGACCGCCGTTGTCGGTGCGCTGCACCATCACCGCGCCGTCGGAGGTGTTGCCGTTGTCGTCGAGGGCCTTGCCGCTGCGGACGCAGACCAGTTTGTAGTAGCCGTGGCCCAGGTCGGTGACCGTCCACTGCTGCGGGGAGCCTCCGTTGGGGGTCCACTGGGCGACCTGGCCGCCCTCGGTGGTGGTGTTGCTGTTGTCGAGGGCCTTGCCGTTGTGAGCGCTGACCAGCCGGTAGACGCCGCCCGCCAGGACCGCCGGCATGCCGCTGACCTCCACGCAGACCACGGAGTCGTTCGCGTTGGGCGCTGTGGGCGGCACGCTGACGTTGATCTGGCCGCCGCTGACCGTGTGGGCGAGCGAAACCGAGGGATTGTTCATCAAGTAGACGCGGCTGATCGTGTTGTGGACCACCGGGATCTGCAGGGTGCCGCCCGTCGGCCACGTGAAGACGTGGGCGAAGAGCTTGCCGTTCTTCTTGGTGATCCTGCCCCAGGACGGCTCGGTGGCGAAGGGGCTGCCGCTGGTTCCGTGGATGCTGTCGGCGTGGGTGGCCATCCAGGAGGCGAGCCCGCCCAGTACCGTCGTCGCTCCGGCCGTCACGGTGCCGTCACCCTTGGGGCCGATGTTGAGCAGGTAGTTGCCGTCCCGGGAGACGACGGTGACCATCTCCTGGATGATGTCCTTCACGGACCTGTAGTTGTTCTCGGCCCAGTCGGTGTAGCCCCACTGGCCGTTCATGGTGGCGCAGGTCTCCCACGGCCGGTCCAGCGGCCTGACCGGCACGGTCTGCTCCGGGCAGGCGAAGTCACCCAGACCGAGGTCCCGCTTGACACGTTCGTTGACGACGAGTCCGGGCTTGCGGGCCATCAGCCAGCCGTAGAGGTCCTCACCGTCGGCCTTGGTCCACCAGTCGGTGAGCGTGGGGCCGGACGGGTTGCCGCACCAGTCGCCGTCGAACCACAGGACGGCGGGGTCGTAGCGGTCCAGCAGTTCCTGCAGTTGGGCCTTCATGTCGTTGATGTAGGCGGTGCGGGCGGTCTGCGACGACATGTCGGAGAAGAGGGTGCCCCGGTTGATGGTCTGGGAGGGGTGGCTCCAGTCCAGGATCGAGTAGTAGAGCCCGAACTTGACGCCCCGCTTCTCGCACTCGGTCTTCAGCTGCGCCAGCAGGTCGGGCTGGTAGCCGTTGTAGTCGCGCAGGTTGTACTGCTTGGTGCCGGTGGTGTCGGTGAAGCCCGCGACGTCGGAGTCCCACATCGCATAGCCCTCGTGGTGCTTGGCGGTGATCACGAGGTACTTCATCCCGGCGCTCCTGGCCAGTTCGGCGATGGTGGCGGCGTTGAAGCCGGCCGGGTTGAACGGGGTGGTCACCTGGGTCTGGTAGTCGGCCTTGTTCCAGTTCTCGGTGGAGAAAGCCCACTCGCCGTGGCCGCGGTAGGAGTAGGACCCGAAGTGGATGAACATGCCGAACCTGGCCTGGTACCACCAGTCCAGCTTCGAGGGGACGGTGTAGGCCTGGGCGGTGGCGGGCCACAGGGCCTGCGGCAGACCGAACGCCACGGCGCCGCCGGCGAGGGCGGCGCCCTTGATCAGGGAGCGTCGGCTGAGGGGGGAGGAGGACATCGTTCGACTCCTGGAGAGTGAGGGACAAGGGATGGCGAAACGTGCTCGGACATCGGATGTGCGTCTCGGTCCGTTCAGTGAGTGACGGGGCACGGCACCGGCCGCTATGCGTCGACCACCAGGACGATGTCCAGGGTCCTGGGCCCGTGCACGCCCTCGACACGCTCCAGCTCGATGTCACTGGTGGCCGAGGGACCGGAGATGAGCGTGAGCGGCCGAGAAGCGTCGAGCCGGCTCAGCGCCTCGGGCACGTCGGGGACGATCTGGTCCACCCGGACCACGCAGACGTGCTGGTCCGGCAACAAGGTCAGGGCCCTGCGCCCCTGGCCGGGTCCGTGGTCGAGGATCACGGTGCCGGTGACGGCGATCGCGGTGGCGACGGTGGTGACCACGGCATCCGCCCCGTCGAGCTGCCCCACCGTCAGCGGCGGAGCGTCCGCCAGCCGGGTCCAGGGTCCCTGCGGGACCAGGTCTTCGGGAAACCCGGGCGGCACCACCAGGGACCGTGCTCCGGTGCGGGCCAGCGCGCGCCCGACGGCCGCCGCCGCATCGGCCGCCGGAACGCGGACCACCGTGGCGCGGTACTCGGCGGCACGCTCGGCGAACAGCCCGACGACGTCCGGTCCCGCGTGGTCGGCGCGCGGCGTGTCCGGGAGCGGTACGTCGTCGGGGTTCTCCGTTCCGGGCACTCCGGCCAGGGCTCTGCGCACCGCGCTCAGGACGCTCTCGCGACCGTTCATCGTCGTCCCTTCCCTTCCACCGTCGCAGGGCTGTCTTCCTTCGCGGGTGGCCTCGTCCGGCGCCACCAGGCACGGAGCGTCTCCCGGGCCGGCAGGGGCGTGTCACGGCTGCCGGACCAGCGGGCGAACGGACCCGGCAGGACGCCGATCCGGCCGTCACGGGCCAGCAGCCGGGCCCCGAGTCCGGCGAGCTTCTGGGCCGTGGCCAATCGCTCCGGGGAGGACATGACGGCGGCCGCGGCCTTCATGGCGAGCCCCTCGATGGTGGGCAGGCGTCTGCCGCGCCGCCCCGCCTCCACGGCCTCCGCGCGCAGATGGACCAGCACCTCGGGGATGTTGATCTTCACGGGGCAGGCGTCGTAGCAGGCGCCGCACAGGGTGGAGGCGAAGGGCAGGGAGGCCGCGTTCTCGATGCCGACGAGCTGGGGGGTCAGTACGGCGCCGATCGGGCCGGGGTAGACGGATCCGTAGGCGTGGCCGCCCGTGCGCTCGTACACCGGGCAGACGTTCAGGCACGCCGAGCAGCGGATGCAGGCGAGGGCCTGACGGCCGACCTCGTCGGCCAGCGTCGCGGTGCGGCCGTTGTCGAGGAGGACCAGGTGGAAGTTCCTGGGGCCGTCGCCCTCGGTGACGCCCGTCCAGAGGGAGGTGTACGGGTTCATGCGCTCGCCCGTCGAGGAGCGGGGCAGGAGCTGGAGGAAGACCTCCAGGTCGGCGAAGGACGGCAGGACCTTCTCGATGCCCATCACGGTGATCAGCGTCTCGGGCAGGGTCAGGCACATCCGCCCGTTGCCCTCCGACTCCACCACCACCACCGTTCCGGTGTCGGCAGCGGCGAAGTTGGCGCCCGAGACGGCCACCTTGGCCCGCAGGAACTTCTCCCGCAGGTGGAGCCGGGCCGCCTCGGCGAGATCGCGGGGATCGTCGGAGAGCCCTTCGGGAGCCGGCCTTCCCCACTCCCCCATCTCCCGCCGGAAGATCTCCCGGATCTCGGAGCGATTGCGGTGGATGGCCGGCACCAGGATGTGGGACGGGCGATCGTGGCCCAATTGCACGATGAGTTCGGCGAGATCGGTCTCGTAGGCGCGGATGCCGGCCTCGGCGAGCGCCTCGTTGAGACCGATCTCCTGGGTCGCCATCGACTTGACCTTGACGACCTCGCTCTCGCCGGTCGCCCTCACCAGGTGGGTGACGATGCGGTTGGCCTCGGCGGCGTCCGCCGCCCAGTGGACCACTCCGCCCGCGGCGGTCACCGCGCTCTCCAGGCGCAGGAGATGGTGGTCGAGATGGCGCAGGGTGTGACGTTTGACGGCTGCGGCCGTCTCCCGCAGTTCCTCCCAGTCCTCCAGCTCGGCGGCGACCGCCAGGCGCTTGTCCCGGATGGTGCCGGTCGCCCGGCGCAGGTTCGCCCGCAGTTGGGTGTCCGCGAGCGCGGCACGCGCCGCCTGGGGGAAGGCCGGCGTGCCCAGCCATACGACGTTGTCGGCTCCGCTCACCGCACGTCTCCTTCCGTCGAGGCCAGGATCTCGGCCAGGTGCATCGTGCCGACGCCGGTACGCAGGCGCGACAGGCCGCCGCCGATGTGCGTGAGACAGGAGTTGTCGCCCGCGCACACGAACTCGGCGCCGGTGTTCAGGACATGGCGCATCTTGTCGGCGAGCATGGCGTTGGACACGTCCGCGTTCTTCAGCGCGAAGGTACCGCCGAAGCCGCAGCAGGACTCGGCGGCAGGCAGTTCGACGAGGTCGATGCCCTTCACGGCGCGCAGCAGGCTGAGCGGCCGGTCGCCGACGCGGAGCATGCGCAGCGAGTGGCAGGTCGGGTGGTAGGTGACGCGGTGCGGGAAGTACGCGCCGACGTCGGTGACGCCGAGGACGTCGACGAGGAGTTCCGACAGCTCGTACACCGTCGCCGCCACTCGCTCGACCGCCTCGGTGAGGGCGGCGTCCCCGTACTGGACGGCCACCACCCGGTGGTGCTCGCGCACCATGCCCGCGCAGGACCCGGACGGAACGACGACGGCGTCGTAGCCCGCGAAGACCTCGGCGAAGCGGCGCACCATGGGCAGGGTCTCGGGCCGGTAGCCGGTGTTGAAGTGCATCTGGCCACAGCACGTCTGGCCCTGCGGGAACTCCACGGTGTGGCCGAGGCGTTCCAGCAGGGCGGTCACCGCCTGGCCGGTGCGGGGGAACATCGTGTCGTTGAAGCACGTGATGAAGAGGGCTATGCGCATGGGGTTTCCTCGGGCGGGACCGGGGGTGCGGTGATGGTCAGGCCGTAGGTCCGCACGGCCGTGCCGGTGAAGACGTCGCGGCGCTCGGCCGGGCTGAGCTCGGCCGTCACGTCGTCGGCGGCGGCGACGACTTCGGCGTAGGTGGCGGCGAGCCGGCAGACGGGCCAGTCGGAGCCGAACATCAGCCGCCCGGGACCGAAGGCGTCCAGGACGGTGTCGGCGTACGGCCTCAGGTCATCGACCGTCCAGGAGCCCCGGTCGGCTTCGGTGACCATGCCCGAGAGTTTGCAGACGGTGTTGGGGAGGGCGGCGAGGCGCCTGATCCGCTCCGCCCAGGGAGCGAGTTCGCCGGACGCGACGGGCGGCTTGCCGAGGTGGTCGAGGACGAAGGTGAGGCCGGGCAGGCGCTGCGCGGCCAGGGCGGCGGCCTCGAGTTGGTGCGGCTTCACCACGAGGTCGTAGACGAGTCCCCCCTCGGCGATCGCGGCCAGGCCGCGCAGTACCTCCGGGCGCACGAGCCAGCGGGGGTCCGGCTCGTCCTGCACCTGGTGGCGGATCCCCACCAGGTGCTCCCCGCCGGTGGCGGCGCGCAGCCCGGCGAGGGTGTCGGCGACGTCGGGTGCGGTCAGGTCGGTCCAGCCGACGACCCCGGCGACCAGGTCGCTGCGCGCGGCCATGGCCAGGAACTCGGGGGTCTCTTCCGCCGCGGTGATCGTCTGCACCAGCACGGTGGCGGTGACGCCGGCCGCGCGGGCCTGCGGTGTCAGGTCGGCGAGGGAGAAGTCCCGGCGCAGCGGGGCGAGTTCGGGCCCGGTGATCCAGGGCTGGTCGCGGACGGACAGGTCCCACACGTGGTGGTGGGCGTCCACGGTTCCCGGCCCGTGGTCCGCCCCGGTCACAGCTCCCACACCACCGGCAGCGAGGCGTCCGCGCCCTGCGTGGAGTAGTCGTGGACGACGTCCAGCAGCTCGGCCATCCGCGCCTGCCAGGCGATGTTGACCGGCAGCTTCTCGAGCTCCGCGATCATCGCCTGGTAGTCCTGGACTTCCAGTACGTGGAACAGGGCGGTGCCGCTGCGCCAGATCGTCCACTCGCTGACCCCCGCGGCGCGGATGGCGGCGGTCAGCTCCTCGGGCACCTGCCGGTGCGCGGCGTCGTACTCCTCGGTGCGGTCGGCGCGGACCTTGGTGTGCAGGGCGACCTTCATGACGGCTCCTTCGGTGAGGGGGTTTCCCCGATGGGCGCGGTGACGGGTACGGGGGTGTCCGGGTCCAGCAGGCCCTCGGCGCGCAGCTCGTCCCACAGGCCTTCCGGGATCGGGCGCCGCAGCTGCTCCACGGTGTCGCGCACCTCCTCGGGGGAACGGGCACCGGTCAGGACGCTCGCCACGGACGGGTGGCCGAACGGGAAGCGCAGCCCGGCGGCCCGCAACGGCACGCCGTGGCGCTCGGTGACCGCCAGCAGCCGCAGTGCCCGGTCGAGCACCGGCTGCGGGACCGGCCCGTAGTCGTAGGTGGCGCCCGGCCGGGGGGCGGTCAGCAGTCCGGAGTTGAACACTCCGCCGATGACGACGCTGCGGCCGCGGGCGGCCGCCTCCGGGAGCAGCTCGGTGAGCCCGTCCTGTTCGAGGAGTGTGTAGCGGCCGGCCAGGAGCACCACGTCGATGTCGGTCTCGCGCAGGAAGCGGGCGGGCAGGGCGGACTGGTTCATGCCGATGCCGATCGCCCCGACCACGCCTTCGCCGCGCAGCCGCTCCAGCGCCGGATATGCCTCCCGCAGCGCCTGTTCGGCGTGGTCGTCCGGGTCGTGCAGCAGCGCGATGTCGACGCGGTCCAGGCCCAGGCGTTCCAGGCTCGCCTCGAGGGAGCGCAGCACTCCGTCGGCGCTGAAGTCCCAGACCCGGCGGTGGGTGGCCGGGACGGCGAAGCCGTGGGCGAGGTCGTCCCCGCGGTTGCCCTGGGGGCTCGGCACGAGGAGCCGGCCCACCTTGGTGGAGAGGGTGTAGGTGTCGCGGGGGCGCTCGCGCAGGGCGGCACCGAGCCGCCGTTCCGACAGGCCCAGTCCGTAGTGGGGGGCGGTGTCGAAGGTGCGGACGCCGGCGTCCCAGGCCGCGTCCACCGTGGCGCGGGCGGCCTCGTCGGTGACCGGGTGGTAGAGGTTGCCGAGGGCCGCGCAGCCCAGGGCGAGCTCCGAGACCGCTGCCGCGCTGCCGCCCAGCCCGGTGGTCCTCACGACCGGGCCGCCGGGCGCAGCCGCAGTCCCTGCATGCCGCCGTCCACCGCGAGGGCGGTGCCGGTGACGGAGGCCGCGGCCGGACCGGCCAGGTAGACGATGGCGGCGGCCACCTCGTCGGCGGTCACCAGACGGCCCATGGGCTGGCGGGCGGCGAGGGCGGCCCGTTCGGCCGCGGGGTCGTCGGCGGCGTGGAGCAGCCGGGCCACCCACGGGGTGTCGGCGGTGCCGGGATTGACGCAGTTGACGCGGATGCCCTCACTGACGTGGTCGGCGGCCATGGCCAGGGTGAGGGATTGTACGGCGCCCTTGCTGGCGGAGTACAGGGCGCGCTGCGGCAGTCCGGCGGTGGCCGCGATGGAGCAGGTGTTGACCACGGACGCGTGCGCGGACCGGCGCAGGTGGGGCAGGGCGGCCCGGGTGGTGCGGACCATGCCGATGACGTTGACGTCCAGGACGCGGTGCCACTGTTCGTCGGAGTTGTCCTCGACGGTGCCGGCGGCGCCGATGCCCGCGTTGTTGACGAGGATGTCGATCCCGCCGAGCCGCGTGGCCGCCTCTTCCACGGCGGCGCGTACGGAGGCGTCGTCGCCGACGTCGGCCTTGAGGCCGAGCAGCGGTTCGGGTACGCCTTGCGGATCGAGGTCGAGTACGGCGACGGCCGCGCCCCGCGCCGCCAGCGCGCGGGCCGTGGCGAGGCCGATGCCGGACGCGCCGCCCGTGACGAGAGCCCTGAGGCCGGTCAGTTCGGTCAGTTCGGTCATGCCACTTCCTCCTGCGCGGCGCGGTCGGCCACCCAGAACGTGCCGTCCGGGTAGCGGTACTCGGTGATGGACTCCTCGCGCATGGTGGCGGAGAAGCCGGGGGCGAGCGGCGCGGTGTAGTGGCCGTCCCGGATCACCACCGGCTCGACGAAGTGCTGGTGGAGGTGATCGACGTACTCGATGACGCGGTTCTCGGTGGTTCCGGAGAGGACCAGGTAGTCGAACATCGACAGGTGCTGCACCAGCTCGCACAGCCCCACTCCGCCGGCGTGCGGGCACACCGGCACCCCGAACTTCGCGGCGAGCAGCAGGATCGCGAGGTTCTCGTTCACCCCGGCGACCCGGGCCGCATCGATCTGGAGGACATCGATGGCGCCGGCCTGGAGGAGCTGCTTGAAGACGATCCGGTTCTGCACGTGTTCGCCGGTGGCCACCTTGACGGGAGCGACGGCCTTCCGTATCGCCGCGTGGCCGAGGACGTCGTCGGGGCTGGTCGGCTCCTCGATCCAGTACGGGTCGAACTCGGCGAGCGCGTTGGTCCACCTGATCGCCTCGGGCACGTTCCACCGCTGGTTGGCGTCGATGGCGATGCGGATGCCGTCACCGACGGCGGCACGGGCGGTGCGCAGGCGCCGGATGTCGTCGCTCATGTCGGCGCCGACCTTGAGCTTGATCTGCGTGAAGCCGTCGGCCACGGCCTGCTTGGCCAGCCGGGTGAGCTTGTCGTCGGTGTAGCCGAGCCAGCCCGGGGAGGTGGTGTAGCCGGGATATCCGCGCTCCAGCAGGGTCTTCTCACGTTCCGCGAGTCCCGTGCGGCCCTCGCGGAGGAGCGTGAGGGCGTCCTCGGGGGTGAGGACGTCGGCGATGTAGCGGAAGTCGACTTGGGAGACCAGCCACTGTGGCGAGGCGTCGGCGAGCAGCCGCCACAGCGGCTTGCCCTCCCGCTTGGCCGCCAGGTCCCACACGGCGTTGACCACGGCGCCGATCGCCATGTGCATGACGCCCTTCTCGGGGCCGAGCCAGCGCAGCTGACTGTCCCCGATCAGATCCCGGCTGACCGTTCCGGGATCGGCGCACAGCTCCGAGACGGAGCGGCCCATGACATGGGGCCGCAGCGCGTCGATCGCGGCGACCTGGACCTCGTTGCCGCGTCCGATGGTGAAGGTGAAGCCGTGTCCTTCGTGCCCGTCGCCGGCGTCGGTGCGCAGGACGACATAGGCGGCGGAGTAGTCGGGGTCCGGGTTCATCGCGTCGGAGCCGTCCAGTTCCCGCGAGGTGGGGAAGCGGACGTCGTAGGTGTCGACGGCGATGATCCGGGCGGGGGTTGTCGTCACGGTGGTGCTGCCTCTCACGCTTGGGTGAAGGTCTGGCGCTGGCTGCCGAGGCCGTCGATGGAGAGCTCGACCGTGTCGCCGGGGCGCAGGTAGGGAGTGCCGGGAAGGCCCAGGGCCACGCCCGCGGGCGTGCCGGTGTTGATCACGTCGCCCGGTTCCAGGACCATGTACTGGCTCAGGTACCACACGATGTGGTCGACCGGGAAGATCATGCCGCTGGTGTGACCGTCCTGCCGCTTCAGACCGTTGACGCTCAGGTACAGGCCGAGGTTCTGCGGGTCGCCGGCCTCGTCGGCGGTGACCAGCCACGGGCCGAGCGGGTTGAAGGTCTCGCAGGACTTGCCCAGGTCCCACTGCGACGAGTACTCCAGCTGGAATTCCCGCTCCGATACGTCGTGGCTGACCGCGTACCCCGCGATCACGGCCCGCGCGGCATCCGGTCCGTCCAGGTAGCGCGCCCGGCGGCCGATGACGACCGCGAGTTCGACCTCCCAGTCGGTCTTCACCGATCCGCGGGGGATCAGCACCTCGTCGTACGGGCCGACCACCGTGCCCGGGTCCTTCATGAACACCACCGGACGCGCGGGAATCGCCGCGCCGGTCTCGGCGGCGTGATCGCGGTAGTTGAGGCCGACACAGACGACCTTGCCGGGGCGGGTGACGGGCGGCCCGATGCGCAGCCCGTCCCGGTCGATTTCGGGCAGTTCCCCCGCCGAGACCGCTGCGCGGGCCCGGTCGATCCCCCCGCCGGCGAGGAAGGCACCGTCGATGTCCCGGGTCACGGAGGACAGGTCCAGCAGCCGGCCGTCGTCGGTGCGTACAGCGGGCCGCTCTTGACCTGGGGATCCGACTCGTAGCAGTTTCACCGGGCAGCTCCCTCGCCGAGCGGGTTTCGGTTTCGTCTTCGGGGCGATCGGCCGTGATGGCCGGGCGACCTGAGGTGCGCCGGTCCGGTCCGGGCCGTTCGCCAGGGCCCCGGTCATCCGATGGCCAGTCAGTCATCGGATGTATCGGCGGCCACAGCGAACATAGACGCGGAGATCGCAGCTGACAATGCATTCCTCGGATGTATTTCCTCGCCGTCACCCACCGCCGCTCTCGAAGGGCAGCTCTCCCGGAGCCGTCCGCGGCACATCCCCGAAGCGCCGTTGCTCGTGAGCAGGCGGACGTCGGGCGGGGTCAGACGGCTAGGGCAGCGTCGCGACGCTCTGTGGCGCGAGGACCCGGCACATCAAGCCGGTCCAGGACCCTTGCCAACTTCGGCAACGTCGTCGTAACGTCCCGTCCCAGATACATCGGAGGAATGGCCGGATCGCTGGGTGCGCCGTCCGGCGCCCCCGCCGCCTTCCGCACGGCGCGTACGTCCCCCTCCCCACGTCGCAGCGCCCCTGGCTAAGGAGAACACGGCCATGAACCCCACCCGCACCCGCTCCACCGCCGCAGCCGCCACCGCCGTCCTCGCGATGCTGGCCCTCGCCACCGCATGCAATCGCGAGAGCCCGGGCTCGGCAGCGTCGGGCGGCGACAAGTCCGTCATCGGCATCGACCTGCCCCGCTCCGACTCCGACTTCTGGAACTCCTACGCGCAGTACCTGAAGAACGACATCAAGACCGACGGCATCAACGCGCTACCGCTGAGCAATTCGCAGAACGACGTCACCAAGCTCGTCGCCAACGTGCAGGTGTTCCAGAACACGGGCGCCAAAGCCGTCGTCATCGCACCCCAGGACACCGGCGCCATCGCCTCCACCCTGGAGACCCTCGCGTCGAAGAAGATCCCGGTGGTCAGCGTCGACACCAGACCCGACAAGGGCAGTGTCTACATGGTCGTCCGAGCCGACAACAGGGCGTACGGCACGAAGGCGTGCGAGTTCCTCGGCGCGCAGCTGGGCGGTGAGGGGAAGGTCGCCGAGTTCCAGGGCGCCCTCGACTCCATCAACGGCCGCGACCGCTCCGAGGCGTTCGCGGAGTGCATGAAGTCGAAGTTCCCGAAGATCAAGGTCTTCGAGCTGCCCACCGACTGGAAGGGCGACGTCGCCTCCGCCAAGCTGCAGAGCCTGCTCGCGCAGCACCCGGACCTGAACGGCATCTACATGCAGGCGGGCGGCGTCTTCCTGCAGCCCACTCTCGCCCTGCTGGAGCAGAAGGGACTGCTCAAGCCCGCCGGGCAGGAGGGCCACATCAGCATCGTCTCCAACGACGGCATCCCGCAGGAGTTCGACGCCATCCGCAAGGGACAGATCGACGCCACCATCTCCCAGCCGGCCGACCTCTACGCCAAGTACGCGCTGCACTACGCCAAAGCCGCCGCCGAGGGCAAGACCTTCCAGCCGGGTGCGACCGACCACGGCTCCACCATCATCAAGCTGCCCAACGGCCTGGAGGACCAGATCCCCGCTCCCCTGGTCACCAAGGACAACGTCGACGACACGACCCTGTGGGGCAACCACGTCGGCTGACGGCCGGCGGTCCCCGCCCCGCGCGCGGTCGGAACGGACCACCCCCCGTCCCCCACCGCGTCCTCTCCCCCTCCGGGCCCGAGGTGCACGCCCGCGCACCTCGGCGCCCCAGCCTCCGTACACGAAGGACGGTATCCACCATGGCGGACACCGCGACCGCCCCGGCGGCCGGTCCCGGCACCCCGGCCCCAGTGGCCGAGGCGACCGGCATCAGCAAACGTTTCGGCGCGACCGTCGCGCTGCGCGACGCCCGTATCACCATCGCCCCGGGCGAGTCGCACGCCCTGGTCGGACGCAACGGCGCCGGCAAGTCGACGCTCGTGTCCGTCCTCACCGGCCTTCAGCAGCCCGATACCGGAGCGCTGCGCTTCTCGGGTGAGCCGGCCCCCGCCTTCGGCGACATCGACGCCTGGCGCTCCCGCGTCGCCTGCGTCTACCAGCGCTCCACGATCATCGGTGAGCTGACCGTCGCCGAGAACCTCTTCCTGAACCGGCAGAGCGGCGGCCCGCTGCGGCCCATCCGCTGGAAGCGTCTGCGCCACCGCGCCGCGGAGCTCCTCGGCGAGTACGGCGTCGACGTCGACCCCGCCGCCCGGGCCGGGCAACTCACCGTAGAGCAGCGGCAGTTCGTGGAGATCGCCCGGGCCCTGTCGTTCGGCGCCCGCTTCATCATCCTCGACGAGCCGACGGCGAAGCTCGACGGCCGGGGCATCGGCCGTCTCTTCGACAAACTCCGCGACCTCCAGGGCCAGGGTGTCGCCTTCCTCTTCATCTCCCACCACCTGCAAGAGGTGTACGACCTCTGCACCACGGTCACGGTCTACCGCGACGCGGCCCACATCCTCACCGCGCCCGTCAGCCGGCTCGACCGTCCGGCGCTGGTGGAGGCCATGACCGGCGAATCCGCCTCGACCGTCACCGCCACCGCCGGCCGCCCCCCGGGCACACGGGCCGACTCGACGGAACTGCTGGCGATCGACGGCCTCACGCTGCCCGGTGTGTGCGAGGGCATCTCCCTCTCCGTACGCTCCGGCGAGGTCGTCGGGCTCGCCGGAGCCACCGCCAGCGGCAACGTGCAGGTGGGTGAGGCGGTCGCCGGTCTGCACCGCGCCGAGGGCGGCCGTATCTCGGTGGGCGGCAAGACCGTACGCACCGGCAGTGTGCCGTCCGCGCTCACCGCCGGCATCGGCCTGGTCCCCGAGGACCGCCACCGCCAGGGACTGGTCGGCAACCGCAGCGTGGCAGAGAACGCGACGCTCACCGTCACCGACCAGCTCGGCCCGTTCGGCACCGTGCTGCCCGCCCGCACCAGGGCCTTCGCGCAGCGCGTGATCCGGGACCTGGACATCAAGACTCCCGGACCGGCCACCCCGGTCTCCGCCCTCTCCGGCGGCAACCAGCAGAAGGTCGTCGTCGCCCGCGCCCTGGCCACCGATCCGCACGTGCTCGTGGCCATCCGCCCCACCAACGGTGTGGACGTCAAGTCCAAGGAGTTCCTGCTCGGCAGGATCCGGCAGGTCGCGGACGGCGGCAAGGCCGCGCTGATCGTCTCCGACGAGCTGGACGACCTCAAGGTCTGCGACCGGGTCGTCGTCATGTTCCACGGGCGGGTGGTGGCCGAGTTCGACCACAGATGGAAGGACGAGGACGTCGTCGCCGCCATCGAGGGCCTAGCCGGCGACCCGGCTCCTGCCACCACGTCTCCCACATCCGCCCTACCCGCCTCCCCCGGCGCAGACGAGCACGGAAGGTAGTCATGTCCGCCACCACAGATCTCACCGAGCAGGCACCGGGCACGGCGGCGCCGGCCGCGGCGGACACCGTCCGCCGCCGGGTCGGCCCCGGGCGCTTGCGCGAACTGTCCCTGGTCCCGGCGATCCTCGTCCTGGGCCTGATCGGGTTCATCGTCTCGCCGGCCTTCCTCACCGCCGACAACCTGATCGGTGTGGCCCAGCAGTCCACCGAGCTGAGCCTGCTGGCGCTCGCCACGACCTTCGTCCTGATCGCCGGCCGGATGGACCTGTCCCTGGAGTCCACCATCGGCGTGGCTCCCGTCATCGCCGTGTGGTTGATCCTGCCCTCCAGCGGGGGCCGGTTCACCGGACTCGGCCTCTTCCCGGAGTGGACGGCCGTCCCGCTCTGCCTGCTGGTCGGGGCGCTGATCGGCGCCGTCAACGGCTTCCTCATCCTCAAGCTGCGCCTCAACGGCTTCATCGTCACCCTCGGCGCCCTGACCATGCTCCGCGGGCTGCAAGTCGCCCTGTCCGAAGGCCAGTCCATCGTCGAGCTGCCCTCGTCCTTCACCTACCTGGGCAGGGCGTCCTGGCTGGGCGTGCCCGCAGCGATCTGGGTGTGCGCGCTGCTCTTCGCGATCGGCGGCAGTGTGCTGGCCTGGCTCCGGCACGGCCGGGCGCTGTACGCGATCGGCGGCAATGCCGAGGCCGCCCGCACCGCGGGCGTCCGCGTCGACCGCATCGTGTGGGTCGTGCTCATCCTCGACAGCGTGCTGGCCGCGTTCGCCGGTATACTTTACAGCGGGCACTACGGCTCCGTCTCCGCCACCCAGGGCAGCGGCTGGATCTTCCAGGTCTTCGCCGCGACGGTCATCGGCGGAGTCAGCCTCAACGGCGGCAAGGGTTCCGTTTTCGGCGCTCTCACCGGCGTCCTCACCCTCCAGCTCGTCGTCAACGTCATGACGCTGGCGGGCGTACCGCCCCTGTGGAACCAGTTCCTCAACGGCGCCATCATCATCGTCGCCCTGGTCATCTCCCGATTCGCGTCCGGCGAGAAGCAGGAATAGCCGAGAAGCAGGAATAGCCACGTCCCGCAAGCGGCACCGCGGGCCCCGATCCGGGTCCGGCGCCGCCACCGCCCCGCACATACCCGGCACTGAGAGGCACGTTAGTGGCACTGACGGACGAGGCGATCGACAAGATCAAGGCGATGATCCTCAACGGCGAACTCGCGCCCGGCTCCCGCCTGCCCAAGGAGGAGATCCTCGCCGGACAACTCGGCCTGTCCCGCAATTCGCTGCGCGAGGCCGTCCGGGCGCTGACGGCCATGCGGATCCTGATCACCCGTCAGGGCGACGGCACGTACGTTTCCAGCCTGGAGCCCCATCTCCTGCTGGAGAGCCTCTCCTTCGCCGCCGACGTCTCCCAGGGCCGCACGGCACTGCAACTGCTCCAGGTGCGCCGCCTGCTGGAACCGCAGGCGACCGGGCTGGCCGCTGCGCTGCTGACGCCGGAGGACCTACTTGAACTGCGCGACATCCTCGACAGGTCCCGGGCCGCCACCACCGTCGAGGAGTTCGTCGCCCACGACATCGCCTTCCACCTCAGGATCGTCGAAGCCATCGGCAACCCCGTACTGGAGATGCTCCTGCGGGTACTGTCCACGCGCACCCAGCGCGTCCGCATCGTCCGCGGCAGCCGGACCCGTCACGCGTTGGACAACGCCCACCAGGACCACGAGCAGATCCTGCGCGCGCTCCAGTCGCGCGACGCCCTGCTGGCCGTCTCCGCCGCGACCGTCCACATCACGGCCGTGGAGCAGTGGCTGGCCGCCAGCCTGAGCGACGACCCGCTGCGAGCGATCGACGATTGACCGCCCCGCGGTACCGACGGCGGTCAGCCGAGCGGTGCCGCAATCCGTGCTCCCTCGGCCGAACGGCCTGCCCCCATGGTCACATCCCACCTCTGTCACGTAAGGCCTGCTTAGCGCTATTAGCTATTACCGAGCAGGGGGGCGGGCGGCGATGCCGGACACCAGGATCAGTGAGCTCGTACGGAAGTGGATCGACGGCTGGGTCGTCTCCCGCGGCAGCTCGGACCCGATCGACGAGCCGTGGGGATGGACGATCGACGTCGGACAGCCCCAGCACGTCGCCCGGCACGTGCTGCCGGAGCCCTCCGAGGGCGACGTGCGCAAGATCGTCGCCGCGACGAGCGCGCCCGGGACGTGGCTGAAGCTGTTCGCCGAGGACCAGGTGGTCCTGCCCTGGGTCGGGCCTGGCTGGCGGCTCGACGGTCCCGGCTTCCTGATGACCCGTCACCTCGAACCGGAGCGCACCGAGGTGCCGGCCGGCTACACGCTCACCAGTTGGACCCGGAGCGGCCTCAGCCGGGTGCTGGTCCGCACGCGCGACGGACACTTCGCCGCCCGTGGACAGATCGCCCATGTCGGCGACCACATCGTCGTCGACCAGGTCGAGAGCGCCGCCGAGCACCGGCGCAAGGGCCTCGGCCGCCTGGTGATGCGCACGCTGCAGAACACCGCCTACGAGGCCGGTGCAAGGACGGGCCTCCTGGTCGGCACGCCCGAGGGACGGGCGCTCTACTCCTCGCTGGGCTGGACCGTGCGCTCCCCGATGGCGAGCCTCTGCTACGAGCCGTCGGACGCCGCCCGGCCACAGCACTAGGAGCGGTCAGGCAGGCGGGTGGGATCGGCGATGATCTGCCGGACGGTCGACCATGCCGCGCCCAGCACCGGTCCGCGCCGCCCCAGGGCGGAGGGCCGGACCGCCTCGGGGGTCCAGGGTCTTACGGTGATCCGGGCGGCCAGTTCGGCGCGGATCGACGGGAGGAGCCAGTCGGCGAGTTCGGCGTAGGCGCCGCCCAGAACGAGGCCGTCCGGGTCGATCAGGTTCACCGCCGAGGTGAGGGCGAGGCCCAGGGCCCGTCCGGCGCGGTCCAGGGCGCGCAGGGTCGCCGCGTCCCCGGCGCCCGCCCGCTCGGCCAGCAGGGCCACCGGGTCGCCGACGTGCGCGAGCCCGGCCTCGCGCAGTACGGCCGCCTCGCCCGCGTACTGCTCCAGACAGCCGCGTGCCCCGCAGGCGCAGCGGGCGCCCTCCGGATGGACGGGCAGGTGGCCGAGTTCGCCGGCGAAGCCGCGTGAGCCCCGGAACAGCTTCCCGCCGATGACCAGTGCGGCACCGATTCCGGCCTCGGCGGAGACGTGTACGAAGGTCTCGGTGGAGTGTCCCCGGTGCCACTGCTCGGCCAGCGCCCCGAGGTTGGCCTCGTTCTCCGGTTCGGGCACGGTGTCGGGGTCGGGCCAGTGGTCGGCGGGGCGGACCGCCTGCCAGCCGAGGTTGGGCGCGTTCGCGATCAGTCCGCTCGACGCGTTCGGCACCACCCCCGGTACGGCCAGGACGCGGCCCTCGACGCGCAGTCCGAGGGCGGCGGCCTCGGACTCCGCCTCGGCGCCCAGCGCGGCGGCCTCCGCCAGCACCTGCCCGGCCGGACGGCCCGCGTTGGCCCGCTCCACCCGGCGCCACACCCGGGGTTCACCGCGCAGGTCCACGACGCACGCGGCGAGATGGGTGACGCCGATCTCCAGTCCGAGGCCCGCGGGACCCCGATCGCTCAGGGTCAGCGCCCGCCCGGGGCGGCCGACCCGTCCGCTGGGCGCGCTCTCCGTCTCGGTGAGCGCTCCGCGACCGATGAGCTCGTCGACCATGGAGGAGACGGCCGGCCTGGTCAGGCCCGTGTGCCCGGCGACGTCCGCACGGGAGAGCGGGCCGTGCGCGGCGACCGCGCCGATGACCATCGCCAGGTTCTGCCGCCGCATCCCCTGCTGCGAGGCGGGCGCGGCTTCCACGCGCCCGTTCGCCCTGCCGATCCCCGCCATTGAGCCGACCTTCCTATCGTTCTCCCGGCGGGACCTCCTGCAACGCCCGCGCCCGCCGCAGCGTACTGGTGATCCGTTCGAGCGCGCCTTCGTCACGGGCCACGGGTTCCAGCACCGGGCCCTCGGCGGTCCGCCAGCGCCGGGCGACGGCGTCGGCGGGCTCGCCTGTGAGCAGTGCGGCCGCCTGGGCGGCGGCCCCGAGCGCGACCAGTTCCTGGGCCACGGGCACCTGAACCGCTCGGCCGGACAACCGCAGGACGGTCCGCTGCCAGGCCCTGCCGCGGGCTCCGCCGCCGATCAGCAGCAGTGGTTCGTCGGGGGCGGGATTCTCGCCTCCGGCACGCAGCACGTCGTCCAGGGCCGAGAGCAGGGCCTGGGCGGCGCCGTCGTAGGCGGCCTGGAGCACCTGCCCCGGCGTGGTGTCGTGGCGCAGGCCGTGGACGAGGCCGGAAGCGTCCGGGAGGTTCGGAGTGCGCTCGCCGTCCAGATGGGGAAGCACCACCACCGTGCCACCTCCCTCGACGTCCTCGCGGTCGCGGCCGAGGAGGGCGGCGAAGCGGTCGACGGCGAGGGTGCAGTTGAGCGTGCAGGCGAGGGGCAGCCAGCCGCCGAGGGCGTCGGCGAAGCCGGCGACGGTTCCACTCGGGTCCGTGGGCCGGGTCCGGCCCACGGCGTAGACGGTGCCGGAGGTGCCGAGGCTCAGTACCGGGCGTCCCGGCGTCAGGCCGAGCCCGAGGGCGGCGGCCATGTTGTCACCGGTCCCGGCGGCCACCAGCGCGCCCTCGCGCAGTGGCGTCCCGGCGCGGACGAGGCCCGCCCGGGCGCCCGGCGGCAGGACCTGGGGCAGCAGCGCGGGGTCGAGGCCGATCCGGCCGAGGATGTCCTGGTCGTAGCCGTCCGGGCCCCACCAGCCGGTTCCCGACGCGTCCCCGCGGTCCGTCACCGCCTCGCCGGTGAGCCGCTCCGTCAGAAAGTCGTGGGGCAGGCGGACGGCCGCGACGCGGTCGGCGGCGGCGGGCTCGTTCGCGTGCAGCCAGGCCCACTTGGCGGCCGTGAAGGCGGCCGTCGGGACGCTTCCGGTGCGGCGGGCGAGCTCTGCCGGGCCGAACGCGGCTGCGAGTTCGGCGGCCTGCGGGGCGGAGCGGACGTCGTTCCACAGCAGCGCCGGGCGCACCGCGCGGCCGGCCGTGTCGAGGGTGACCAGGCCGTGCTGCTGGCCGGCGATGGAGCAGGCGGCGGCGCGATCCGCCCATCCGGTGCGCGCCACGGCTTCGCCGAGCGCCCGCCACCACTGTTCGGGGTCGCTCTCGCGTCCGGCGCCCGCGCTGACGTCGTGCGCGGCGCGGCCCTCACCCAGGACGGCGCCGGTTTCCAGGTCGACGGCGAGGGCCTTGGTGGACTGGGTCGAGCTGTCGACACCGATCACGACACGCTGTGCGGACATGCGTTCCTCCGGTGGGGTTCCTTCTTGCGTCTCGGCATACTAATTTGTTTTTCGCCATAACAAATAGACCTCGGCATGGATCCGGAGCGCCTCATGACCAGCGACCCGCTCGTCCCCACCCCCGCGCACAAGTTCACCTTCGGCCTGTGGACCGTCGGCTGGCAGGGACGGGACCCCTTCGGCGACGCCACCCGGCCCGCCCTCGACCCGGTCGAGGCCGTGCAGCGGCTGGCCGAGCTCGGCGCCTACGGCGTCACCTTCCACGACGACGACCTGATCCCCTTCGCCGCCGGCGACGCCGCACGCGAGCAGGCGGTCAAGCGCTTCCGCACCGCACTCGACACGTCCGGGTTGAAGGTGCCGATGGCCACCACCAACCTCTTCACCCACCCGGTGTTCAAGGACGGCGCCTTCACCGCCAACGACCGGGACGTCCGCCGGTACGCGCTGCGCAAGACGATCCGCAACATCGACCTGGCCGTGGAACTCGGCGCCTCGGTGTACGTCGCCTGGGGCGGCCGCGAGGGCGCGGAGTCGGGCGCGGCCAAGGACGTCCGCACCGCCCTCGACCGGTTGAAGGAGGCCTTCGACCTGCTCGGCGAGTACGTCGAGACCCAGGGTTACGACCTGCGCTTCGCGATCGAACCCAAGCCCAACGAGCCGCGCGGTGACATCCTGCTGCCCACCATCGGCCACGCCCTGGCGTTCATCAACGAGCTGGAACGGCCCGAGCGGGTCGGCCTCAACCCGGAGGTCGGCCACGAGCAGATGGCCGGGCTGAACTTCCCGCACGGCATCGCCCAGGCCCTGTGGCACGGCAAGCTGTTCCACATCGACCTCAACGGCCAGACCGGCATCAAGTACGACCAGGACCTGCGCTTCGGCGCGGGCGACCTGCGCCAGGCCTTCTGGCTGGTCGACCTGCTGGAATCGGCCGGCTACGACGGTCCCCGTCACTTCGACTTCAAGCCGCCGCGCACCGAGGACTCCGACGGCGTCTGGGCCTCGGCGGCCGCCTGCATGCGCAACTACCTGCTGCTGGCGGAACGCGCCCGCGCCTTCCGGTCCGATCCCGAAGTCCAGGCCGCGCTCACCGCCTCCCGACTGCCCGAGCTCGCCCTTCCCACCGCCGAGGACGGCCTGGCCGGGCTGCTGGCCGACCGCTCCGCCTTCGACGAGTTCGACGTCGATGCCGCCGCCCGCCAGGGCATGGCCTTCGAGCACCTGGACCAGCTCGCCCTCGAACACCTCCTCGGCGCCCGCTGAGCCGGTACGCCCATGAGCCGGGCCGTGACGTTCCACGGCCCGGCTCCGCCATGCGGTGACCGCCATGCGGTAACCGCCGGAGGGGCCGACATCCTCGTCCGGCCCCCCGGCTCAGGCCGGGTAGGCGAGGCCGGCCTCCATGGTGCCGGCGGGCTGGGTGTGGACGGTTCCGGCCGGTCCGCCGAACCGGAGCTGCCAGGGACGGGGGCTGTCGGTGGTCACGTGGAGGCGGTCGCCCCGGCGGCGCAGGTGGAAGCGGGCCACCTCGCCGGGGCCGTCGGAGCTCGGGATCACCACGGTGCGCTCGGCGCCGTCGGCGAAGGCGTGGACCCGCAGCTCGACTCCGTCCGCCCAGGCGGACACGGGGTGCTGGTCGTCAGCGGCGAGCGGGATGACGGAGTCGGGGCGGGCCAGCAGCGGCAGGGTGTGGAAGCCGTGCTGTTCGCGGACCCAGCGGGGACCGGTGATCCGCGCACCGGTCAGAACGTTCGTCCACGGTCCTTCCGGCACGTAGTACTCGACCGTGCCGTCGTCGGTGAAGACCGGGGCGACGAGCAGGTCGTCTCCGAGCATGTACTGCCGGTCGAGGGTGGCGGCGGCCGGGTCGTCGGGGAACTCCAGCACCATGGCCCGCATCACCGGGACACCGGTGCCGTGCGCCTGCTGCGCGGCACGCTGGAGGTAGGGGGCGAGGCGGTGCTTGAGCAGGGTGAACTCGCGGGTGACGTCGACGGCCTCCTCCCCGTAGTCCCACGGCACGCGGTACGACTTGCTGCCGTGCAGGCGGCTGTGCGAGGAGAGGAGACCGAACTGCACCCAGCGCTTGAACACGGTGGGGGTCGGAGTGCCCTCGAAGCCGCCGATGTCGTGGCTCCAGAAGCCGAAGCCGGAAAGGCCGAGGGAGAGCCCGCCGCGCAGCGACTCGGCCATGGCGTTGAAGTGGGATTCGCAGTCGCCGCCCCAGTGCACGGGATACTGCTGGCCGCCGGCGGTGGCGGAACGGGCGAAGAGCAGCGCCTCGCCCTCCCCTCGCACCTCGCGCAGCAGCTCGAAGACGGCCTCGTTGTACAGGTGCGTGTAGTAGTTGTGCATCCGCTCCGGGTCGGAGCCGTCGTGCCAGGCGACGTCGGTGGGGATGCGCTCGCCGAAGTCGGTCTTGAAGCAGTCCACGCCCATGTCCAGCAGGGTGCGCAGCTTGCCGGTGTACCAGTCGCGGGCGGCGGGGTTGGTGAAGTCCACCAGTGCCATGCCGGGCTGCCACAGGTCCCACTGCCACACGCTGCCGTCCGGGCGGCGCACCAGGTGGCCCTCGCGCATGCCCTCCTCGAACATGGCCGATTTCTGCGCGATGTAAGGGTTGATCCAGGCGCTGATCCGCAGCCCCTGCTGCTTCAGCCGGGCGAGCATGCCGGCCGGGTCGGGGAAGGTGTCGGGGTGCCACTCGAAGTCGCACCACTGATACTCGCGCATCCAGAAGCAGTCGAGGTGGAAGACGCTCAGCGGGATGCCGCGCTCGGCCATGCCGCCGACGAAGCGGTTGACGGTGGCCTCGTCGTAGTCGGTGGTGAAGGAGGTGGTCAGCCACAGGCCCAGGGCCCACGCCGGGGGAAGCGCGGGGCGGCCGGTGAGCGCGGTGTAGCGCTCCAGGATCCGCTTGGGGGTCGGGCCGTGGACGACGAAGAACTCCAGCGACTGGTCCTCGACGCTGAACTGCACCTGGCCGACCGACTCGGAGCCGACCTCGTAACTGACCTTGCCGGGATGGTTGACGAAGACCCCGTACCCCCGGTTCGTGAGGTGGAAGGGGATGTTCTTGTACGCCTGCTCGCTGCTGGTGCCGCCGTCGGCCTGCCAGATGTCCACGACCTGCCCGTTCTTGATGAACGGGGTGAAGCGCTCCCCCAGCCCGTACACCAACTCGCCGACACCCAAGGAGAGTTGTCCGAGCATGAAGTGCCGGCCCGTGTCGTCGGTGGCGAAGCCGGTGCCCCGCTCACCCACGGAGGTCAGCATCCGCCCGCCGGCGGTGAACTCCAGGAGCCACGGCTGGGAGGTGTCCACCCGCAGCGACAGCTCACCCGCACTGAGCTCGACCACCGCGCCGTCCCGGTGCACCTTTCCCACGTCCGGTTGCGCGCCGGGCAGCGCGAACTCCGGCTCCCGCCGCCCCGAACCGGCGTGGTGGGTGACCCGTACCCCGATCACGTCCTCGGCGGGCGACCAGCACTCGACCGTCAGCAGCGCGCTGTTGAGCATGCCGCCGCGGCTGCTCACGTGCTTCACCGGCGCGTAGAGGGTCATCCGGTGCTCGTCGGCCCGGACGTCCGCGACCTCGGCGGCGTACCGCGTGGTGACGCCCGGGCGCATCAGCCAGTAGCCATCGGTGAACTTCATCGGGTCGTTTCCTCCGTCCGCGCGCGGTGCGCGGTGATCAGGCCCTGGAACCAGCGGTAACTGTCCTTGGGCGTTCGGGTCAGCGTGTCGTAGTCGACGTGGACCAGGCCGAAGCGCTGGCCGTAGCCGCGCGCCCACTCGAAGTTGTCCAGCAGCGACCAGACGTAGTAGCCGCGCACGTCCACGCCCGCCGAGATGGCGTCGGCGACGGCGGCGAGGTGGTCCGCGAGGTAGTCGGTCCGCGCGGCGTCATGGACCCTGCCGTCGGGGCCGACGGTGTCGGCCTCCGCGGAGCCGTTCTCGGTGATCCAGACCGGCGGGAGCCGCGGGTGGCGGGCGTGGAGTTCGCGGAGCAGTTCGGTGAGCGCGTCCGGAACGACGGGCCATCCCATGGTGGTGTGCCGGGTCCCGTACGGGTCCACCTCGACGACGCCGATGTCCGTGGCACTGCGCTGCTCGAGGTCGTTCGTGCGGTGGGGGGCGGCTGCGACGGTGATCGGGCGGTAGAAGTTGACGCCGAGGAAGTCCAGTGGGGCGCCGATCAGTTCGAGGTCGCCCGGCAGCCGCCAGGGGCCGTCGGCGAGGCCGGCCCAGGTCTCGGCCTCGTGCTCGGGGTAGCGGCCCGCGAGGAGCGGCTCGGTCCAGACCTCGTTGTGGAGGACCTTGGCACGGCGCAGGGCGGCCCGGTCCTCGGGGAGGGCGGAGGCGAGATGGATGCGGTCGAGGTTGAGGCTGATCCCGACCTCCCGGGCGCCCGCGGCGCGCAGCTCCCGTACCGCGAGGCCGTGGGCGACCAGCAGGTGGTGTGCGGCCGCCAGCGCGCCGCGGCCCTCCTCGGCACCGGGTGCGTGGCGCCCCTCGGCGTAGCCGACGAAGGCGGAGCAGTACGGCTCGTTGAGGGTGATCCAGCGCTCCACCCGGTCCCCGTAGCGCTCGGCCGCGAGGGCCGCGTACTGCGCGAACGCCTCGGCGGTCTGCCTGACGCGCCAGCCACCACCCGCGGCGGAGCCGCTGTCGGACGGAGTCTCCAGGGCCTGGGGCAGGTCCCAGTGGTAGAGGGTGACGGCGGGGGCCACTCCGGCGGCCAGCAGATCGTCGATCAGGCGGTCGTAGAAGTCCAGGCCCTTGGGGTTGACCGGCCCGGTGCCCTGCGGCAGCAGGCGGGACCAGGCGATCGAGAAGCGGTAGCTGTCGACGCCGAGCCCGCGCAGCAGGGCGACGTCCTCGCCGTGGCGGTGGTAGTGGTCGCAGGCGGTGTCGCCGGTGGCGCCGTCGAGCGTACGGCCGGGGGTGTGGCTGAAGGTGTCCCAGATGGAGGGGCCGCGGCCGTCCTGGTCGTGGGCGCCCTCGATCTGGTATGCGGCGGTCGCGGCACCGAAACGGAACCCGGCGGGCAGTTCCGGGAAGGCCGGGGTGCTCAAGGGCGGTACCTCATGGGTCTGTCGTGCTCCTCGGTCTCGGGGGCGGGGGCGGGGCTCAGCGCGTGGGGCGGCCGGGCGCGCGGGCCGCCCTCGCCCGGCCCGCCCGGTCCGGTGGTGCGGGGCGCTCAGAGCTCCGGCGCCAGCCCGCGCTCGCGCAGCCAGGCCAGTTGGACGGGCGGGTTGGAGCCGCAGCCGCCGCCGTGGTCCCCGTACGGCCACACGGTCATGGTGCGGTCCTCGCCCGCGTACTGGTTGAAGGCGGCGTAGACCGTGGAGGGCGGGCAGACCGGGTCCATCAGACCCACGCTGAACAGCGTCGGCGCGGTGGCCCGCCGGGCGAAGTGGACGCCGTCGAAGTGGTCGAGGGTGGCGAAGGCCGGCTCCACGCGGTGGCGGCTGTGCCAGCGCAGGTACTTGGCGATCTCCTGGTACGGGCCTTCGCCGCAGATCGCGGCGGCATGGCGGAAGTGGCACAGGAACGGGACGTCCGGCATCGCCGCCGCCACACTGTCCCCGGCGAGACCGGCGACGGCGAGCGCCAGACCGCCGCCCTGGCTGCCGCCGGCCACCACGACCCGCCGGCCGTCGAGTCCGGGCAGCTCCGCGACCGCGTCCACGGCTCGCACGCAGTCGGTGACCAAGCGCCGGTAGTAATAGTGGTCGGGAGAGTCGATGCCACGGGTCATGAAGCCCTCGACCCACTGCGTGCCGTCGCCGACGCCCCGGTCCGGGGTGTCGTGGCCCTGGCCCCGGCTGTCGACGACGAGTTGGGCGTAGCCCGCGGCGGACCAGAGCAGGTGATCGGTGGGCAGTCCTCGACCGCCGCCGTAGCCCATGTAGGTCACGACGACCGGCAGCGGTCCGGCCGCGTCGCGCGGGCGCAGCAGCCAGGCGGCCACCGGTTCGCCGTTCCAGCCGGGGAAGCGCACGTCGTCGACCTCGATGGTGCTCAGCAGGTGCTGGGCGGTGACCCGTTCCACCTTGACCGCCCCGGCGTGCGACCGGGCTTCGGCGAGGGTCCGCTGCCAGAAGGCGTCGAAACCGGTCGGATCGGGCAACTCGGGCCGGTAGCGGACGAGTTCGTCCTGGCCTATGTCGGTGAGCGGCATGGGGACTTCCTCCGGTCGGAGAGGTGACGGGGCAATGGGGCTCGGCGGCCACAGGGGGCCTTGCCCCGCAGGTCCGGGCACTGGTGCGGGAAGGGTGGCGGCCCGCCCCCCTCGGACGGGCCGCCGGTCTCGTGGGGTACGGGCCTCAGCCGGTCCCGCCGGACGGGGCTGCGGGCGCGGACAGGGAACTCACGTGGACGCCCCCTCGGCGGGCTGGGTGTGATGGCCACTTGTCGAAGCGCTTCGACGCTGACATGATCCAGTGCCACTGTCAACTATCCCCGGCCCACCAAGTTTCCTCCTTGTTCAGGCTCTTGGCGAACCCCTCACACCATCGTTGACCGCGTCACGAACATTCAAGCGCTTCGACAATGCTTTTCGAGCATGCGCATCGACCATGCGCATCGACGACATCAGCACGGCGCGGCCGCCCGCACGAGGAGGGGGTGCCTCCCCTACCGGGACCCGGGCTCCTGCGGCTCCGCTCGCGCGTCGACGATCCGCTCGAAGAAGAACTCGTGCTTGAGGAAGGAGACGTCGTACTCATGACCCGGGTACGGCGGGATCAGCTGAGCGGCCTGGATCAGCCGCCATCCCGCCCGGAGCGCCGCCACCCCCGACTCGTACGGCGGCTCGTCGCTGTCGCCCGTGGTGGGCGAGGTGCGGCCCGTGCCGTCGTACAGCGACCAGCCCACGACATGGGAGTCCAGCGCCGAGGTGGCCAGATACAGTACGAGCACCTGCTGCCGCAGCTCCGGCGCGGCGCCTTGCGCCCGCTCCGGGAGGATCGCTTCGGTCGTCATGCCTGTGCCTCCTCAGGGCGGTTGGAAACCCTGGTCGCCCAGTGGTCGAGGTCGAAGTCGTCGTCGCCGGTCAGCACCCGCCACAGCAGGATGCGGTTGTACCGCTCCAGCCGACCGGTCGCCGCCTCGTACCACGGGAACATCGAGTCCAGCTCCGCGGCCACCTGTGGGTCGTCGATGTCCGAGGTGTTCCACAGGCGCTGTTGACGCACCCTGGGATTGAAGCGGATCTTGAACATGTAGCGCATCGCGTCACTGTCGTTGCGCCGGCCCCCGTGCCAGAGGCCGTGGTGCAGAAACACCACCGTCCCGGCCGGGCAGACCAGCCGGTCCTGGCCGCGCAGGTTCTGATAGCGGCCGGTGTCGGACTCGTTGATCCGCCGGAGGTGGCTGCCCGGCACGGTGAGCGTTCCGCCCATCTCCAGCGTCACCGCCTGCGGAAAGTACATCAACTGCACGTCGAAGGCGTCCGGCCGGACGTCGATGATGGCGTCCGCGTGCAGCGGCTGCGCGTCGCCGCCGTGGGGCTCACGGGTGTGCACGAAGTGGTGGTCCACCCACGGCTCCGGGCCCACGAGGCTGTGCAGGGCCCCCGCCACCTGCGGAAGCTCCAGCAGCCCACGGACGAAGGATCCTTCCGGGTAGGCCTCGGACAGCGGCGTCCCGTACCGTACCGGCGGCACCCCCTCGGCCAGTACCGCCAGGCCCTCGGAGTTCATTTCCGCCGGGACCACCGCGTCCAGGCGCAGCGACCCCCGCGCCACGAACCGCGCCATCCGCACCGAATCGAGTAGTTCTTGCCTCTTCTCCATGGCGGCCACGCTAGGCCCGGCGGCCGCGAGCCCGCGTGGGCCACGTTCACCTTCCACTGGTCGATTCTCACCACGGTGCCCGGCGCACGGGGTTGAGCGTCGCGACCCTGGAGCGGGCTTGCGGACACAGTGGTAGAACACGTGACCATGCACACGGTCCTCGCCCACCTTGACGAGCCTCCGGCCCTCGCCGCCGTCGGCATCGGCGTGCACGGGCCCGCCGGCCACGTGGACGTGTTCTCACTGCCGGACCTCTGGCAGCTCCATCTGTACGACTACGAGGCCGACTTGACGGTGAACGGCACGGAGCACGCGCTCCGCCCCGGCCGGGTCAGCCTCGTACCGCCCGGCGCCGAGGTCCGTTATCGCTACCGGGGCCGCTCCGCACACCTCTACGTCCACTTCCGCCTCGGCTCAGCCGGAACTCCCCGCAGCATTCCGGTGGTCCAGCAAGCCGGCGCCGATCTCGCCTTGCTCACCGCCCAGTTGCAGCAGACGCTGGCCGCCTGGCCGAACACCCCGGCGCGGGCCGCCGCCGAGGTGTGGGCCGCTCTGTGGCGGGTCTCCCAGCTCGCCCCTTCCAGGGAGCGGAACACGCGGGCCGCTCATCCGGCGGTCTCGACCGCCGTGGCCCTCATCGAGGCGCGGCTGGGGCAACCTCTGACGGTACCGGACATCGCGGCGGCGGCCGGTGTCTCCCACAACCACCTGACGCGCCTCTTCCGCGCCGCGACGGGGGAGACGGTCGTCGGCTACATCCGGTCCCGGCGGATGGAACGAGCCCGCCACTTCCTGCAGGCCACCACGCTCTCCGTCCCCGCCGTCGCCGCATCGGTCGGCATTCCCGACCTACAGGCGTTCAACAAGGCCTGTCGTCGCGCACTCGGCGCTTCTCCGCGCGGCATCCGTGCCGCCCAGCCCGTTTCCCCGCGGTCCCCCGCCCAGTGAGCGGACCGGTACGGGACGCGGCTGCCCGGCCGCCCCGGAGGACCCGCCGCGCGCCCGCTTCGCGCCGTCGGCAACCTTTTCGCATCCGGCGGCGACCAAGCGGTGCACCTCGACTTGAACCTTCGAACGGACGGCGGACGGACAGACATGCAGACTGCACGGCAGGCCGCGCGGCAGCGCAGGCGCAGACACCGGCTGATGACGGCAACGACGGTGATGGTGACCGCCGCGGGGGTCCTCTTCTGCCTGGTGACAGCCATGTCCTCCGGCCCCAAGGGCGGGGGCACGGCCGATGATGTGGCCGTCCCCGCCGCCCCCGCCGCCACCCAGGCGGGAGACACGCCCCCGCCCCCCACGAGCCCCGCGCCCTCGACGGACAGCTCGCGTGCCGCGGAATCCCCGACCGCGGCCGACGCGACGGCCGTCGCTACGCCCGTCGCAACGACCACCGCGGCGCCACGGCCTTCGACGAAAGGAACCCCGCGGGCGACGTCCACCACGGCGCCGTCGGCGGGACGCATCCAACCCGAGACCACCTACAAGGGCGTCGCCACCGCCTACGCCGCCGAAGACGGCAACGGCGCCTGCCTGTTCGGCCCGAGCGACGACCTCATGATCGCGGCGATGAACACCACCGACTACGAGTCGTCCAGGGCGTGCGGCGCGTACGTGCGCGTCCGCGCCGCGAGCGGCGCCTCGATCACGGTCCGGATCACCAACGAATGCCCGCTGCCCTGCGCGCCCGGCCAACTGGACCTCAGCGAACAGGCCTTCGCGAAACTGGCCGATCCCAAGCTCGGCCGCATCCCGATCACGTGGAGCCTGCTGAGCCCCCAGACGTCCGGCACGATCTCCATCCGGTACAAGAGCGGGTCCAACCCCCACTGGTGCGGCATCCAGGTGATCGACCACCGGAACCCGGTCGCAGGGCTGGAGGTACGCACCACCAACGGCTGGCGGAAGCTGCCGCGTACCGACTACAACTACTTCCTCTCCGCCGACGGCGGCGGGTGCGGCGACACGATGAGGATCACCGACATCTACGGAGAACAGCTGACGGTCGACGGGACCGCGCTGCTGCCGAACGTCGTACAACCGACCCGGGTCCAGTTCGCCCCGCACTGAACCGCACCGCGGCCGGGTGGCGGATCCGGGGTGGGTGCACCGGAGGCACCCGGTCGCATCCGGCGCTGGTACGCTGCCGTTTCGGTGGGGATGTTAACGCACACATTCGCGGAGGGGCGAGCGCCGGACATGGTCCTCGATGACGCGTCCGCGGAGTTCCACGACTTCTTCGAACGCCACTACGCCGGACTCGCCCGGTTCGCCCATCTCCTGACGGGCGAGGCGGACGGCGGCGACGATCTGGCCGCGGACGCCCTGATCGCACTGTGGCAGCGCTGGGACCGGCTGCGCCAGGCCGAGTACCCACTCGCCTACGCCCGTGGCGTGGTCGCCAACCTGGCACGGTCACGGATCCGCAGCGCGGTCCGCGAACGCCGCCGGATCGCCCTGTTCTGGTCCCGCGGCGCGGAGCCGTTGGACGGTCCGGACGTGGCCGCCGTGATGGACGTGCGTACCGCTCTCGCCCGGTTGCCGTTCCGGAAGCGGGCATGCGTGGTCCTGCGGCACGCCTTCGACCTGTCGGAGAAGGACACCGCCCTGGCGCTCGGAATATCGGTCGGTACGGTGAAGAGCCAGACCTCGAAGGGGATGGCCGAACTGGAACGGACCCTGGGCAGCACAGGAGCGGCCGGGGAACTGTCGGCGGGGAGGAGGAGCCGTTGAACGAGGAGCTCACCGGGCGGCTGCGCGCAGCCGCCGAGGCCCACCAGCCCGACCGCGCCCGGATCCTGGCACGCGTGGAACGCGGCATGTCCGGCGCCCCCGCCGCCCACCGCTCGTCGTCGGGCGCGAGGCCCTGGCCCAGGGTCGCGCTCGCCTCCCTCGCCACGGCCGGCATCGTGGCGGTCGGTGGTTTCGCCGTCGCCGCCCTCGTCCGGTCCCCGCCGGTCCGGCCGGACATCTCGGCCACCCCCGCCGGGCCGTCCGCGACCGGGACTCCCCACGCGACGGCGTCGGCGCCCGTCACCGGCGGCCCGACCGCGCCGGACCGCTCGCCCTCGACCCGGCCCAGCCCCGCGGCGCCAGGCGGCGCGGGCTCGACACGTCCCAGCCCCGCCGCGCCGAGCGGTGCGGGCTCGACCCGGCCCGGCAGCGCGCAGGTCCAAGACGGGCCCCTGTCGTCGGCCGGCTCCTTGGACGCGGACAGCAACACCTACTGGGCCCAGAGCGACATCACCCTCAAGACCACGCAGCCGCTCACCGCACTCACCATGGAACTGCGCGTCACGCAGACCGGTGGAGTGCGGAGCACCGGCAGCTGGCGGACGCTGCCCGCCGACGACTTCACCGTCACCGTGCAGGAGGGGGGCGGAGCGGTGGTCTACCGCTGGGTCCTCAAGCCGGGCCGTACGGTCCCGGCCGGACAGCACGTCTTCGCCGGCCAGTACAACCACGCCGCCGGCGAACGCGAGGCCCAGGACGACGGCTATCGCGTCGACGCCACCGGTCCCCGCGGCGCCCTCTCGGTCTGGGGCGGCTTCACCCCGACACGGTGACGCCCTGCTCGTTGGGCCCCGGACGGCTGGTGGGCCGAATCTCTTGACGCCCGTCGGCCGCCCCTTACATACTGACGGCCAAATCGATTTGGCCATGTCGATTCGGCTCTCCGTCCAGGGCGCATCACGGCTGAACTCAAGCGTGTCGAAAGCCGAACGGAGCTCGAGCGTGTCCAGTCCCCGCCAGACCCTTCCCAGTACGGACCAGCCACCGGCGCCGGAGCCCGCCGACCCGGCGGGCATCCACCCGGTCGACGAGGCCCGCCCCTTGGGGCGGATCCTCCTCTTCGGAATCCAGCACGTCCTCGTCATGGCCGCCACGCCGATTTCGGCGATCTTCCTGATGAGCGCGACCCTGCGCCTCGACCCCGGCCTGACCGTCAACCTGCTCGCCGCGGCCTTCGTGCTCTCCGGTGCCGGATCACTGATCCAGTCGCTGGGGCCGTGGAAGTTCGGGCCCCGCCTGCCGTTCGTGATGCTGCCGGGCGGTGCGCCGCTCATCCTCTTCCTCGCCATCGCGGAGCAGCACGGCCTGCGCACGGCCACCGGCGCGGTCATCCTCACCGCCGTCTTCTACTTCGTCGTGCTGCCGGTCTTCTCGCGGCTGCTCGCCTTCTTCCCGGCCCTCGTCATCGGCACGATGATCGTGATCGTGGGCGTCAACCTGGTGAAGGTCGGCGCCGTCCTCGTCACCGGCCGTCCCGGCGAACCGGCCTTCGCGAACACCACGAATCTCGCGCTCGGCATGGCGACGATCGGCTTCACCGTCGTCTTCTACCTGCTGTTCACCGGCATCCTGCGTCAGCTCGCGGTCATGCTGGGCCTGCTCGCCGGCACCGCGCTGGCGGCAGTGCTGGGTCACATCGACTTCGGTGGTGCCGCCGAAGGCGGCCTGGTCAGCCTGCCGCAGCTGATGCCGTTCGGCTCGCCCCAGTTCAACCTCGTCGCCGCGTTGCCGCTGATGCTCTACAGCCTCGCCTCCATGGCGGAGGCCACCGGCCAGACCGTCATCAACGCGGAGGCCGTCGGCAAGGAGATCGACCGACGCACCACCGTCCCCAGGACCATCCGCGGTGACGCGCTCACCTCCCTCGTCGGCGGGTTCTTCGGGCTGCCGTTGATGGTGACGAGCGGCGAGAACATCGGGATCGTCCGTGTCACCGGTGTGCGCAGCCGGTTCGTCACGGCCGCGGCCGGCGTGGTCCTCATCGTCATGGGATTCCTCGCGCCCGTGACCCGCGCCATCAGCGCCATCCCCGCCGCGGTCATCGGCGGCACCGCCATGGTCGTCTTCGCCGTCATCACCGTCCTCGGCGTGCAGATGCTCGGCCGCTCGGACCTCGACAAGCACAGCAACACCTTCATCTGCGCCGTCGCCCTCGCGCTCGGCCTCCTGCCCATCCTCATCCCGGGGGTGTACGCGGGCTTCCCGCCGACCGCCCGCATCCTCCTCGAAAGCGGCGTCGCCGTCGGCGCGTTCGTCGCGGCCTTCCTCAACATCCTCTTCCACCACATCAGGCCGGCCATCGCCGCCCGCCTGGCCAACACCCGTACGGAAAGTGCCCGATGAACCAGCTCATCCGCGAACTCCTCGACAGGCCCGGCCCGATCCTGCTCATACCCGACGCCGTGCTGTTGCCCGAAGGGCCCGCCAACGGCTTCGCGGTCGTCATCGCCGACGGCTCGTTTCGCGCCGTGGGACCCGCGGAGGAGCTCAAGCGCACGCATCCACACCTCGATGGCGTACGGCTGCCGGGCCACCTGCTCATGCCCGGTTTCGTCGACGCCCACCACCACCTGACGCAGAGTTTCGGTTCCGCGCTCGCCTTCGGGGAGCCGTCGGAGATCTTCCGGCGGGTGTGGGTGCCGCTCGAGGGCGCGCTGGACGAGCAATCGGTTTACATCGCCGCGAAGTTGGCGGCGCTTGAGGCGCTGCGTGGCGGATTCACCACCGTCGCGGACGCCGGCACCCGCGCCGCCGTGGATGTCGATGTCGTCGCCTCAGCCGCCCGGGACGCCGGAATCCGCTGCGTTCTGGGTCTCGTCTGCAACGACGCGGACGACGACGACCCCTTCGATTCCGACACCGCGGAGAAACACCTCGCCTGGTACGACGGCGACCCCCTCATCCATCCCTCCCTCGCCGTCTCCGTTCCCGAGGCGGCGAGCACAGCGACCCTGCGGCGCGTTGCCGGTCTCGCCGCCGAGGCGGGAGCCACCCTCCAGATCCACGTCAACGAGCACCTGGCCGGTGTCGAACGCTCCCTGGTAAGGCACGGCCTGCGCCCGCTCGAATACCTGGAGCACATCGGCGCGCTCGGCCCGCACCTGCTCGCCGCGCACGCCACTCTGCTCACACCCCGCGAGCTGACCCTGCTCGCCGACACCGGGACCGCCGTCAGCTACAACCCGGTCGCCAGCGCCTGGAAGGGCAACGCCGTCGCCCCCGCCATGACCATGGCCGAGCGCGGCATCCGTTTCGGCCTCGGCACCGACGGGACCCGCGGCGACGGATTCCGGCTGGCCGAAGCGGCCGAATTCGCCCAGCGGATCGCCTACGGGCTCGCCACCGGCGACTCGTCGTGCGGCGCCGGCTGGACCTGGCTAGAGCACGCCACGCGCGGCGGCGCCGACGCCGTCGGCCTCGGCGCCCACACCGGCGCCATCGCCGAGGGCCTGGCCGCCGACTTCCTCCTCGTCGACGTCACCAACCCCGAACTCGCGCTCTCCTGGGACCTCCCCTGGGAGCTCGTACGACGCGGCAACCGCGACCAGATCACCGCCGTGTTCGTCGCGGGCAGGATGCGCCTGTGGTGCGGCCGGCCCAACGGCTGGGACGGCCCCGCACTCGTACGGCAAGCCGCCGAACTGGCGCGTGCCGCTGTGGAACGAGCGCCCATCATCCGCGTGCACCCCACCTCCACGGTGGCACGCGAACGGAGCATCGCACGATGAGCTACGAGACACTGGCGGTGCTCGCCTGCACGGTGGCCGTGGCAGCGTTCGTGCAGGGCAGCAGCGGGCTCGGCTTCGCGCTCATCGTCGCACCCGTCGCGGGCATCCTCGATCCCGGCCTGCTCCCGGTGTTCGTCCTCGCGTCGATGATCCCGCTCAACCTGTACGTCGCCTGGCGCGAACGCGCCTCGCTCGATCTGCGCGGCGCCCGCTGGATCACCTCCGCACGGCTCGCCGCCACACCCGGCGGACTGGCGCTGCTCTGGCTGATCCCTGACCGCAGCATCGGCCTGTTCGTGGGCATCGCCACCGTCCTGGCGGCGGTCGTGAGCCTTGCGGCACCCGCGTTCACCCCAGGCCGGGCCGCCTACATCGCCGCCGGCTCGGTGACCGGGCTGACGGAGACCGCCACCGGCGTCGGCGGTCCGCCACTCGCACTGGTCTACCAGCACCGCCCGCCGGCCGAGCTGCGCGCCACCGTCGCCGCCTGCTTCCTCGTAGGCGAAGTCGCCTCACTCGTACTGCTGTTCGCGACGGGGAAGGGGCATTCCGAGGACCTGGGCTGGGCGATCGCGCTGCTCCCCGCGATCGCCGCCGGCGCATGGCTGAGCCGGCTGGTGCACCACCGGATGGATGCACGTCGGATGCGTCTGTTCGTGCTCGTGTTCGCGCTGGTCTCCGGACTGGTCCTCATGCTCGGGCCGTGACCCTCAGCGAGGACGCCCGCGGGATCAGCCGGGGCTCGGGCGACGTGACCACCGCGGCGGTGGTCACGTCGCCACGCAGCCTTCCCAACAGCAGCTCCACGGCGTCGGACGCCGCCCGGTCCAGGTGAAGATCAACGGCCGTGAGCGGCGGCTCACACGTACGGGCGCGCAGTCCGTCGTACCGGGTGACCACCATGACATCGGCCGGCACGGAGCGCCCACTGTCACGGATCGCCCGGACCGCCCCCACGGCGAAGGCGTCCACCAGCGCGCACACCGCGTCGATCCCGGGATGCTCGGCGAGCAGGGCCGCACAGCGCTCGTAACCGGCCTGTTCGCCGCCCGACTCCGGCGCGGTCGCCACGATCGGCGCCCAGCCGTACTCCTCGGCGATGCGCTCGTACGCGGCACGCGCGTCGATCGACGAGTGCCGTGCCCCCGCTCCGATGATCAGCGCCGGGCGCCTCGCACCCTGTTCGTGCAGGTGCCTGAGCAGGAGTTCGGCGACGCGCTCGCCCCGCAGATCGACGAACGGCGCGCTCTCGTCCGGCGAGACCGGCCTGCCCAGCGCCACGTACGGAAGCCCACGGTCCTTCAGTTGGGCCGCCGCCGCGTCGCTGACATCCGGCTCGACGACGATGGCCCCGTCGATGTCGACGGAATACAGACCCGAACCGGACTGACCGACGGGCGGTACGAGTACGAGCGCGTACCCGTGCAGCAGTGCGCTCTCGGCGGCGGCCGCGGCGATCTCCATGTAGAACCCGAGCCGGGACGGCCCCGCGGCCACCGCGAACGGCATCGACGAGGCGAGCGCGATCGCCTTGGCCTGGCCGCGCCGCAGCCGCTGCGCCCGCAGGTTGGGCCGGTAACCCAGCTCGGCGGCAACCTGCTTGATGCGCTCCCGGGTCCGCGGATCGACCTTGCCCAGCCCGTTGAGAGCGTGCGAGACCGTCGTGCGTGACACCCCGGCGGCACGGGCGACGTCGGCGATCGTGGGTGGCCTTGAGCCGGACCCGGAAGTGGCCATGTGCCGTCGCTCCTCACGTGCGCAGAACAGGTGACGCCACCATCTTCGCCGACCCGCGACCGGGAAGGCAGCCGCAGCCGCCGCGCGGGCGTCAGTGCGGCGGCGGTTGCGGGTCCAGGGCGTTCCCGACGGTGCAGCCGCCCTCTCCGGGCATCCGCTGGATCCGGGTCGGCACCCACACTTCGGTGGCGCCGGGGCCCACGCGGGCCAGAAGGCAGTCCTGCGCGTCGAAGCCGTTGCCCTTCACCGAGAGGAGGACGCCGACCCGGCCGCCGACCGTCTTCACCTCGGTACGGATCGCCGGATCCAGGTCCAGGGCGGCGAGCGCACGGCGCACGTCGGCCTCGTCCGCCCGGCCGCCCTCGGGCACCCGGGGAAGTTTCGCGCGGAGCTCCTCGTACGGCAGCCGGGGCGGTTCTGGTGGCGGGGCGAAGGTCAGCGCGGGGCCGTCCGGACAGTCCACGTCACGGGGATCCTCACGCCACTCCGACTTGGGCGACACCCGCACCGCGAAGCAGCGCCGCACGACGATCTCCTCAGGGTTGAGCCACCCCTTGTAAGCCGAGCCGGACGTACGGACGACCACGCCGATGCCGTTCCCGTCGTGAGTCGAGGTACCCGTCACCCGCAGCACCTCCACCCCGTCGATGCCGGAAGCGGAGCGCCCGACCTCCTCCGCCGTGCGCGGACGCTGACCGTAGAGCCGCTCACCGGCCTTCCTGGCCACTTCCCGTGCGGCGTCCGTCGCCTCACCCTCGGAGGACTGCACCACTCCGCAGCCCGCGGTGAACAGCAACAGCAGGACGAGCGGAAGCAGTCGGCGCATGCGTCCACCCTTCCGGCGCCTCGCGCGGCGGGCAACCGCTCACGTACTCAGACCGGCGTAGGCGATCATACTCACCCGGCACGACGGCCTCCGGAGACCGTGCCACCCATGTCCGGCTGGTTCGTGCCAGGGCTTCCAACGGAGAGTGATGAGGCAGCGATGAGTGAACTGACGAAGCCCGAGGTCGACGTTCCGGAGGGTGACGCTCCCACCGAGCTGACCGTCCGGGACCTGGTCGTCGGGGACGGGGCTGAGGTGAAGCCGGGCATGGTGGTCAGGGTCCACTACGTCGGGGTGACCTTCGAGTCCGGGAAGGAGTTCGATGCCTCCTGGGACCGGGGCCAGCCGTTCAAGTTCGCCCTGGGCAGTGGCAGGGTCATCAAGGGCTGGGACCGGGGGGTGAGGGGGATGAGGGTCGGCGGTCGGCGCGAGATCATCGTTCCCCCGCGTCTCGGCTACGGCAATCAGTCGCCCTCGCCGTTGATCCCGGCCGGCTCGACCCTGGTCTTCGTGGTGGACCTGCTGGACTTGTATTCCGGCACAGCCGGGTGGAGCAACGCCTAGTGACCCTGGCCGCTCCTCCCCTTCGACGCGCCGCGTCGTCTCCCGGGACGGGTGCCGCCGTGCCCGTCGCTGCCACCCCTGCTGGGGTGCCGTGCCCGGTCGGCGTCCCCCCGCCCGGCCGGGGCCCAGGCCGAGACCGCGTGGACCCCGCCGTACGCGTACAGGAGCTGTCCGGTCGTGGCGGTGGTCACGGCGGCCGCGGCGTGGATGGCCGCGTCGTCCCACGCACCGGTCCAGTGGCAGGCGATCGCGAGGTAGACGAGGGCGGTCTCCTCCAGTCCCTCTTTCGCGAAGACCCAGGTCGCCGACACGGGCCTCCCACGTTGTCCAGAGCTCCCGGACCTTGATGTGCGCTCCGCATGCCCCGGACGGGTGAACCATGCGAGGTCATGCGTAAGCGCACCATGACGAACCGTGATCATGATGAATAAGATTCCTGCGGACATGGACGAACAGGAGAATCCGTGGTCGAGGCGATGGCGACGACCCCCGTCAGGGAGGACGGCAGCCTGGGAAACGCCGAGGCTCATCCCGCCTTCGCCGACCCCGTGTATGTGCTCCGCCGTGACGCCATTGTCGCCGGCGCCGCAGGGCATCAAGTGGGCGCGCCGTCGCCCGTCGTCGAGTACACGGATGCCGAACACGGGGTCTGGAGGCGGGTGCACGCGGCGCTGGCGGCCGCACGCGAGGGGCGCGTGTGCCGCGCGGTGGAAGAGGCCTGCCGCCAGGCGCCGATCCCCTCGGATCGTGTGCCACAGCATGCCGAGGTCGGAGACCGGCTGCGTGAGCTGTCGGGGTTCACCTTCACACTGGCCGGAGGCATCGTGCCCAACAAGCGGTTCCTGGGCGCGATGGCCGACGGCTACTTCCACGCCGTGCAGTACATGCGGCACCCGGCTGTGCCCCTGTACGCGCCGGAGCCCGACATCATCCACGACGTCTTCGGGCACGGCATCCATCTGAGCAGCCCCTGGTTCGCCGACCTGTACCGCACTGTCGGCAGGGCGGCCCGCCGTGTGGACAGCGACGACGCACTCGATCTGATCAGCCGCGTGTACTGGTACAGCCTCGAATACGGCGTCGCCCGCGAGAACGGCACGGTCAAGGCCTACGGAGCGGCGTTGCTGTCCTCCTACGGAGAGCTGCACCGCTTCCACCGGGCCCGCATCCGCCGATGGAACATCCCCGACCTCGTCCGCCAGCCCTACCAGGTCACCGGCTACCAGCCCCTCCTGTTCGCGGTGGACTCCCTGAACCACCTCGCCGAGGAACTGCACGCCTTCCTCGACGACTTCGACGAATCCACCCGCGACCGACACGGCCTCCCGCCCCTGAGCCAGCGGGGCCCCATGGGCCGCATCCCCACCAGGTCCTGAACCGCTCGCTGGCCCGCCGCCGACCTTCGAGGCGCCTGGGAGAAGCTGGCGGTCGCAGCATCCAGGTGGTGACCCGCCCCGCCGCCCACCGCGGATCCCGCGCGCCCGAGCCGACCCGGCCGTGCGTGCGGCTCCCTACCGTAACTACTCCCTACCGGGCACTGGCCGAACACGAGAAGACCCACGCGTACCCGGAAGCCGTCGAGAACGCGCACGCCGACTTCGCCACCCTCCAGCAACGCAACCCCAGCCCTCAGTGGTTACCGAACTCAGCGCACATCACCGCCGCGTGCCGGATCGCCCGCGAGCAGGCGCTGGTGCAGTGGGGGGGAGTCCGGCAGGCCGGGGTGGGTGGGCCTGCCGGACCGTGGCGCGGGCCGGTCCTGTCACCGGGGTCCGGATGCCACGGGGTGCCCCTTCGAAGACCACCGGGGCAAGGGGGGAAAGCGCCGGTGCGCCGTCTCGGGCCGGGCACTCCCATCCTTCTCAACGAGCTGGAACGGAAACGGTTCTGCACACACGTGCGGGGGCGGTGCGCGGAAACCGGCCCGGTGTCTGATCGTTGACGGGGTTCGGGGATGCACCCCGTGCCCGGCGTTCCGAGCAGCCGGGCACGGGCCCTGATCGAGCGGCTCGGATGCCCTGGGGTCTGCTGGCCGAAGACGAGCCGTCCGGCAGACCCCGGGCTTCAGACTCCCGGGGGCGTCGCGTGTTCTTCGACAGGCGCAAGCGCCCGCCGATCAAGCCGGCCAGCGAAGCGGACACCCCACCCGGCGGAGTCCGTCCAGATCACCCCAAGCCGGTGAGCCATCGGGCCCTGATCCCGGTGATCCGCTGCAAGAGCACCGCCCCGTGCGCAAGGATCATCCTCCCGACCGGCAGGCCGGCGGGTACGGAGGGTACAGACATGGACAAGGGCAAGCCGATCACCGGTGAGGCACGCGACAAGGTCGCCGCACACGCGGACGCCGCCGGCTGACGCTGCTGATCACGCCGGGCCAGTGGGGCGACGCCCCGCAGCTCATCCCGGTCATGGAACGCATTCGTGTCCACCGCCCGGCTGGCGGGCATCCGCGCACCCGGCCCGACCACCTGGGCGGCGATAAGGCTCAAGCACACCGTTCCCGAGCCCCGAGGTCAGCGGTCCCACCGCAAAGGACGCGGCAGCACGGGCGGACGGCCCACCGGCTTCGACAAGACGGTCTACAGACGCAGGACCGAAGTGGAGCGGACGATCAACGAACGCGTTGAAGAACTTCCGGGCTGGCCACACTTACGGTTTGTGGGTTACCCAGAGCAGTTCCGCCGGCCAGCGGTGTGCCCAGTCGGGTGGGTCGGTTTGGTTGTAGCCGTTGGCTGTTGCGGGTTCGGGCCGCGGCTCGATGAGGTCGTCGATGATGAGACCCGCGCCGCGCAGGACCTTGACCCAGTCGCCGTAGGTGAGCTGATAGCTGGTCGCGCCGTCGCCTTCGGCGATGGTGTTCAGCCCGAAGTAGTCCTGCTGCAGCGTCGTGGTCACGCGGCTGGTGGCTTCGTCGTAGCAAGCTTCGAACCATGGGCTGGCGACGTTGAACACCAGGCGCCCGCCTCGGCGCAAGACGCGTGCGGCCTGCGGGACGGCCAGGTGCGGGGGCGCCCAGCTGAGCCCACCGAAGTCGCAGAACACCAGGTCGAAGCTGTCGGCGGCGAAGGGGAGTTGTTCGGCGGCGCCTTGCACTAGCGGGTAGCGGGCCGCTCCCATCGCGCGGGCCGCTGCGGCGAGTTGGGCTTCGGACAGGTCGAGCCCGACCACGGTGGCGCCCTCGGCGGCGAGCGCCCTGGACCACTGGCCGGCGCCGCAGCCGAGTTCAAGGACGCGCTTGCCGGTGACGTCGCCCAGGGCGTGCAGGTGCGCGTCGGGGATCGAGTACATGCCCCACAGCCGGGGTGCGGCGCCGATTTGCGGGTCGTGCTCGTGCTGGTAGGCGCTGCTGATCTGGTTCCAGAGCCGCCGGTTGGCGGGGATGCTGTCCACGTGCCGACTCCAGCACTGCCTGCGGGGGAAGGTCAACACAATTAGGCCACTGGCCGGCCCTCGCCTCGGTCCGACCCTGGCTCGGCCCATGATCCGCCGGACGAGCCCTGGTAGTGCTTGGTCAGCTGGTGTCGTGGGGCGGTCTTGGGGTGGGTTGTCGGCAGGTGGGGCAGGGGCCGGTCCAGGTGGCGATGAGGTGTTGGAGGAGGTCCAGGGACGGCGAAGCGTTCGCCTGCCTGAACCACGAGGCGCCCATTCGGGTGTTCTTGTGCTTAGTCGTACACGAGCTGGGTGGAGATCTTCCGCGCCAGCTAGGACCCGGGGCATAGAGAGTGCCGCGCGGCAACGACAAAACGGCGCACAACCTGTGTCGCGCTGCGCAACCGGCTCCAGATATCGTTCACGCGTTCTATTTTAGGCAGGCAGTCGACTCTGTCCGTCAGAGCGCTATGCCCTCATTGCGCAGATATTGTGTGAAGTGTGATCCAGCCTGGACGGCTGCGGCTCCGTAGGCGCCCTGGCCCCGGAAGACTTGTGCGGCTGTCGCCGGTCATCCTGACCGTCGTCATCGCCAGCCTGGCCTATACCACTCCGCCGGAGATGGCCTTCAGCCGCCTCCTGCCCGCGGCGCCGGCCCTCGCCGCCGCCATGTGGCCGGTGCTCCCAACCGTCCTGCTCGGGACGGTCTGCCTCTTTCTGATGATCGGCCTCAGCCTCGTCTTCCCCGATCTCGGAACGTGGTGGACGGCCGCGGGGATTATCGCGGTCACCGTGGCCGCCGCGTACGGAAGCCATGTCCGGCTCCAGCGGGAGCGCACCCTCTTCCAGGTACGGCTCGTCGCCGACGCGGCGCAGCAGGTGGTGCTGAGCCCTTTGCCACGCCGCATCGGGAACGTCGAGATCGAGTCGCTGTACCTCGCGGCCGCGGCGGAGGCCCGCATCGGCGGGGACTTCTACGAGGTGGTCGACACGCCATACGGGGTCAGGTTGCTCATCGGTGACGTGCGCGGCAAGGGCCTGCCTGCAGTGGGGGCGGCCGCGGCGATCGTCAACGCCTTCCGGGAGGCAGCCTATGGCGAGGCCGACATGGTCAACGTCGCACGCAGGCTGGACGCCAGCAGCACCCGTTACAACGCCGCCTTTCCCCCCGAGGGGCCGATGGAGCGCTTCGCCACCGCCCTTCTCGTTGAGATCCCGCACGAGGGCAGACGTATCTACGTCCTCAACTGCGGACACCCCCCACCTCTGCTCCTGAACCGCAGGAAGCTTCGTTTCCTCGAGTCCCCCACCCCCTCACCACTGCTCAGCCTCGCGGAGCTGATCGGTGATCAATACAACGTCGACACCTTCGACTTCACCCCCGGCGACTTGCTGCTCCTCTATACCGACGGGATCGCCGAGGCCCGCGCCCGCGACGGCGAGTTCTTCCCGCTGGCAGCTTGGATGGGTCGACAACCCCCGACACCGCCCCGCGAACTGCTCACGGCCCTTCACCGCGACCTTCTCCGCTACAGCAGAGGCCGCCTTGATGACGACATCGCCGCCCTCGCCGTACGCCTGCGTGAGACCTGAGGCACGGAGTCCCCATGCGCGGCCCGCAGAACTGCATCTGCGCGGTGGCCGCCGCGGTGCGCCGGTCGGCGGCGTTCCAGGTGGAGCGGGCCCAGGGCGTGCAGACGATGTCGGTGCGGGTCGGTGGCCTTGCCGCAGGCGCGCAGGGCACCGACGCCGTGGTTCGTCCAGTCGTCGACGTTGTACATCATGGTCCGCCAGCCTGTCTGGCCCGCCGGGATCGCGGTGGTGCCGATTTTGGTGCCCGAGGACCAAGTGCGGCCGCCGTCGAATGAGCGGTCCATCCACACCTCGTCCCCGGGACTGCCGTTGCCTATGGACGCCCAGCCCATGGCGTCGGCGTCGTCGAAGTGCACAACACCGAACGCTCCAGGAACGCCTTGAGGGAGTCCGTTCGAACAACCGCTTCGCCGAGAAACGCATCGCCGACTTGGAGGCCCAGCTTGTCGAGCTTCAATACCAGGCCCACCCCGTCCCCAGGACCACCGAGTGACCGGAGCTTCGTATCAGCGGCCGGAGACCTCACGCAGCCATCGCGCATGCTGACGGACGCGCGATGCGTCCTCGGGGAAGTAGCTGGCCCAGTCCTCGTTCAGGGACGTCCAGGCCGCCGGCTGTCCACTCTCTGTAACCAAAGGCGCTCCCGCACCCACGATCGCGACGAACGACAGCCCAAGAGTCGCCGGCCACTCCCGGCGATAGGAGCGCACCGTGGCCGCGGCAGGTTCCGGCAGCAACTCCGCCTCGACGCCGGTCTCCTCGAAGAGCTCACGACGTGCTCCCTCTCGGGGCGTTTCCCCCGGCTCAACGCGTCCTCCCGGTGGGACCAAACCCCGCCACCGGTGATGAACCAGCAGCACCCGAGCGAGATCCTCATCGAAGACCCACACCTCTGCGGCAAGCGGCTCCGAGGACCCCTGGCGGGCGGCGGCCAGCCACTGGCCAGCGCCGTCAAACTCCACCTTCGCCAGCCGGACTTCGGCGGCTGCGGCCTCTACCACCCGTTGATCAAGCGCATCGTGAATCACCGGGACAACATAAGGCGAGGGTCTGACACCGGGGTGGCACTGGACAACGTCCCGGACACCCACGCGACGTCCCGACGCAGGTCACAGACGAACTGGACGCCTCGATGGTCGGTAAACAGCGATAAGTTCTTCACCCGCGAGACCCGGGCGTACCGACATGCCGTCCCCGCCCTCGGGCACCCATCTCATCGACAGCCGCGCCCAAGACCTGGCCCTGCTGCTCACCGCGGTGCCCGGCGTCCCGGTGAAGGAGCTCGGTCCGGACGCCGCCAAGTGGCGTGCTGTGCACCAGCAGGCCGGAGCGCTGTGTGCCCGGCTCCATGAGGCCGGGGAGCTCGACCCAACCGACCGGGGGCAGGCCGAAGCCTCCCTGAAGGCCGCCGCCGATGGGGCGGAGAAGTACCTGGCCCGCGCCGGGGACCGGCTCACCCCGGATGAGCAGCAGCTGGTCCGCGACCACGCCGCCCAGCTTCGCCGCGTCGGGCCGGTGCCTGCCGGATACATCCATGGCGGCAACCGGCCCACTCATTAGGCAAGTCCCTTGCCGCACCTGGCGCGGGACCGGCATGAGAGAGCCCCCTAGGTGACGCGCCGTCACCAATGGGGATGCTCTCTCGTTCGCGCGGCCTCGCGCCGTCAGGTGCGGTCGTCCGGTCAGTCGACGCCCAGCAGACGCCGCCGGTCATCGGGTCGGGACTCGAATTCCGCACAGTCTGCCTCGTGGACGATGCGGCCCTTCTGCATGACGGCCACGTTCTGGGCTACGGAGAAGGCGAGCCCCAGGTTCTGCTCGACGAGGACTACCGACATGCCCTGCGCACTCACCTCTCGGATCACCTCGCCGACTTGGGCAACGATCGCCGGAGCGAGGCCGTCGGACGGTTCGTCGAGGAGCAGAAGACGCGGATTGCCCAGCAGGGCCCGGGCGATCGCGAGCATCTGCTGCTCCCCGCCGGAGAGCTGGTCACCGCGATGCCCGAGCCGCTCCCCCAGCCGCGGCAGCAAGTCGAGGATGCGGGCTCTCGTCCAGAGGCCCTGCGCGGAACGCCGTGAGGCGATCGCCAGGTGCTCGTCCACGGTCAGCGGCGCGAACACCCGGCGCCCCTGCGGAACGACACCCACCCCGGCCCGGGCGATCACATCGACGCGGGCCCCGGCGATCTCCCGGCCGTCGATGGCGACGCTGCCTTCGTACGGCCGGACGAATCCCATGATGGTCGAAACGAGGGTGGTCTTGCCGACCCCGTTACGCCCGAGGACGGCGACGATCCCGCCAGCGTCGAGGTCGAGATCCACACCGCCCAGGACGATGCCCCCGGCGTAACCGGAGCGCAGCCCGCGAACGCTGAAGAACGGCTTCACGAGGAGACCTCCACGGTGCCGAGATAGGCGCTCTGGACTTCGGCGGATGCCCGCACCTCATCCGGGGAGCCGGTTTTGAGGTGTCTGCCGAGGTGCATGACCGTCACCGTGTCGGCGAGCTCGAAGACCATGTCGAGATCGTGTTCGATGAGCAGTACGGTCACCTCCCGGGGCAAGGCGGCGATCAGTTCGGTGAGTCGCGCCGTCTCCGCCGGCGACATCCCGGCGGCCGGTTCATCCAGCAACAGCAGCCGGGGTTCAGTGGCCAGTGCGACGGCGACCTCCAGCTGCCGCCGTTCGCCGTGCGAGAGTGCGGCCGCCGAGACGTCGTGCCGGGTGGGCAGGCCCACTCGCTCGAGCAGCGTGTGCGCCTGCGCGATAGCCGCGGCCCGGGCGCTCACCTTCCGCCACCCGCCGAGTCCGGTACCGGCCGGGCGCAAGACGGCGAGCAAGACGTTCTCCAGCACACTCTCGCGCATGAAGAGACTGGAGTGCTGGAAGGTCGCGGCGACACCGAGGGCGACCCTGCGATCCACGGGTAGCCGGGTTACGTCCTGCCCGTCGACAAGGATGTTTCCGCCGGTAGGTGCAAGCGTTCCGGAGATGAGGCCGAACAGGGTTGATTTACCCGCGCCGTTCGGGCCGATGATCGCGTGCCGCGCGCCCGCCCGTACGGTGAGGCAGACATCGTCCACGGCTTTGAAGGACCCGAACTGCTTGGACACCTGGCGTAGTTCCAGGAGGTCGAGATCTGTCACGCCGTCCTCTTTCGGGTCGCCTTGAGCGGGAGCCGTACGCCGGCCAGTCCGCGGGGCAGTGTGTAGACGGCGATGACGAAGAGCAGTCCCAGCAGCAGCGGCCCGCGTCCGGCGACGGCTTCGAGGTTGCCGAGGTAGTCGCGGGTGAGCCAGACGAGCGCGGCGCCGGCGCAGGCCCCCCACATCGAGCCGGAGCCGCCGATGACGACGGCCAGCAGCGCGAGGGCGGCGATCTCGAATCCGGCGTCGCCGGGCGAGACGAACCGCTGCACCGACACCCACAAGGCCCCCGCGACTCCGGCCAGCGCCCCGGCGCCGCAGTAGACGGTCAGGGCGTACCGCCGGGTGGGATAGCCGATCGCGCTCATGCGGCGCTCGTTGTCTCGGATTCCGCGCAGGGCGAGGGCGAACGGTGTCGAGCCCAGGCGGGAGACGGCCGCGAAGAGCAGCAGGGATACGGCCAGCACGTAGAAATAGACCAGCCCGTCGAGCTCCAGCGCGGGCATGCCGGGCAACGGTACGACGGGCGGGATGCCCGACATGCCGTCGGTGCCGTTGGTCAGCGACTTCCAGTTGACCGCCGCGCTGTAGGCGATCTCGCCGATGGCCAGCGTCAGCATCAGGAACACCACGCCTCGGGCCCTGACGGCAAGCCACCCGGTCGGGACCGCCACAAGCGCGGAGACGACCGCGGCGGTGAGGAGTTGAAGTATCCCGATGTCGGTGAGCCTCGTCGCCACGATTGCCGCCGTATAGGCACCGACGCCGAAGTAGGCCGATTGGCCGAGGGTCGGCAGTCCGGTCAGGCCGGTGAGCAGGTTCACGCTCATGGCGAGCAGGGCGAACACCAGGATCCGCGACAGGGTGCCGACGGCGTACGAGCCGAGGAGGAAGGGGGCAAGCGCGAGTCCGACGAGGACGGCGGTCACCGACAGCCGCCGTGCGGTGGATCCGGCGGTTGCAGACGGGCTCATGTGCGCACCGCCGTCGCGACCAGGCCGTGCGGCCGCACGACGAGCACGGCCAGCATGGTGCCGAAGAGGAGGAAGGGGGCGTACTCCGGGAGCAGCGCAACACCGAGAGTCTGCACCTGGCCGATGAGAAGCGCTCCAACGAGCGCACCCCGCACCGATCCGAGGCCGCCGACGACCACGACGACGAGCGAGAGGACGAGCACGGTCTCGTCGACTCCCGGCCCGGGGCCCAGAATCGGTGCCCCGAGGACACCACCGACCGCCGCCAGGGCCGCCCCGAACGCGAAGACTCCGTAGAGCACCTTGCGGATGTCGACACCCAACGCCCGGACCATGTCCCGGTCCGCGACGGTGGCCCGTACCAGTGCTCCGAGCGAGCTCCGTTCGAAGACGAGGTACACGACGAGCGCGAGGCCGGCCGCGACGGCGATGAACACCAGCCGGTAGACCGGATACGCATGGCCGAGGAGGTCCACCGTCCCGCGCAGCGACGTCGGCGGTTCCGTGGGCAGCACCTCGCCGCCGAAAGCCGCGGCGAGAAGATCGGCCACGATGAACGTGATACCGAGTGTCAGCACGGCCTGGTCCAGATGCCCTCGCCGGGCCAGTGGCTGTGTGAGGAACGTCAGCGCCGCCCCGCCCATGGTGCCCACCAGAGCACCGGCCAGCAGCGCGAGGAGCAGACCCCGAAGGCTTCCGTCGGACAGTGCGTAGGCGACGTATGCCCCGGCGAGGTAGAGCGTGCCGTGAGCCAGGTTGAGCACGTCCATCATGCCGAAGACCAGCGAAAGGCCGACAGCGATCGTGAACAGGAGCAGACCGAAGGCGACCCCGTCGACGACGCTGACGAAGTTGCCGTCCAACCATCCGGCCATATCAGCCGCCCAGCCGGCCGAGGTCGGCGCTGACGGTGTTGGCGCCCTGCTTGACCTCACGCAGGTACCAGGGCTGGATGGGCGTGCCGCCGCTGTTGAACCGCCAGGTGCCCCGCGGGCTGTCGATGTCCCCCACCTTGGCGATAGCGGCGTTGACCGTTTCCGAGGTCACCGTGCCACCGGCTGCCTTGATCGCCGTGTCGAGCACCTGCGCGGCGTCCCATGACGCCATCGCGTAGGTGGTCGGGGCCGACCCGTAGGCGGACGTGTATGCCGGTGCGAACCGCTTGTTGGCGGCGTTGTCCAGGTCCGCGCTGTAGTTGAGTGAGGTGAAGATGCCGGTGGCCGCCTCTCCCTGCCCCTTGAGCACACCGCCCTCGGTGAGGAAGCCGGGCGCGTAGAGCGGGATCTTGCCGGCCAGTCCGAAGTCCCGGTACTGCTTGACGAAGTCGACGGCGGCGCCGCCGGCGTAGAAGCAGAAGACGGACTTCGCGCCGGACCTCTCGATCTGCGCGAGGTAGGGCTGGAAGTTCTTGGTCCCCGGAAACGGCGTGTAGACCTCCTCCCCCGCGATCTTGCCACCCGCGGGAAGGAAGGTGGACTTGAATCCCTCCACCTCGTCCCTGCCTGCCTGGTAGCCCGCAGCGATAAGGAAGACAGGACCCCCGGCCTTCTCGGCGACGTGCTTGCCCAACGCCTTGCCCGGTTCGTCGTTGACATACGAGGTACGCCAGACGTACTCGGCCCCGGTCAAGGTCGTCGGCGAGGCATTCGAGCCGACAAGCGGGATCTTGCTGGTCTCGAACAAATCCTTGACCCCGTTGATGGTGGCCGAGCTCACCACCCCGCTCACCGCCAGCACCCGGTCCTGCTTGACCAGCTTCTCCGCCGCCGCCTTGCCGGAGTCGGCCGTCTCCCCCTCGTCCGCGACCACGAGCTCCACTTCGCGGCCGCCGAGCTTCCCGCCCTGCTGCTTGACGTAGAGCTCGAAGCCGTTCTTCATGTCGTCGCCGAGCGCCTTGTAGATGCCCGACCGCGGGAGGAGGAGCCCGATCTTCACGGACCCGTTCTCATTGTCCTCACTGGTCCCGAGGCTGGCACCACCACATGCCGTGGCCAGCAAGAGGCTTGTCGTGACGGCGATCAGACCAACGGGACGAAACCGACGTGCCATGGAGACTCCGTACATTGTCAGCCGGCCCTGGAAGGCCGGATGTTGCCGATGTGGTCGCGCCTTCACAAGGGGCCCAGCGCACTGCGGTCCGGCTTCATAGCCGGCCTGGCGGCCGAGGGAGACGCGCTTTTGCGCCGTTGCCCGGACGGGCTCGAATCCAAGGTCGAGCTCTGGAGCAGGACCGAGATGACACGTGTCTATCGCGTCACTGCAACGACCGTCAATAGTTCGCAAGATATAGAGGGGATCGGCGCCGCACCCCTTGACCCTTGGACCCACCCATGCCGTAATGCTGGCCATCGTCAATTTCACGCCATGCCGGTAGGACCGGCGCCAGGCTCGTGATCAGTCAGGAGAGTGACACCACATGACCGACGATCCATCACGGCGCAAACTACTCAAGACCAGTGGAATGCTGGCCAGCGGCGTACTGCTCTCCGGCCTGGCGGGCGTGGGCGCGGCGCGCGCCGACTCGCCCACCGGCGAGACCTCACCTGTCGTGGAGCTGCCCGCGGGCCGGCTGCGTGGCGCCGTGGAAGGTGGCCTCGCCGTATTCAAGGGCGTGCCGTACGCGGCGCCGCCGGTCGGCGCCCTTCGATGGCGGCCGGCTGAACCGCATCCCGGATGGCCTGGGACGCGCGAGGCGACCGCCTTCGGCCCGAGCGCCCCGCAGCTGTACCGGGAAGGCGGCGACCAGGTACTCGGAACGCACGGCTCACCCCCCTTCGACGAGGACTGCCTCACGCTCAACATCTGGACCCCGGCGGCCGACAGCTCAAAGCGGCCGGTGATGGTCTGGATCCACGGCGGTGGCTTCATCTCCGGATCAGGCTCGATGCCCAACTACTCAGGCGAGACCTTCGCGCGCGACGGCGACCTCGTCGTCGTGACCATCAACTACCGGCTCGGGCCTCTGGGATACCTCTACTTCGGCGGGGACGGCGCCGGGGGGAACTTCTGGTTCACCGACCAACTCGCCGCGCTTCGGTGGGTACAAGACAACGTCGCCGCGTTCGGCGGCGACCCGGACAACATCACTGTCGCGGGTCAGTCCGGCGGCGCGTTCTCGGTCGCGGCGCTCGCCGGCGCTCGGCCCAAGGGCCGCCCCCTGTTCCGGCGCGCCATCCTGCAGAGCCCGCCGCTCGGCCTGCAGATCCCCACGCGCGCCGAGTCACTCCAGCGCACCGCCACCTACCTGGACATCCTCGGAGCCAAGGACGTCACCGAACTACGGGCCGTGCCCTGGCCACGCCTGATCGCCGCCACCCTCCAGATGTTCGGGCGCACCGCACGATGGGGCTACTGGTCCACCCCGTTCCTGCCGGTGCTCGACGGGGTGACACTGGACCGTGACCCCGCCGACCTGCTGCTCACCGGTCCCGGGGCGGACATCGACGTCCTGATCGGCTGGACCAGGGAAGAGGCCAATTTCGCCTTCGGGCTCGACGAAACATACGCCGCGGCGACCAAGGACCAGGTGCTCGCCAGAGTTCGGGACACCTTCCCGAGCCGCGCGGCCGAGGCCTACACCGCGTATGAGGAGGCTCGGCCGGGCGCCCGTCCGGTGGACGTACTCATGGACCTGATCAGCGACGACCTGTTCCGTCTGCCCAGTCTCGCGCTGGCCGAGCGGCGAGCGGCCCGCGGGCGGGCGGTCTGGGCGTACCAGTTCGACCTCCCGACGCCCGCGCACGGCGGTCGACTGGCCGCCGCGCACTGCCTGGAGCTGCCGTTCGTATTCAACAACTTCGACAAGTGGTCGCAGGCGCCCTTCCTGGCCGGGCTCAACCCCAGGGTTCGTGACGGTCTCGCCGCGACAATGCACGCGTCGTGGATCTCCTTCATCCGCACCGGCGACCCCAACCATCACCCCATGCCGCGCTGGGATCGCTACGACCGGGACTCCCGCACCACGATGAGCCTGGACACCGTCACCACCGCCGCCGGCGACCTCGCCGGATACTGGCGGCGACTGCGCCCCGCGGTGGCGCGATAGCCGGTTCAACCGGCCGACGGCGAGAGGCTGCCTGGTCCCGCTGTTGCGCATCGCGGGACCAGGCGGATTCCTGTGCCGTCCTACCTGGTCACAACAGGCTCCTGGCACTCCACAGTTCGGGGAAGAACCGGTACTCGCTCACTCGGCGGAGCCACGACACCCCCGCGGTTCCACCGGTGCCCGTCTTGTTGCCGATGATCCGTTCCACGGTGAGCAGATGCAGGGCGCGCCAGCGACTGAACCCTTCGGCAACGGCGATCATCGCCTCGGCGAGTTCGAACAGATCGTCGCCCGGCCCTGCCCGGTAGAGGTCCGCCCAGGCTCGCTCCACCGCGGCGTGCGGCACGTACGGCTCGGTGAGGTCTCGCGCGAGCACAGATTCCGGGATGTCCGCCCCTCGTCGGGCCAGCAGACGCAGCGCGGCGTCGTACACGCTCGGCGCCCGGAGGGCCTCTTGGACCTTCTCGTGCACGTGCGGGACGTGGCGGTGCGGGCGGGACATGGCCGCGTTCTTGTTGCCCAGGACGTACTCGAGCATGCGGTACATGTAGGACTGAAAGCCCGAAGCCTGGCCGAGGTGCTCACGGAAGGCGTTGAACTCCGTCGGCGCCAAGGTGCCCAGCACGTCCCAGGTGCCGTTGAGCAACTCGATCACCCGGCGTGTGCGACGCAGCGTCCATACCGCCTGTGCGATGTCGTCACCGTCAAGCAGCTCCCGCACCGTGCACAGTTCCCCGTGGAGCAACTTGAACAGGAGCTCCTTGACCTGGCCGAGGATGTAGAACGTCGGCTCGGCGGGCGCGTCGGACAGGGGGCGCTGGATCGCCAGCAGGACATCGAGGCACTGGTAGTCGATGTAGGGGGTGCTCGGGCCGGGGAAGTCCAGCTGCGGCTCGCCGCCCATGCTCTCGTGCACCTCCGCGAGGTGGCCGGAAGTGCTGACGGGTTCGCGTCCGTCGGGTGTGATCACGTGCGTCCTCAATTCCGTGTGGGTGATTACACGTGCCGAGAGCGCGGGTCGAGAATCGTCGACCGTCACGATTCGCAGCACATTGAGCAGCTTGGCCTGGCGCAGCGCGCAGGTAGATGCTACACAGGTTCCAGCGGAATGATTACACGTGTAACGAACTCTCTTCATTGTCAATAACGCCACGGAGGCTCGGCGGATGACCGCCCCTTCGCTCCCTCAGGGGGCACAGCCGCAGACGCGCCCCGGCCCGGCCCCGGCCCGTCGCGCTGGCTTCCTCGCCACGCTGCTGCTCGGCGGGCTCACCGGCCTCGCACCACTGTCGATGGACATGTACCTCCCGGCCCTGCCCGGGGTGACCAGCTCCCTCGCCACCCCCGCCGCCACCGCCCAGCTGACCCTCACCGCCTGCCTCGCGGGCATGGCCGTCGGCCAGCTGGTCATCGGCCCGATGAGCGACAAGTGGGGGCGCCGCCGCCCGCTGCTCATCGGCATGAGTGTGTACGTCCTGGCCACCGCGATCTGCGCCTTCGCCCCCTCCGTCGAACTGCTCATCGCCTTCCGGCTGGTCCAGGGCCTGGCCGGCGCCGCCGGCATCGTCATCGCCCGCGCCGTCGTCCGCGACCTCCACGACGGCGTCGCGATGGCCCGCTTCTTCTCCACCCTGCTGCTGGTCTCAGGGGCCGCGCCGATCATCGCCCCGCTCATCGGCGGACAGGTGCTGCGCGTCACCGACTGGCGGGGCGTTTTCCACGTCCTGACCGGCATCGGTCTCGTCCTCACCCTCATGGTGTCGAAGTGGCTGGAGGAGTCACTCCCACCGCAGCGCCGCCAAACCGGTGGGATCGGCCCGGCCCTGCGCACCATGGGCGGGCTGCTGGCCGACCGGGTCTTCACCGGCTACATGTTGGCCGGAGGACTCGCCTTCGCCGCGCTGTTCGCGTACATCTCGGCCTCACCCTTTGTCATCCAGGAGATATACGGCGCCTCGCCGCAGACCTTCAGCCTGCTCTTCGGGCTGAATTCCGTCGGCCTGATCGCGGTCGGCCAGATCAACGGCAAACTACTCGTCGGCAGGGTCGGCCCCGACAAAGTGCTGGCCACCGGCCTCGGCCTGATCGTCCTGTCCGCCGTCGCCCTGCTCCTGATGACCACAGGGGTCCTCGGCGAGGCCGGCCTGTTGCCGGTGGCGGCCGGCCTCTTCGTCCTTATGTCCGCGCAGGGCCTGGTCCTGCCGACCACCAACGCGCAGGCCCTGATGCGTACCCCGGATGCGGCCGGAACCGCCTCCGCGCTGTTGGGCGCCTCCTCCTTCCTGATCGGCGCGATCACCTCACCGCTGGTCGGCATCGCGGGCAAGGACACCGCCGTACCCATGTCCGTGGTCCTGGTCGCCTGCGCGCTCGGCGCGGTGATCTGCTTCCTCGCCTTGTGCCGTTGCCGTTTCAGGAACTCCGGAGCGTAGATGTCCACGCCAACCCAGCCGATGCCACTGCCCTTCTCCTGGGCCGACCAGGAGCAACACCTCGTCAGCCACCTTTCGGCGCTGATCCGCCTGGACACCTCGAACCCGCCGGGCAACGAGATCGCCGCCGCGCGCTATCTCTCCCGCGAGCTGTCCCGATCCGGTATCGCACACACGGTTCTGGAGTCCGAGCCCGGGCGGGCCAACCTCGTCGCTCGGCTGCCCGGTTCTGGACAGGAGCCGCCGCTGATGCTGCTGGGCCACGCCGACGTGGTCGGTGCTCAGCCCGACCAGTGGAATCGTCCTCCCTTCTCGGGCGAGGTGGCCGACGGCCGCGTGTGGGGCCGAGGGGCACTCGACATGAAGGGCCAGGTGGCCGCGAGCCTGCTGGTGATGCAGCTCCTCGCCGCGCACCGGATACCGCTGAGCCGGGATCTGCTGCTGGTGGTCACCGCCGACGAGGAAGCCGGTAGCCGGCTGGGGGCGTACTGGCTGTGGGAGAACCACCGCAGTCTCGTAGAGGCCGAGTGGGCGTTCAACGAAGGCGGTGGCCAGCGTTTCGTGACGCCCGGCGGCCCCGTCTACACCGTGCAGGTGGCGGAGAAGGGCAGCGCCCGGATGCGGGTCACCGCGCGCGGGCAGGGCGGGCACGCCTCCGTCCCGCGTGCGGATACAGCAATCTTCACGCTGGCCGAGGCCCTGCTCCGGTTGCGCGCGTTCTCCCCCCAATCGGTGCTGCATCCGGCGGCGCGCCGCATGCTGCACACCTTGGCAGACCTGCACCCGGGCGCGGGCGCACAGGCCATCGAGCGGCTGCTGAAGGAACCGACCTGGGCCGGTGCGAACAGCCTGCCCATCGATCCCGTCCTGCGTGAGTTCGTAGTCGCCGGGCTGCACAACACCGCCACTGCGACGATATTGTCCGCGGGGCAGCGGCAGAACGTGGTGCCCGTCGAAGCGAGCGTGGTGCTGGACGGACGCCTGCTGCCGGGCGAGCTGCCCGATCGGTGGATGGAAGAGGTCCAGAAGGCACTCGGGGACCGTGTGGCGGTATCCCTGCTGCACGGCAGGATGAGCCACCGCGTCCACGACGACCCGCGGCTCCTGCGGGTTCTGGGCGATACCGTCGCGGCCCACGACCCGGACGCGCGTGTCCTGCCGTACATCAACCCGGCCTCCACGGACGCCCGCGCCTTCCCTGACATGAACGTAGTCGGATTCTTTCCCTCCGCCAGTGACGCGGACATCATGCGCCTCATCCACGCACCGGACGAACACGCCCGGATCACCGACCTGATGTTCGGCGGGAAATGCCTGCTGGACGCGGTCCTCAGGCTCTCAATCTGAAAAGGAATCCCCATGGGCGTCGCCATAGAGACTCTCAACGGCACGATCGAAGGGACGGCCCAGAACGGGCTGTCGGTCTTCAAGGGCATTCCCTATGCCCTCCCACCGGAAGGGCCCCTGAGGTTCCAGGCCCCGGCCCCGGTCCCCGCCTGGGACGGTGTCCGTCCGGCGACCTCATTCAGCGCCGCACCGCCACAGTTGCCACTGGCTCCCGGCATGCCCGCGGTCTGGCGACCGGAAGACGGCCTGGACTGCCTCAGCGTGAACGTATGGACCCCAGGGGGCGCCGGTGACCGGCTGCCCGTCATGGTGTGGATCTACGGCGGGGGGTGGAAGACGGGCTACTCCGGTGATCCCGGCTACGACGGAGAGGTGCTGGCCCGGGGTGGCGTGGTGCTGGTGACATTCAACTACCGCGTCGGCTTCGAGGGATTCGGATTCGTGCCGGGGGCACCCGCCAACAGGGGCTTCCTCGATCAGACCGCCGCACTCACCTGGGTAAACGAGAACATCGCCGCCTTCGGCGGCGACCCCGACAACGTGACGGTCTTCGGCGAATCCGGCGGAGGTGCATCCGTCGCCTCGCTACTGTCCGCACCCGCCGCCCGCGGCCTGTTCCGTCGCGCCATCGTCCAGAGCATCGCCGGACGGTACCTGCCCGAGGAGGAAGCGCAGCGCATTTCCGTCCTGATCGGGGAAGCGGTCGGCGTGGGCCCCGGGGACTTCGCCTCCGTGCCCCCGGAGGCGCTGCTGGCCGTACAGGACGTGGCCCTGCCCGCAATGCGGGAGGATCCGTCGCACTGGACGACTCCCGAGGCCATCACCGCGTTCTCACCCGTCATCGACGGAGTCACCGTCGTCGACAAGCCATGGCTCGCCATCCGTTCGGGGTGTGCACGTGACGTGGATCTGATCTGCGGCTACACGCATGACGAGTTCACTCTGTTCGCCATGCAACGGGGTCTGGTCAAGATCAAGCCCTCAGCATTGATCAAGGCCGTGCCCATGATGCTGTCGATGGCACGCGCGGGTTTGCGCGAGCGGGCGTCGCGAAGGCCGGCGCAGGCCTCGGCGAAGACTCGCGACCTCAACCTCGACACCGTGGCCGAAGGATTGGGGCTCGGCCGCCAAGCTGCCATCGAGTACCGGTCCGCCTACCCAGGCCTGACGGACCCTCAGTTGTACGTCACCATGTTCTCCGACGCGTTGTTCCGGATGCCCGCTACGTGGCTGGCCGAGGCGCACGCCGCCGCGGGCGGCCGGGCCTGGCTCTACGACTTCATGTGGAGCAGCCCGGCCTTCGGCGGGGCTCTGGGCGCCTGTCACACCATGGACATCCCGGCGACCTTCGGCCACACACAAGGGCCGCTGTCAGCTTTCCTGTTCGGTGGCAAGGCCCCGCCCCAGGACTTCACCCGCCTGTCCGAACACCTCCGTGCCTCCTGGTTCTCCTTCGCCGCTTCGGGAGATCCAGGCTGGGCCCCCTTCACCACAGAGAAGGCCATGACCCGCATATGGGAGGTCGAACCGTCAGTTGCCGAGGACCCGCTCCGGGCGTCCCGCCGTATCTGGCATAAGGAGTCCGGGCTCTAGGGAGCGTATTTGGTTGTG
>NZ_JAGGOW010000077.1 GCF_018614135.1 Streptomyces sp. ISL-66
CTCGTCGGCCTGGTCCTGCTCGGGCGTCTGAGGCTCCTGGGGTTCGCCCTGCTGCGGCACTTTGGCTCCTGATGTGACTCGTTCCAGTGTTGCGAGCACCCTATGGCCCCCTCGGTTGGCTTCGTGGCTTGCGGACTTCCACGACAACTGTACTGCCAACAATCATGCTTGCCAACATTCCAGAACTCATGAATCCCAGATTGTTGACAAACTGGCCGGAGGGGAGGTTAATGGAAATGCGAGAGGGCCGGACCCCGGGTTGCTGCCCGGTACCGACCCTCTCCACCGGGGCTTGCAGGCCCCGGCGCAATGCCCGGACAGGCGCGCGAACGCCCTCCGGACCAGGACACCCCTATGTGGAAGGGATCCCCGTGAACCAGTCTCTCAGCATCCTCCCCGGCATCACCCTCCAGGTCGACGACCTCCCCGCCCTGCGCCTCTCCCCCGAGGGCGAGCGCGCCCTGTCGGTCGTCGCCGGACCGCGCAGGCTGGCCGTCACCGGCCGCATCGGGGCCACGTGCCGCGACTGCCGCGACTTCGAGAGCGTCGTCACCCGGACCGGCACCGCCGTCTGCGACAACGCCGTGCACAGCAAGGCCAAGACGCCGCTCCCGATGCGCCCCACCCCGCACGAGCGGGACGGCCGGCAGCCCGAGCCGCAGCAGCAGCCCACCCGCCCGCGCTCGCTGCTCGCCAGCTGACGTGATCCCGGACCCCGCGGCCAACGCCGCGCTGCAGAGGGCGGAGGCCGCCCAGCAGGGAGCCGACGCCGCCCGCGCCGAGGCCGCCCGGCTGATCGCCGAGCGCGCCGCCCAGGCCGCTTCCTCGTCCCAGACGACCACCGGCCACTGACCCGCCCCCGTTCGTCCCGGGCGGCTGAGGCACGGCCCCCGCCCGGGGCGGACGGCACCCCCTTCTTCTCCTTCCGGAGGCTGCTGTGCGCTCCAACTCCCCCTTCCTCCCCGGACTGGCGAACCTCCTGTTCGTCTCCGAGGCCACCACCGCCGACTACGTGGACCCGGCCCGGACCCGCAAGCTCATCCACGAGACCGCCCACCGGCTCGGTGTCGACGGTCCGGCCCAGGCCCAGGCCACGGTCGCCTACGAGTTCGGCCGGTGGCCCGAGACCGCCCAGGCCCGCATGCGCAACTGCCTGGCCGCCGTCGAGGCCGCCACCGTCGAGGTCCCGGTTCCCGGCCCGCGTACGGCGGTGACCCGATGACCTGGAACTGGACCCACGAGCGGCGCACCGCCGTCGGCGCCGTCTTCGCCGCCGTGGTCGTCGCCTTCCTCTTCCTGCACGCCGGGGCCGGACTCGGCTCGATGAGCGGGGCCGGGATCCTCACCTACGCCGGCATCGTCATCGCGGTCGCCGCCCGCCTGAAGCTCGATCTGTTCCAGATCCTCCGCGCCACGGGCAAGGGGTCGATCGTCGTCTCCGTCATCACCGTGCTGGTGCTCATCGGCTTCTGGCGCGCCATCAAGGGGGCGTGATGGAGGCGAAGACGCGCAGCAGCACAGCCACCCACCGGCCGGCCGCCAGGCATCGGCGCTTCCGCCACGACGAGTACGTCGCCGTCGACCTCTTCAGCGGCTTCGGAGGGCTCACCAAGGGCATCGGGGACGCCGGATTCACGACGATCATGGCCGCGAACCACAACGAGTACAAGGTTCGAGTCCACGAGCGCAATCACCCCGACGCCGAGCACTGGATCGCCGACCTGGTCGACCCCGAGGCCGCCGACTACCACTCCGCCAGCGATCTCCCTCCGGCCGATCTCCTGGCCGCCGGGGTGAGCTGCGTGAACCACTCACTCGCGAACACGGTCAGGGCCTACGAGCAGGGCCTGACGCTGTTCGAGCTGGAGGACCCGGACTACGAGGCGCGGGTCACCAGGTCCGAGCGGGACCGGGCCACCGCCAACTGCGTCCTGCAGTACGCCGCCCAGCACCACCCGCGGCTGATCCTCGTCGAGTGCACCACCCAGCTCACCTCATGGGGGCCCGCGCTTCCGGGCCGCCAGAAGGTCGGGGACGGCTCGACCTACCGGTGGTGGCTCAGCCAGTTCGATCTGCTCGGCTACCGGCACAAGGTCCTGTACCTCAACAGCCAGTTCTTCGGGGTCCCGCAATCCCGGGACCGCGGCTACTGGGTGTTCGTCGACAAGTCCCTGCCGATGCCCGACCTTGAGCACCGGCCGGTGTCGCGCTGCGGGCGCTGCGACGCGGACGTCGAGGCGGTGTGGACGTGGAAGACCGGCATCCCGGCCAGCGGAACCGTGACGTACGGCAGGCAGTACGAGTACCGGTGCCCGTCCTGCCGCCGCCCAGTCGTCCCGCCGATGACGCCGTCGATGGCCGCGCTCGACCTCAGCAACCTTGGCATGCGCATCGGCGACAAGCCGATCAAGACCTTCAAGGACGGTTTCGTCGGGCCGCTGGCGCGGTCGTCGATGGCGCGTGCTGAGCGCTGCCGTCGCCGCTTCGCCGACTTCCCGGCGATTCTCATGCCGGCGAAGGGCGTGCACGGCTCGGAGCGGCTTCTGCTGCAGCCGATGGCGACACAGACCAGCCAGCAGGAGACCGCGATCCTGTCGACCGGTCCGGTCGTCCAGCCGCTGTGGGCGCAGGACACCCCTGGCGGGCCGGTCGTGCCGACCATGGCGCTCGCGGTGGACAACTTCCAGGGCGCCGCGCGCGGCGCCGGGGAGCCGCTGCCCACCCAGGTCGGCTCCGAGACCCTCGCCCTGCTGTCCTCCGGTGTCCTCCCGTACCGGAAGAACACGATTCCCACGCTGCACAGCGAGGCGATGCCCACCTTCACCTCCGAGCAGATCCCGGCGGTACTGACGGCCGCCGGCTGGTACAAGCAGAACGGTCCCACCGGGAACGAGACCGCGCCGCACCCGATCACGGACCCGCTCGGCACACTCACCTCGCGCGACACGACCGCGCTGCTCATGGCCCAGTGGCAGGCGTCGCTCGCCGAGCTTCCGCTGGAGGACTGCTTCTACCGGATGATGGCGGCGCACGAGATCGGCCGCGGCTGTGGCTTCGACGTCGACTTCAACGACTACCGCGGCACCTTCACCGTCTGGGGATCGGCCCGCGACCAGGTCGACGGGTTCGGCAACGCCGTCTCCCCGCAGGTCGGTACCTGGATCGGGTCCCGGCTGCGGGCCGTCCTGCACCGGGCGGAGGCGGCATGACCCGCACGCCATTCGATCCGGAGATGAACGGCGGGCTGCAGCTGGGCCTCGACCTGGACCTGCTCGGGGACCAGCAGCACGCCGCCGGACCGGAGGAGCGTGTGGCCCCGGCCGTCAGCGGGCCGACCGAGGACGAGCCGGAAGCAGTCCAGTGAACCGGCGGACCCGGCGGGCCGAGGAAGCACTGCTCGGGGCGATGCTCTTTCGCCCCGAGGCGCTGCCCGCGATGCGATGGGTGCCCGCCGGCGCGTTCTCCAGCCCCGACCTGGGAGCCCTTTGGACGGCGATGCAGAGCATCGACTTCCGCACGGTGCCCACCAACGAGGTGCCGGCCGCCGTCACCGCGGCCGTGGCCCGGATCGAGGACCAGGGGTTGCGCCGGTGCCTGACCCCGTCGCGAATTGCGGAGCTGGCCAGCGCCTGCCCCGAGCCGCGCAACGCCGCGCTGTACGGCGGCATGACGGTGGAGGCCGCGATCCACCGGTCCGTCGAGCACGCGGGCAACGAGCTGCGGCACACCGCGCAGCACGCCGAGGTCGACCAGGCCGGGCAGGCGCTGGACCAGATCGAACGGACCGGAAACCGGCTCGCAGCCCTGGACAGCGCCTGGAAAGCGGCACCGGAGACGGTACGGAACCTGCTCGACACCCCCGCCGAGGAACCGATCCAGCTGGCTCCGCGCACTACACGGGCCCGGGTGGACCTGCAGGCCGAGGCGGAGACCGTCGCGTCCCTGCTGTGGCAGCCGAGGCAGCTGCCCGAGGTCACCGGATGGCTCCGGTCCGCCGACTTCTCCGACAAGCGACTGGCCGCCGTCTACGAGGCGATGACCACCCTGCACGACCGGCACGCGCCGATCGACACGGTCACCGTCGCGTGGGAGGCAGCCCGGCGCCCGGGTGCCCAGCCCAGCAGCCAGGTCCTCGACGAACTGGAGCGCGCCGGCATGGGCGGCACCGCCGCCTACACCGGCGAACACGTCCTGGGCGCCGCCGTGCTCGACCGACTCGACGCCACCGGCCACCACATGCGCGACCTCGCCCTGCACCCCCAACTCGCCCCGACCGCGCTGGTCGACCACGCCGAGCAGGCGATGCAGCCCGCCATCGCCGACCGCGAGCGCGTCCACCAGGCCGAGCGCGAGCCGGAGCTGGCCCGCGATTCGGAGCCCGCCCCAGTCGGGCCCGCCGACACCCAACCCACAGCCCCCGAGCATGAGATGGAGATCAACCTGTGAACGAGCCCGTCCCCTTCGATCCCGCCATGCACCTGCTCGCCCGTGAGCACCAGATCAGCGCACCGTACATCGCCTATGTCGAGCCGCTGCCCCCGGTTCGCTCCGCCGCCCGCGTGCTGTGGGAGCACTTCGGCCGCGTCGCGCCGGGACTGGTCACCACGGCCGCCACCGGGCTGGCCTGGGCATGGCACGACCGCCTGCCCGAAGGTTCCACCGAGCCGCTCTGGATCACCGGGGCGCTGGCCGTGCTCGCCGCCGCAGCCGGCACCGTGTCAGCCGCCAAGCAGAACGGGGAGAAGGAGATCACCCGGTTCGCGTTCGCGGCGGGCGGCACCCTCGCCCTTCTCGGCATCACGGCCTGGACGCCCGACTGGCCGTTGCGTGCCCTGATGTGGCTGCTGGGCACCGCCGCCATCTACGCCGTTGCCGCACCCCTGTGGCGTGGCGACCGTCGTGTCGAGCGCGAGCAGCGCCACGAGCGGGTGATGGAGGAGACCAAGGGCCGTAACCAGCAGGTTCTCGCCGTCATCGACGGACAGACCCGCGTCGCCGAGGCCCAGTGGATGCACCGCACCGAAGTGGCCCGCGTCGAGGCGATCAGCAAGACGGTCGACGCCCTGGTCGCGGCGAGCGAGGCCCGCGATTCCCGCACCGTGGCCCCGGGCGACGAGCTGTCGGTCGCCGCACTGCTCAAGGCCGCCGGCCACGAGGCACCGCGCGAGCTGACGGCCGCCGAGCGCGAGGAACAGGCCCGGTGAAGCCGACCGCGCCCCTCGGGCGGCTGATCCGGCAGTGGCGCGGCCACGTCGTCGAGGTCTCCCCCAAGGGGCTGGCCATCGACGGCCGCACGGTCGACTCCACCGCACTCACGGAACGCGACGCCGTACGACCCACCGACGACGTACGCACCCACCCCTCGCTGCAGTTCCTCGACAGCGGCTCCCTGGTCTACCGGGGCCACGTCCAGGCCGAGGTGCACCCCGGCGACGAGGTCACCGTGCATGGCCCGAACGGGCCGGTCTGGCCGCCCGAGCGGGGCCAGGGCGAGCACGCCCGCGGCCCCTCGCCGCCCCAGCCCGACGACGACTTCGACATCGACATCGCGCTGTAGTCCGCACCACCGACAAGGAAGGCACCGACATGAGCGACACCGCAGAGCAGAAGCCCGAGGAGGACGTCCGCCAGACGGAGATCACCGGGTTACTGCCGGTCCTCTCCCAGCTCGACAAGACGGCGGCCGAGCTGGAGCAGCTGACCGTCGCAGGCAAGGAGGTCACCACCGGGCAGATCGCCGCCTACGAGATGGAGGCCGCGCACGCCCGACACCTGGTGAACGCCGCCGGAGTCACCACCCAGGAGATCACCGACGCCGAGCAGCAGCACCGCAGCGACGGCAACCCCGGATTCACCGGACGCGCCCTCGACCACGCCACCCACACCCGGCACTTCCAGCCGACCCCGTCCAACCCCACGCCGGACAGGGAGCACGAGCAGGACATCGACCTGTAGCACCCGGCCGTACCCGTTAACCCAACCCACTGCCAGTCCCCCGACCAGTAGCGTTCGGGGGACTGGCGCCATGAGGAGGAACCAATGAGCGAGCATTCCTGGGAGGGCCTACAGATCGTCGAGTCCAAGGGCATCGGGCAGGTAACCGAGACCTACGACGTGGGCGAGACCACCCGCACGCGTCAGGTCCCGCAGGTGACCTACGTCCGCGCCTACCTGGACGACGGCTCGGATCGGCAAGGTCTCTGGATGACGACGCGCGACGGCGAGACCCACCAGCTGATTTCCCCCTATGACGAGGACCGATCTGTCTCCTCGACCTGGGGCCTGCTGACGTCGGCCGACGCCGCCCCCGAGCTGGGCGCGCAGATGCTGCACGGCGAGGTCGACAGCATCCGCGACGACCCCCATTTCCAGGACATCGAGAACCGGCTGACCGAGTACCCCGAGCAGCTCGAATACGCCGCCGAGGACCTGGAGTCGGGTCACTACGATCAGGCCGCCTACGACCAGCGCATCGCCGAGCTGGAGCAGTACAAGGCCAAGCTGGAGGCAGAGCGGGACCTGTACCTCGCGCCCACCCCCGAGGAGGCCACCCTCGACCAGTACACGCAGGAACTGGCCGAGGACGGGATCACCGGCGACCCTCTCGCCCCGTACGCGCAGGAGCTGGCCCAGGACGGGATCAGCGCCGACACCCTCGCCGCCAACGACTGGCGGAGTGCCCCCGACTTCGAGCTGGCCCCGCCTGAACCGGCCGCGCCGGAACCGCCGGCCCCGGAGATCCCGAGCTTCGACGACGACTTCGACATCTGAGAGACCCCCCAGCACCGAGCCCCGGCGGAACTGTCCGCCGGGGCTTTCGGCTTGTGAGTACCGTGCAGACATGCAGATCAACGGGGCGGAGCAGCGAGGACACGTACTACTGATCGCCGGGGACCGAGCGGCCCATCGCCGTACCGTCCAGGTGGCGCCCAGCGCCAACCTCGCGGCGCTGTCCACCGTGCCCGTGCCGGTGCTGCTCGACAGCACGGTGCCGGCCGACGTCGTCCACCTCGACGGCGTGCGCGACCAGAACACCCTGCTGCTGCGGCTGAGGAACGCCGCAGCCACCCCGGGCCCGCTCCTGGTCTACCTCTCCGGCCGCCTCACCGTGGACCGCAAAGGGCGCCGCCTCCACCTTGCCCAGACCAGCACCAACACCATGAACGTCCGCTACACGGCCTTGCCCTGGGAGTGGCTCACCAACGAGCTGCGCAGCCGGCCCGCAGGCTGGACGATCCTTCTTTTCGACCTCGCCGCCGACAAGCCCGCGTGGGCCGAACTACAGGGGCAGGGCAGCCTCTCCGCGGCCAACGCCGCCGTTTACGGGGTCGTCAGCCCGCCCGGATACCCCGGCTCCGGAGGCGTCAGCCCCTACACCCACCACCTCATCGAGCAGCTGCGCCGCCACCCGGACCGGCCCAACGCGCCCCGGCTGCACGCCCTCACCGTCGCCGCGGCGGACCTGCCCCCGGGCGCCCTGATCCTGCCCGCCGCCCCCGCGATCGAGCCCGAGCGCCTGCCGGTGATGAGCAACCTGCAGCGACTGCTCGCTGGGGACACCTCTGTCCTGTCCGACCGTCGGCGCCGGGCCGAGCCCCGCGAGGTAGCGCCGGGGCTGGAGCGCGTTCCGTCGGCTCTCACCGATGACTACCAGTACCTGTCCCCCTCCCCAGTACATGTACCTCCGCCCGCAGTGGTGCAGGACCAGCCGGTTCCCCAGCAGCAGATCGCCTCTCCGCAGCCCGTCAGGCCCTCCGCCGACTCGCGCGGCCGGTGGGTGCTGCCGCAGCACGAACAGCAGGCGGAGCCCCAGCAGCAGCCCGTACGGGCCCCGCACCCGGTCGCGCCCGCCGCCCCACCCGCTGCGCAGCAGCCCGCCCCGGTCCGCCCACCCGTTCCTCAGCCCACCCCGAGACCACAGGCGTACGCCGCGCCTCAGCCCCAAGCGGCCCCGGCTCAGCCACCGGCACCGGCGCCGGTCCAGCAGGACCCGCGCCCGAACATCCACGCCCTTGCCCAGGCTGGGCAGTTCCGCGAAGCCGCGCGGCTCGCCCAGGCATGGGAGCAGCACGCGCTGCAGACGCACGGGATCGACTCGCCCCAGGCCACGCAGTGGGTCGAGATCCGAGCGGATCTTGCCAAGTCGGAGGGCAACTACCTGTTGGCGACGCAGCTGTGGATCGCCGCCGGCCGGACCCGCCTTGCGCATCAGGCGGTCGACGCCCCCGAGGTCCTCGCCACCGCGAGCAGCGCCCACTACTGCTGGACCCAGCTGACAGACCCGGCACAGGCGCGCGCGTGCGGCCCCGAGCTGATCAGCCTGCTGCGGGCGCTCCCCACACTCGACCGTCGGCATCTGTCGATGGCCCAGCAGCGCCTTGAGTACCTGAACAACGCACCCAGCCGACGCTGACCAGGCCCTGACCTGTGCCCTTGCGCACCTCTTATAGAAACGGGCCCTCGAATGAGGGCCCGTTCGTCCAACTCGCCCGGCGCCGGGCCCAATCCGCACGATCGCCCCATGAGCACCCCGCGCCGTCCTCTTGGCCACGGTCCCCGGCCGCAGCACGATCACGCGGCCCAGGCCCCCGAGGCCGCCGCGGCCCTCCGTGTCCGCGCGGCCGAGGCCGACGTCGCCGCCCACCCCTTGCACCGGCCTGGAAGCATGGACGACCTGGAGCGGCTCCGCGCGCGCGGAGTGCTGGGCAGCCCGCCCCGACCTGGGCAGGTTTCATAAACGGGCCCCCGCGTGAGGCCCCCGGAGTCAGCGACGCCGGGAGCGCAGCGCGCGGCCGGCGGGAAGCGCCGCACGCTGCGCGGGCCCGCCGTCGGCCCGCTCGACGGTGACCTCGAAGGAGTCGTCCACCCCGATGGCGAGCACCTCGACGTAGATGCGGCACCCCGTACCGCGCCGGTTGGGCACCGGGTCGGAGACATCCCCGACCGTCACCTCCGGCCAGGCCCGAAGCGCCCGCACCACGGCCGCGGCAGTCTTCTCGACCTGGGCGGAGTCGGATCCCATGAGCCGAATCTGCGGCATCAGCCCGCCTGCCCCTCGCCCCAGCCCGCCCCGACGAGCGCCACGTCGGACGCGTCCGCCTCGCCGCCGGCGGGCCGCCCCATCGCGGCCAGGCAGTCCAGAACAGCCCTGCAGTCCCCCGCCGCCCGGTGGCCTCCGCCGAGGGGTTGCCACCGGTAGCCGCCGTGATAGTCCGACCAATCGCCGTACCACTGGCTGTACGGGATCATCACGTCCTCGAACCGCATGCCGTCGAGCCAGGCGGCCGCCTGCTCCCGGGCTTTGCCCAGTTCCTGTTCCCGGGCGTAGTGCAGCGTGAGTTCGTGCCGGAGCCGTTCGACGTCGTACACGTCGTTGTAGATCAGCACCCGCTTGCCGATGAGCACGTCGGCGAGCCGGACCAGCACCTCCGAGAACGTCGGAGACCCGGCCACGTCCGCGTCCGTGATTCCGTGAATGTACGACGACTCACCGGGGATCGGCTCCCCCGGGTCCAGGAGGGTGTCGAGGAGGACGTCGCCGCCGGAGGACAGCACCGCAATCTCCACGATGCGCGCCTCGCCGTGCAGGCCGGTGGTCTCGGTATCGAGCACCACCACGGTCGGGTCGAGGAGAGCGGCAGCGGCCCAGTCCTTGCGTTCCTGCGCGGCCCGCCGCTCACCCTCCCGCCGTTCCCGATCTGCCAGCTCCCACTTCGCGCGTTGCTCCTCCTGGCGCTGCTCCTCAGCCGCCGTGCACGGAGCGCAGCGGCGAGGCCAGTGCGAGGCCCGGTGCCACCAGGAGCGGTCCGCCCCCTGCGACTTCTGGTAGGCGACCGCTTCCTTCTTCGTCACCAGCCTCACCGAGCAGTCCTCCCCGGCGCACACGGTGACCTCCGCGACCCACGCCACCGCCTTCTCCCGCTGCGCGGCGAGCTGCGTCCGACGGCACCCCTGGCACCGGCCGTGCACCGGCAGCCGCCGAGCCGCCACCTCCCGGCAGTCCCGGCAGGTCCGCGCCGCCAGACGCCGCTGCTCCGCGTACGCCTTGCTCTCGCAGGCCGAGCACCGCTTCCCGCGCACGATGTGCTGGCGGACCTTGCCGCACTCCGGGCAGGTCCGCCGCTTCTCCATCCGGGCCTTGACCGCCGAGGCCAGCGGCGCCATCTTCTCCGCGCTGGCCGGGTCGTACAGCGGGACATCGCCGTGCTTCCGCAGCCGGAGGTACGCGAGCGGCAGCTGACCCTCCGCCACCTTGAGCCGCGCCTCACCGAGTTGGGTCTGCGTCCGAAGATGCCCCGGCGCCTTGCCCCACCCGTACACGGGGACGCCGTCGATGTGGTCCCGGGGCACTCCCCGGGCGACCCGGCCCGGATCCGTCTCCGTGCGGCTGGACGGGACCCGCTCCGTGACTGTCGTAGTGCTGCTCACTCCTACCTCCCGGAAGGTGTCGAGGGAATGGAAACCGTAGCAGCAATAAACCCCTTTCCGCGCCAATTCAAACATTCCCGCCTAATGAATGGCGAGATGCAATAGGCGCCGAATATGGACGCGCGCGCGTTCCGCTTTTCTGTAAACGACGTCGTTATAAATCCTGCGGGCCCTCAGGCCGCAGGGATCGCTTGCAGGGGAGTCGGCCAGTGATCCTCGACCGCTTCCCGGGCGATCCTGCTGGACGGGTACAGCTGCGCCGCGAGCCGCTCACGCTCCGCGCGGGCTTCCTCGCTCATGTCCCGCTGCAGCCCGATGAGGTTCTTCTCCTCCAGCTCCCTGAGGATGGGTTCGGAGATGCGCCAGGCCGCCGTGCGCAGCCAGAGCACCAAGTCCTCATCCAGCGTGAATGCCCGCTCCGCCGTGCCGTGTTCGCACCCGGAGAGGCAGGCCGGCCACCGGCCCGACAGCGACAGCCGGGTCAGCTCAGCAGGGGTGAGCGGCAGCCACGGCCCCGCCGTGTCCGGCAGCTGCAGGCGGGCCCGCAGGGCCCGGCCCATGAGCACGTCGAGCGCAGGCCACAGGTCAGGCCGCACCTCCGCGGCTTCCATCCGGGCCTGTCGGCGGAGGCGTGCGACCTCCCGTTCCCGAGCGGGTGAGCCCGGCGCGGACAGGTTCACCGCCCGCTCTTCCACCAGCTCATTGACGAACTGGGTTTCGGCTTCCCGGTGCTTCTTTATCAGCAGCCTCAGACGGCCCGCCTGTTGCACCGAGAGCTGCAATGTGATGCGCTGCTTCGCCATGTCCTCAGTAAACGACGTCGTTTAAAGAAGCTCAAGACGCCCCGCTCTCTCTGATAACAAGCCCTTCGGCGGCGCGGCTCCCGTTCGGGAGAAAAGACCAGGTCAGGCAGCAACAGCGACAGGAACTAGGCCCCGGTGCGCTGGCGTTCGGCGTCAACCGCGCGCCGCAGCCGCTCCAACTTGAGGGGGAGCAGCGGGCGCAGCCCCTCGTACCGCAGCCGGCCGACCCTGTAGCTGGTGATCAGCCCGTTCTCCTCCAGCGGCATCCCGGCGGGCCGGATCACCGTGGCCCCGTCCGCGTCGAGGATCCCGTCGTGGTTCACCCAGAGCGACACCCACAACTTCGTCGTGCCGTGGGCGCGCTGGACCAGTTCCGCCCGGATCGGGAGCCACCGATCGAGCGCGGCCCGGGTCAGCGGCGAGGTCTCCATCCACTCTCCCTCGCCGTCGACCGGGCCGCCCTGCGGGCGCCGCTCGACGTACACCGCGGTGTTGCCCTCCGCCAGGTGTCCGAGGCGCTGCGCGACCAGCTCCCCGCTGCGCGCCCCGGTGTCCAGCTCGATGGCGAGCACGGCGGTCAGCCGGGTCTGCGCCGGGGACATCGGCCCGCCCAGGTACTGGTCGAGCTGGCGGTACAGCGCTGCCAGGGTGGCCGCCTCCGGTGCGGGCTGCAGCGCGACCTCGCCGCCGCCCAGGTGCAGCGCGGGCAGGCCGAGCGCCTCGCGCAGCAGGTCGAGGCAGGTCCGGCGGATCGCGTTGGTCGGCTCCGACGTGGGCGGGAAGCCGCCGCCGAGGCGCCGGTGCCGCAGCGCGCCGGATTCGGCGAGCCGTACGTACGGGACGAGCGCCGACTCCTCCAGGAGCCGCTGCAGACTGCGCCGGGCGCCGACGGGCAGCGCGTCGCGGGCCAGCGCCCGTTCCAGCTCCCCGCGGACCATGGAGAGCTGACGCCGGCGGGCCTCGCCGACGCCCAGGTCGTCGAGGAGCCCGTCGAGCGCGACGAGGGAAGGGAAGGGCGGCACGCGCCGATTGTCGCGTACCGCCCTGTGGTGTGCTGGACAACGAAGGTTCCCGGGACCGGGCTACCGCTGGTCGGGCCGCCCGTCCGGGTGCCGGTGCACCCAGGACCGCAGCAGCACGTTCACGGTCACGTGCCACACCAGCATGAACACCACGGTGCCCGCGGCCATGTGCGTCCAGTCGCCGGGGTCGAGGCCGTCCCCGGCGGCCCAGCAGACGACGGCCCCCGCGAGGACCGCCCCCACCAGCGAGGCAGCGGTCTGCCGCAGGTACCAACGAATCTTGTAGAGCAGGTTCTTGTCCATGCGGGCCAGCCTCGACGCCGGGCCCTGTGGATAGTTTCTGCACTTTCTGCACCGCTCCACGCGCGCCGCGCGAAGCGCAGCGCTGGGCATAGCCGGAGGGAGCGCCAGCGGCCGACGGATCGGCGAGCGTAGCGAACGGTGGAACCCGTCGGCTATGCCGACTAACACGTCCTCGGAGCCCAGCGGAGAGGCCGAGCGGAGCGAGGATCCGGGGGACACGTGTTATCAGGTTCCCTTATGCCCTTCGCTTCCTTGTCGTCGCCATCGCTGTTCCACGGCTGGAGCGTTAGCGGAAGCCTGGAACATCAGGGGAAACAGTCCGTACCCTCTTGACCCGTACCCCTCCCCCTTTTCCGCGCAGCGGGGGTACGGGTCTGGCTGTTTCGCCTGGTCATCGCACCTTTTGGGTGTACTGCTGTTTCGACGTCCGTGATACGGCCGTACCCCCATGCTGATCCGTCCTCGTGAGGCACGAGCGAGGCGGGGGTACGGGCCTGCTCCTGACGGGGCGCTGCCCCGGTTCATCAGCGCGAGGGGTTTCTGGACTTACTGGACCCCCCTTACGCGCGCGCACGCGTAAGAAAGGGGTCCGCGACCCGGGGCGTCAGTCCTCCCGGGCTACGACGGCGAACCCCCGCAGCAGCCCGGTCCGTATCGCCCCGAGCGCCGCGCACCCGAGGGCCATGTCCCAGACCGACCCGGGGTCGAAGCCGTTGCCGCCGCAGCGGGCGACCGCGTCGACCAGCAGGCCGGCCAGCACCCAGGCGTACAGCTCCCTCCAGGGCCGGGCCGTCAGGACCGAGAGGATCGAGCGACGGGGCAGGAGGTTCTTCGTCCAGTTCATGGGCCGCACCGTCACACCCGAACCGGACACCCCCGCCGAACCGGTCGCCGGGGGTGCGCGAGACTGGAGCGGCCCGGCGGTGCGCCCTGTGTCCGGCCGATGCTGCCGCCGCCGGGCACCGTCAGCGGCCGGTCTGCACCCGCGGCTGCGCCAGCACCTCGCGGCCCGCGCGGTACGCCGGGACGTACAGCGTCCACCGGTCGCCCGCCTCGAAGCGGTACCAGCCGCCCTTCCACGGGGCCGGGACGGACGAGGGCAGGGTGAGGCCGGCGAGCGGGCCGCCGACGAAGTGGATCGTCTCCACGAGATGGCCTTCCTTCAGGGAGGTGACGGGGGTCCCCGCCTCCACCCCTTAGCCAGGTCCCGCACCGTGTGCGACAGCATCCCGCCGCGAAGAACTTCCGCGAGCCCGGCCCGGGGCCCGCGTCCCGGGCGAAGCCGGGGTCACCGCGGCGGCAGCCCGCACGGCCCGACGTGAGCGGCGAACTGCGGGCAAGGCCGGGCGACCCGGTGGATCCACCGCGAACAGCGGCTCCCGAGGAAGTCCCCTTCCGGGATGTGCCAAAGCGTCTCGTCCTGCTCGCGCTCCCACTCGGAGGGCTGCTCACCGGTGCGGACGACGTCGCCCGCGGCCAGGCTCAGCTCGATGCCGGTGTCGAAGGCCACGCGGTACGGGAACGGGGTGACGTAGTGCCGGACCCGGAGCACCCGGCCGAGCGTGCCGGCGGGCACGTCGTACGGCTCCCAGCAGTCCTCGCCCTCCGCCTCCAGGTGCTCGTCGAGGTGCGTCCCGCGCAGCCGGTGGGTGGCCCTCACGCGGTCGCCGTCCTGCAGGGTCAGCGCGCCGACCCGGACCCGCCGGACGATCTCCAGCCGGTCCTCCAGCGAGAGCGCGCCGAGGACGTCGTCGAGCCGTGAGGTCATGCCGCCCACGATAGTGGGACGCCGCTCCCCCTCCGGATCTTCACCCGGGATAACCTCCCGATATCCGGGATTAAGAACCGGTGGCAAATCCGGCGAACGGGGCGGTCAGTGGCAGAGCATCAGACAGCGGTCGAACCGGTCGTCATCCCGGCGCCGCTGGTACGGCCGGAGGACTTCGACGCGGCCACCCGGATGGCGCTGGACCACATCGACGGCCAGGCCGTGCGCGTGGTCGCCGACGGACGACCGGAGAACACCCGCAAGGGCTACGCCCAGGACTGGGCGAGCTGGAGCAAGTTCTCCACCGACCACGACGTACCGCTGCTCGCCGTCACCCCCGGCACCCTGGTGATGTTCGTCGAGTGGCTGTGGACCCGGCCCGGCTCGAAGCCGGGCACCTGCATGGCGCCCTCGACCATCGGCCGCCGGGTCACCGGCACCGTGGTGTCCGCCCGCACCGAGCACGGCGTGAAGCTGGAGGAGGGAGTGGCCCGCCTCGCCCGCAACCGGCTCAAGCAGCTGGTGAGGGAGATGGAGGAGAAGGGCGAGCAGCGCGGGCGCGGGCAGGCCCCGCCCCTGCTGGTCGACCACCTCACCGCGATCAGCGCCGCCTGCCCCGACAACCTCATGGGCATCCGCGACCGGGCCATGGTCCTCATGCACTTCGCCGTCGCCGGGCGCGAGCACGAGATCGCCGCCAACCGGATGCGCGACTACGCCGACGACGCCGGCGGACTCATCGCCGACATGCGGGTCTCCAAGGTCCGCCCGCGCATCGTTCCCGTGCCGTACGGCTCCCGCCCCGCGATCTGCCCGGTCCGCGCGTGGACCGCCTGGAAAGACGCCGCCCAGCTCGACGACCCGGACGGGCCCGCCTTCCGGCGCCTGCACCCGCGCTGGCACACCGTCATGAAGAGCGGACTGCAGCCCGAGTCCGTCGGCGACGTCGTCACCCGCGCCGGCCAGCGCGCCGGGATCGAGATCCGCTTCACCGGCCACAGCCCCCGCCGCGGCCTCGCGACCTCCGCCCGGCTCAAGGGCCACGACCAGATCGTCATCGCCAAACAGGGCGGCTGGGCCCCCCACTCCAAGGTCCTCGCCGGATACCTGGAGATCGTCGACCAGTGGGAGGACAACGCCCTGATCGGCGTGCTGTAGAGCGAGCCCGCGAGAGGGCCCGGGGTGCGTGGTCAGTCGCGGGAGGCCGGGGTGAGCGGCGCGCACCACACGTACTGAGGGCGCCCCGTCTCGCCACTGGTGCCAGAGAGCTGGTAGTGCGGGCGGGTCTCCGCGACCTGTTCCGCCGTACGTCCGGCGGCCTCCTGCTCGGGGTTCTCGATAGGGCCCCACCAGAACAGGAAGGCGGGCAGTTCGTCCGGCGCCCCGGGGCGCGCGGCGAGGGTCTGGGTCGATCCACCGTAGGGGCCGCCGAGAAAGTCGACGTCGTCGGAGACGGTGGGGCAGGTAGCACGGTCATCCATGGCGGTCACCCTATGGGCGTGCGGGGTTGGGTCGTGCGCCCTTCTCCAGGCCCCGGACGAAGCCGTCCGGGGCCTGCTCTGTGCCGTGCCTACTACCGGGGCGCCCCGGTAGTGCTGGCAAGGGGAGAAGGAGAGGTCCCCGCTGGCGCTTCCCCACTGCCGCCGAAGAGCGCGAGCAGGACGACGATCAGGAGCAGCAGCCCGCCCCCGCCGGCCGCCACCACGACCGGACCGCTGATCCGGCGCGTGTGCGGTCGGACGTAGGAGCCGTTCCGGTAGTGGCCGCGGACGTTCGTGGTCGCGCCCGGAGCCGACCGTTGGCGGGGGATCGCTGGACGAGGGGAGGCGGAGCCGGGTCGATTCCTGCGCGTGTGCGGCCGGACGTAGCTGCCGTTCTTCCGGTAGTGGCCACGGACGTTTGCCATCAGCGATTCCTCGGGGCAGTCGGGAGGAGCGAAGAGAGCTGGCCCGATCGGGCGCACTCACGACGGTAGCTCCAGCCACTGACACGCAACGGCCGTCCAACTCCTGTGCGAACAGGGCGCGTTGGGGCGCATGGAGTGAACCGGGGCGCATCGAGTCGGAGACCGGATGGGTTTCGGCCGACCGAGGCTTCGATCCAGCCGGATACTGTCAACTGACTTGCCATGTAAAACCATTTGACGCGATGGTGTTGGGGTGAGCACGAGACGAGAAGCCGCGATGACCCGTCTGCGTGACTGGTCCACCCCCGGACGACGAGCCGACCTGGTCGCGGCTGCCTGGCAGGCGGGCGAGACCACCGTCTCCGCCCTCGCCGAGGCCGCGCGAACCAGCCGCCCGACCATCTACGCCGACCTGCGATCCCGGGGCATCGACCCCGACCATCGACCGAAAGGCACCAGCGTGATCACCAATCTCTCCCCCCTCGACATCGAGGGCTTCACCGGCATCGGTGAGCAGCTCGACGCCCAGCTCGACGCCGCACTGCTGCGCTGGCGGGCCGAGCACCCCGACGCCGGCCTCGAGGAGGCGAAGACCGAGGGCATGCGCCTGGTGGGCCTGATGGACACGACCTACCGCTACGCCGACGTCCGTGACCGGCTGGCCCGCGAGCAGGTGGCCCGCGCCGAACGGGACCGCCTGCTGCACCAGGTGGAACTGCGCTGGGAGGCGCTGAGCAGCGCCGCCGCGTGGCTGGCCGCCCACCACGCCTACGTCCTCTCGGTGGACGAGGCCCGCATCGCCATCGACATGTGGAACGAGCGCGCCGAGAGCGCCCGTAAGCGCCCGTTCTTCTGCTCCTCCCCCAGGGACGAGGCCGCCTATCGGCAGATCCAGGAGGCCGGGCACCCCGCCCTGGAGGAGGCGATGGCCGACCTCGACCAGGAGCCGGGCGTGACCGCCTACGCGCTGCGCGCCAACCTCGACCAGGCCCACGAGCGCCGCATGGAGCTGGCCTCGCAGACCCTCCGCCTCGCTCAGCCCGTCCAGTAACCACACCACTCGGCCCGCCGAAGGAGCCCACCGTGTTACCGACCATCCAGAACCAGCAGACCACCCGCGCCCGCCTGCTCGCCGAGATGGAGCGTCTGTTCGCCGACGACTCCGGTCTCGGTGCCCTGGTCCCCTACAACGGCCGCCCCGACATGACCGAGGAGGCCAAGGAGGTCCAGATGGCATGGGCCCGCGCCCTGGTCGCAGTCCACGGCCACGACCGCGCCGCCGCCGTCTACGCCGAGTACGCCGGCCGCCGCCAGGACACCGTCACCGCGACCGTCGGGTCTTGGGGGAACCTGGTGCTGGCGTGCAGCCCGATCCCCCGCTGGGACCGGGACATCCACGGCTTCATGTGCTTCTCCTGCATCGACACCTTCGCCACCGTGGTCGCGGCCGACGACGAGCAGCTGTGCAACCGCTGCGCCCGCGAGCACGCCGACGTCGAGACCACCCGCCCGCTGTGGCACGCCTACAGCCACAGCCGGTTCCAGTTCCCCGGCCTGATGGGCGAGGAGCGCAAGACGGGCGAGAGCAAGCTGCTCATCCGCTACCAGGACGGCGAGGAGCGCGCCTACGTCACCGGCGAGGCGGGACTGCTCACCGAGGGGATCAGCCCCCTGCCCGGCTTCACCCCCGTCTCCGCACAGACTCACGGCGACAGCCGCGACACCATCAGCCTCACCGTCGAGGCCCGCGCCGAACACGCCCGCCGCAGCGTCGAGATCCTCGCCACGTTCACCTACGACCCCGAGCCCCAGCAGTGGGAGGGCCACCCGCACGGCTTCCGCTTCGTCTCCGCCCGGCTCACCACCCGGTCCCGGAGGCTGGGCCACCTGGACATCGCCGACCCGGCCGTCACCGAGCACACCGACCTCTACCGGTTGCTCGACACCCTGATCCCCCACCTGTACGGGAGCCAGAAGTGACCCAGACCCAGACCGCCACGCCCCGCCGACAGGCGTCCGCCCTCACCGTGGCGACCGTGCGGACCTACCGGCACATCGACCTCCCCCGCGCCCAGCGGCTGGTCGAGCACTGGAGCGCCGCCTACCCGGCCATGCGCGCCGTTCTCGACAGCGTCATCACCGCCCAGCGCACCGCCGAGCGCCCGACCGTCGACCTGCGCAGGCTGGAGGACACCCGGCGCGAGCTGGGCCAGGTCGACCGGGGCACCCACCGGCTGTGCACCCGCAGCGCGCCGTCCTTCTCCCCGACGAGCGCCGGGTGGCTGGTCCGCAACGTCATCGCCGTCACCTACGTCGGGCACCCGGACGCCGGCGCCATCTACCGACTTGCCGCCGAGCTGGCCGACCTCGCGGCCGACGAGGTCCCGCCCGGCGTCGAGCGCACCACGAAGGAGGAGCGGTGAGCACCGAGCCCGAGAACGCCATGGCGTACGACGTTGGCCCCCGCGATGCCGAGGGCTGGAAGCTCCACGACGACGGCACCCGCGTCCACCGCTACACCTGCACGATCCACGACGGCCAGGGCTGTGACGGGCACTGCGGTCCGCTCCCCGAGGCGGACCCGACCAAGGAGATCCCGCCGCCGGACGTCACGATCGTGCCCGTCGGCCGCGACCTGGTCGTGGACCTGGTCCACCGCGACCCCGACAAGGACGTCGTCGAGCGCTGACCCGACCCCGCACACGAGAGGGCGCCCGCCCAACGGGTCTGACCGGCGCCCCCTCGTATCCCGCCTGTTCCTCGCAGCTCCGGAGAAATGGTGCCCTCGAACTTCGTTCCGCCGACCGTCCTCGCTCCCGAGGATCATCAGCGCGTCCTTGCCCGGAACCTGGCCCTGTGGATTCAGGGCGCCGTCGCCCAGGCGCAGCCGGTCGTCGTTGTGGTGGCCGGCCCGCCGGGGAGCGGCAAGTCCACTACGGCCGAGGTGATCCACGCGGTGCTGAACCGCCGGGGGGGCGCGGTCCGGATCGGCAGCGACCTCTACAAGCGGGCCCACCGGGACTATGAGGAGCTCCTGCAGACGGATGTCCGGACGGCTGGCGCGGGGGTGCGCACGGACGTCAGGCAGTGGCAGGCGGAGGTCGAGGCGTACGCGCGCTCGGCCCGGCTGGACGTGGTGCTGGAGTTGGCGCTCGCGGATCCGGCGGAGGCCCGGGCCACCTCGGCTCTCTACCGGCTGGCCGGCTACCGGCTCGAGCTGGTGGTGCTGGCGGTGGCGGAGGCGCTCACCCAGCTGAGCGTGCTGGACCGTTTCTTCGACGAGGAGGGTGGCGGCCGGTACGTCTCCTGGGAGAACCAGGACGGCTGCACTGCAGGCCTGCCGGGCACGCTTGCGGTAGTCGAGGCGGAGCGCCTGTTCGACCGGGTGGCCGTGGCGCGCCGGGGCCTGGAGCCGCTGTACGACAACGAACTCGTCGACGACCACTGGATGCGTCGGCCGGCAGCGGACGCGGCGTTCCGCAAGGAGCAGTTACGACCGTGGAGCGCCCCGCGGACCCGGACCTTTCGCCGGGACCTGGTGCGCGCCGAGGTCCTGGTCCATGATGAGCGGCTGCCGGCGGACCGGCGGCTGGCGGTATCCCGGGATGCTGAGCGCGCGGCGGCCGCCGCGGAACCGGTGCGCCGGATCGCATCTCCACTGCCTGGTGCGCCCGGCACCGGCTATCACCGCCTCAGCGCGGGCCAGCACACCTGGACCTTCGACGACTTGATCGCCCCGACCTTCCTGCGCAGGGCAACCTTCCGTCCGGACCCGATGGTCGTCTATCTGGTTGGCGAGCCGGGGGCCCGCCAGCTGGAGGCGAGGCGGATGCTGCGCCGGTCGATGCGGCCAGGCACCGTCCTGATCGACCCTGACCTGCTGCGCGGCCACCATCCCGACCACTTCCAGCTCATCCAGGACACTCCGCGGATTGCCGACGAGCTGGTAAGGCCCGATGGGGACGCCTGGCAGGCCGAGGCGGAGGCGTACGTGCGGGAGCGGCGCGGTGACCTGCTCATCGAGGCCGACTTCATCAGCGTCGAGGACTTCCTGGCGAGCGCAGCCCGGTTCGCCAGGGCCCGGTACCGGATCGAGGTCGTCGCCATGGCCGCCCGAGCGGCGGACAGCCGGCAGCGCACCCTCGTCGACCACGCCCGCGCCCTGGACCTCGACGTGATGACCGCGCTTGCCACCCCGGCCGCGCACGCACGCGCCTGCCGGACGGCCGCCGACATCGTGATAGCGTCGGCCGCCGATCCGAAGATCAGTGCGGTCAGGGTGATCGACGGCGACCACCAGGCCCTGGGCCAGGGCCGGTGGGCTGCCTGGGCACATACCGCCGGGCGTCGCCGCCCCTACACCGAACAGGAAGCCGCAGGCTTCCACGCCATCCAGCGGGCCCTGCTGCGCAAGCTCCCCCGCATGCGAGACGAGATCGTCGGCATCACCGCCCAGGCCCAGCCCCTGATGCCCGCACCGTGGCGGGCCCGGCCCGTGGAGCAGGGACCGGGCGGGCCTGTGCGGCTGCCGCTCCCCCGGACGGCAGCCGGCTCACTCTGCCCGTAGCTGCTTGAGGCGGGCGGCGTAGGTGATGGCGATGGCCACGGTCTCCTCCTGGTCCGCGCTCTGCAGCCTCTCGAAGTCGTCGGCGGCTTCCTCCCGGCCCTGGCGCCAGGCAGCGACCAGGGTCTGGTCGTGGTCGGGCTGGCGGTGAGCGGCGCTGAGACGGGCGTTGTACCAGGCGATCACCTGCTTCACCGTGGCCTCGGCCTGTTCGGCGTCGCCGCCGGGCTGGATGGGGTCTTCAGGGGTGAGGGGGCCGGCCACGGTGATACCGCCTTGAGTCGTGCTGACGTAGTTGGTCAGCCATTGTCCGTGACGCCCCCTCATAGCGTCCGACCTGGGCATAGGTTGAGAGAAACGGCGTTCACCGGGGGGTTCACGTGGCGGGTCGGGATCTGCGCGCACTGTTCAGCACCAACGACCGGCGGTTGAACGTGGTGGAGGCGTTCACCGACCGGCAGCGCCAGTGGGAAGCCGTCGTCGACGCGCTCACCGAGCACCTCGCGTACGTGGCCAGGCCCACCTTCGACCCAGAGGACCTCGAGGCACCCCGCAACAACACCCTGGCCTTCTACGGTGTCGGCGGCGTCGGCAAGAGCACGCTGTCCCGCAAGCTGGAAGCCGCGCTCGCCGACTCCGGGGAGCGGCCCGAGCGGTGGACCACCCCAGCTTGGCCCGCCGGACACCGGATCCTGCCCGTACGGATCGACCTCGCTCGCTCCGCCGGCATCGACTTCGAGCGGGTCGTTCTGGCCATCCGCCTCGCCCTCGCCGAGCTCGGCCGCCCGCTGCCCGCCTTCGACCTCGCCCTGCGCCACTACTGGGAAGTCCAGCACCCGGGCGAGCCCTTGGAGGAGTACCTGCGTCGCGACGGCCTTGGCGCGAGGTTCGGAAAGGCAATGCCACAGCAACTCCAGTCCGCGCTCGGCGACATCGCCCAGACCCTGCTGCTGCCCGGCACGGTCGGCTCCGTCGTCGGGCAGGTCACCGGCTCCCTGGTGAAAGCCCTGCGAGAGCACCGCCAGACCGTCCGCGCGCTCGCCGGCTGCACCCGCCTGGCCGACCTCCTGGAGGCCGAACCCACCCTCGACACGCTCTCCTACTACCCCCATCTCCTCGCCTGGGAAATCCACCAGCTCCCGCCGGACAAGCGCGTCACCCCCGTGATCCTGCTGGACACGATGGAGGACTCCGGCGACCGCACCCACCGCGACCTCGAACGCCTGCTCCAGCGCGTGGTGTGGCTGATGCCGGGCGCCTTCTTCGTCATCACCGGCCGCAACCGCCTGCAATGGGCCGACCAGAACATCGAGGGCCAGCTCGACTGGACCGGACCCGCGTCATGGCCGGGCCTCGCCGCCCGCACTCCCGCCCCACGCTCCGCTGATCCCGCCGCGGTGCCACAAGGACGGCAGATCCTCATCGGAGACTTCAGCCCCGAGGACCGCGACGACTACCTCGCCCGGCGCCTGACCCGCGACGGCCAGCCCCTGATCAGCGCAGAGATCCGTACGGTGATCGGCGAGCACTCCCACGGCCTACCGCTCCACCTCGACCTCGCCGTACTGCGCTTCCTGGAGATCCAGCGCACCCGGACCCCCGTCCCGGCCGACTTCGACGTCCCCTTCCCCGCATTGATCGCCCGCACCCTCTCCGACCTGACCCCCGACGAGCGGCACGTCCTGCGGTCGGTATCCGTCCTCGACAGCTTCGACGTCGACCTCGCGACCCGTGCCGCCGGCCTGACCCGTCAGGCCCCAGCCCTCCGACTGGCCGAGCGGCCCTTCGTGCGGGAGGACAGCTTCAACCTGTGGCCGTTTCATCTGCACGCATTGATCCGCTCGACCCTGCGTACCGCCGATGACCAGACCGACGACCGCTGGAGCCCCGACGACTGGGACCAGGCCGCCGCACGCGCCCTCGCCGGGCTTGGCACCCAGTGGGTGCAAGGCGACGCGCGGGACCGCCGGCTTCTGGTCGGCTGTCTGCGCCAGGGCCTTGCGGTCGCCCGCGACTTCGGGCTCGACCTGGAGTGGCTGGCCGACGCCGCCTGGGCCTACGTATCGGACGACGTGTGGGAGCCCCTGCCCGCCCGTACGAATCCTGATGACGACGGCCTGCGGACCCCGGCCGACGCCCTCGTCGAGACCCTCAGCGCACTCTCCCGCCGCCAGCACGAACACCGTGAGCGCACCGTCGCCCGGCTGACCACCGTCATCGACAGCAGCCTGCTGCCCGCCGACCTGCACGAAATGTGCCTGTACTACCGAGCCAAGGCCGACCGCGACCTCGGCCGCACCACCGAATCGCGCGACGGGATGCAGCAGGTCTCCGACGGGGACGGCCGCCTCGCGCCCTTCGCCCGCCGAGGCCTCGCCCACCTCGCCCGCCTCGGCGGAGACTTCCCCACAGCCCTCGCCATCGCCGAGACCCTCGGCTGGCCAGGCCGCCACCACCGCGTCCTCGGCGACGTCCACTGGGTCCAAGGCGACATGCAGCGCGCAGCCGCAGAGTACGAGGCCGCCCGTGAGGACGCCGCACACCATGGTGTCGTCGGTGAACAGGCCACTGCCCAGGCGCAGCGCGCCTTCGCGATCGCCTTCATCGACCCCGACCAGACAGACCGTGAGCTGGAAGTCGCCGAGCAGCTACTGGCCGGTGTAGCCCTGCGCGCCAGCGCCATCACCGCGAAGACCGCCGCCTTGATCCGTGATGCCGGCACCACCGCTCCCGGCTACGACGCCCGCATCGAAACCCTCCGCGCCGAGATCCGCGAGGCAGGGGTCGCCGCGGCCGAAGCAGCCCTCGACCTCACCATTGCCTTCCACCACGCGGTACTCGGCAACGAGGACCAGACCGACGCCGCCATCACCCGGATCCGCGGCCTCACCCAGAACGGCGACTACAGCTACTACACCGACTTGGTTGCCTTCATGGTCGGCCGGACTCTCGCAGCCCCCTCCACGGCAAGCTGGCCCGAAGGCGAACCTGTCGTCCGGGCTAGGTGGCACGGCCTCGTCCAGGACCGGCAGGAGCACTGGCGCGCAGGCGCATGACCCACCCCGGTCACCGTGCAGGGCCAGGGCGCGCACAGCCCCGGGCTATTCGTTGTGCTGGTCGGTCTCGCGCAGGCGCCACTCGCCGTCGGTCCACATCAGGCGGAGCGTCATCGTGAACTTGCTGCTCAGGGCTATCGGGTTGTGACCGGTCCTGCTCAGCACTCCGGTGCACCGTACGTCGACGGTGGCCTCGGTGTCGGCGTAGGACGTCACCGAGGTCGAGACCGGTGTCGTCCGGCTGACGAACAGCTCGCCAGCTGCAGGCTGACCTGTGAGATCGAGTCCCAGGCTGCCGTTGAACTCTGTGGTGAAGCCCTTGTCGAACCTGTCCTGCAGCGTCTTCTCGTACAGGGGGTGGGCTATGGACTGCACGAGCGCGTGCCGGGCCGACGGGTTGAACATGCCCTCGCCGCCGATGGCCGTCGCGTAGCGGGCTGCGGTGGCCTGCGCCCCGCTCCGGCTGTGCGCCGACTCTGCTTCAGGCAGAGAGGCGAGGCCACCGGGCTGGGGCGGGAGGGAGGCCGACGGGGCGCCGTCGATCCGGGTCGCGACCACGAGGAAACCGAGCAGGACTACGGGTACCCCGATGCCGATGACTAGGCGCCGGCGCGAACGCCGGGCAGGCGGAGGTACCTGAGCCGAGCTGGCCGTTGTTGCCGCGGCTGGTGCTCCGTTATGGCCGCAGCCGTCGTTGATCTGCATCAGCGCCCCCACCTATTCGATCACTTGTGCCCAGTGTCACGGACGGCGCGCGATGTGGCCTGCGGTTCGCCGACACTCGCCCAAGGAGTCAGCGGTCAGCTCAGCTGGGACCGGGGTTTCCACTGCGGGGCGGAGGGGGCGGGGTCTGCTGCCCGGGCTGGTCGGTACGGCGTGACGCGTGCGCGCCCATGCCCGCCCCCGGTCCACCGAGCCCGCCGGACTGCGAGGACGACGACGTGCTGGGCCCGCGCTGGGAGTGCGTGCTGATGCCCTGGCTGATCGCGTGAGAACTCGACCGCGGCGGCGGCGCGCCCTGATGCTGACGCCGGGACATCGAGGCCACGAGGTCTCGCCGGCTGCTGACGATGTCGTCGCCGAGTCCCGGGATGAACCGGTAGATCATCACGCTGCCCACGATGGACAGCATGATGATGGCGAGCCCCGAGACGATCGAGCTGAGCGCGTCGGGCTCCCCGCTGGGGGTCGAAGAGAGTCCGGAGGCGAGGCCGAGCACGATCATGATCACGGGCTTGGTCATGATGATCGCGCCCATGATGCCCGCCCACCTCCGGACGGCCTTCCACAGGTCCCGGTCGACCAGCCCGGAGTACACCACGGTGCCCAGGACCGCCCCGACGTACAGGGCCGCCGCCCGGATCGCGAGCTCCAGCCACAGCACACCGGCAGCCAGCATGGACACGAATGCGATCACGACCTGGACGATCGGACCGCCGCCGACCTTCTTCGAGTTCCTGATGCCCTCAGCGAAGGCTTTGAAGAAATCCTGGGATCCGCCGCCGGTGAGAACGTTGGTCACGGCGTCGACCGCGCCCGTGACGACGTACAGAACCAGCGGGGTGAAGGCGCAGGCGATCACGGCGAGCCACAGCAGGCCGATCGCTTCCCCCATGGCTGTGCCGATACCGACACCGCGCACCGCGCGCTTGGCCACGGCGACGAGCCAGAGCAGCAGGGTCAGGATCGTGGACCCGGCGAACACGATGGCGTACTGCTTGAGGAAGCCCGCGCTGGTGAAATCTGTCTGTGACGTCGCGCCGGCAGCGAGGCCGAGCTTGTCGATAGTCCAGCCCGCCCCGTCCGAGAGGCCGTCCGCCAGGGACTGCAGGGGGTTGAGCGCGTCCGTGGGGTCGCTCGGTCCCAGCCCGGTACGGGGAGCACCCGAGTCACCCTCCCGCAGGCAGTACTTCTTGGCCTCCCCCTTGACCAGGTCGCATACCGACGACGACTTCGAGGGGGCGGGACTGGGGCTGCTGGGACCAGGGGTCGGTCCGGCACGCCGGCAGTCGTCGCCCGCCGGGCCAATCGGGCACTCCATCGGTACCAGCCCGGGCCCCTGCTGAATCTGGGCCACGGCGGGACCGCCGAGCAGCAGCAGCGCGACCACGCCGAGCAGGACAGCAACTATTCGTGATCGCACGGAGGCCTCCCCTAAGTGGGAAGAACGCTATCCGAGTTGAGGCTTGCCGCGTAGTCGGGCGGTCACGCTGTGCGGCTCAAACGGTCACTTTTCCGACCAGATCCCGATGATCACCCCCAGGATCGTCGCGGCCACCGCCAGACGAAAGATCATCCGAATACCCACTTGCTCCACCTCCCCGACCGGCGACCTCATGCCACCTGCTCAGGGTCAGAGTGCCCCAAAGGATCCGTGCCTTGGAGTGAGATTCAACCTCAGCGCCCTGACCTGGATCAGGCAGCGGTTCCCGATGAGATCGCTCTTGGCCCTCAAGGTCGGGCCGAACTCCGGCCGTCGGGTGTCGTTAGATGCACGACACTCAATGTCGTTGCCATAACGACAGGAAGAGGCGGGGCCCATGACGACGTCCGAGGAACGGACCCGGCGGATCAAAGAGGAGCGGGCCGAGCGGGAGCGGGACTACGCGTGGTTCCACATCGCCGCCGACGCGGACGAGTTTGCCGATGACGATCGGGTGTGGCCGGGCCGCCCGATCGCGGACGTCGCGCCGCACCTGGACCGTCTCTTCGAGCACGCCTACCTCGGTGAGGCCCACCGGGTTTCCGAGACCGACCTGCTGGCCGCGCTGCTGGTGCTGCGCACGCTGCGCGAGGACCTGCAGCGGGCCGAGGGCCACCTGATCGAGACCGCCCGCAAGAAGGGCGTCACCTGGACCCGCCTCGCCCCGGCCCTGGAGGTCAAGAGCCGCCAGTCCGCCGAACGCCGCTACCTGCAGCTGCGCGGCGACGCCTCGGACGACGGCCGCACCCAAGAGGACCGGGTGGCCGGCGAGCGTGACCAACGCGCCCGCGCGAAGGTCCAGCGGGCCTGGATGGCGGAACACGCCGACGAGATCCGGGTACTCGCCGTACGCCTGGCCGCCGTCGAGGACCTGCAGCAGCGCGCGGACCACGCGGAGCGCGCCAGCCAGGAACGAATGAACCGGCGTCTCTTCCCCCGCCCCGCCTTCCGGCGGGCCAGCTGGCCCGCCACCCTGCACAGGGCGATCGAGCGCGATGCCGTGCCCGAGATGTTCCACGAGATCCGCAAGGTGACCCTGCCCGCGGTACTCGACCTGGGCCCCGACTACGCCGAGCTGGTGGCCGCAGTCTCCGCGCTGTACCGGGCCGAGTCCGAGGCCGTTCACCGTGTGCTCTCTGCCCGCTGGGACCGCCGCTGGGGCCCCGACCCGGACACCCCGGACGAAGAGAGCTGAACCTGCCAGCCCGACCTGGTCCGTTCTCACCCGCCCCGTGCCCAGAACCGATGATGATGTCCCGAGCCAGTCCAGCGAAGGAGCGGAAGATGGCCCTACCGGCCGTGTGGATCTACTCGAACCCCTACCAGGACGGCCCCGTCCGCATGGTCCGGGCCACGGCCACCGCCCAGATCGCCCAACGCGAAGGCCCCAACGAACAAGTGCTGGTGAACGGCGAGGCCGCCGTCTGGGGTGCAGGCGAAGCGATGATCCCGCCTGGCTTCGGCCTCGCCCTCGCCCAAGCTCTGAACGCGGCTCGTCGTGCGGCCGACGAGCAGGGCCACGACCAGGTCGTCACCGCCCGGCCCGAGGGCGAGCGGCTGGTCTGGAGGGTCTACCCGGTGGATGAAGTACCTGTCTCGCCCAACCCGAAGCCGGAGCCGCCCGCCCCGCACAGCGACTCCCCGCCCTGGGCCGGACCGCGCGTCTCCACGCCGAGCTACCCGGTCAACCCCGCCGACCTGTAGGGCGGGCCGGACGGCAAGCGGTCCGACGCTCCCCCGTCCGGTGCCACGATGGGCGCATGAGCACGGCAGGCCGTAACACCGTCTCGGGCCGCACCTACCGCCGGACCCGCCCGCGCGGGTTCGCCGACTGGTCCCCGAAGCCCGACACCCTGCGCCTGGTCGAGCAGGTGCACGCCGTCCTCGACGAGTACCGCGCGCACCTGCCGCTGACCGCCCGCCAAGTCTTCTACCGGCTGGTCGGAGCCTTCGGCTACCCGAAGGAAGAGAAGGCGTACGACCGTCTGCAGGAGACCCTCAACCGGGCCCGGCGAGCCCGGCTGATCCCCATGAACGCCATCCGCGACGACCGGGCCGCGTCGGCCGGCCACTCCTTCGGGTACAGCAGTCCAGCGGAGTTCTGGGACTCCGTCCGCGCGTCCGCGCACCACTACTCCCGGCCGCTGGACGAGGGTCAACCGCGAGCGGTCGAAGTGTGGATCGAGGCCCAGGGCATGATGCCGATGGTCGCCGAGGTCACCCGGCAGTACGGCGTGGTCGTCTACTGCTCCGGCGGATTCGAGTCGGTGTGCGCCAAGCACGACGCCGCCGCCCGCATCGCGCAACGCGAGGTGACCACCAGGTTGCTCAGCATCGGCGACTACGACCCCAGCGGGCTGAGCATCCTGGACGCCGCCGTCGAGGACGTCATCGCGTTCGTGGACGAGATGGGCGGCACCCCGCCCGAGGTGAAGCGGTTGGCCGTCACCGAGGAACAGATCACCGAGCACGGACTGGTCACCGCCCCGCAGAAGGACACCGACCGCCGCGGCGAGCACATGCACGCCACCGTCCAGGCCGAGGCACTCAGCCCGACGCTGCTGACCGACCTGGTACGCGCCGGCGTCGAGGAAGCCGTGGACCTGAGGGCGCTGCAGCGAGTACGGGCCCGAGCCGAGCGCGAACGGCAGAAGGTCGTGGAGAAGGCCGAACGGCTGCGCTGACCATCCAGGGCGGGACAGCACCGGATCGCGATCCCGAACTCTTCGGCCAGCGCGCGGGGTCGGCAGCTCCTCAGCCCCTGGGGGGCTTGCGGTGCCCCGCCGGGGTGGCGCCGGCCGTACGGCGACTGCGGACCGGCCGGGGCCAGAGGAGAAGTGGTGTGGCTGATCTGGTCCGTGGTGCGGGTGGCCACCGCGGGCCGTCGGCCGTCTCCCGCCCCGTCGGGGTTGGCGTTCTGTGGTGCACGTCCAAGACGGCCCATAGAGAGGGGGTACCCGGTGAGACCAGGCCGCAGCGCGCTGACCTGGGAAAAGGAACATTCGTGGAACCCGTGAGACCGTCCTACGCACGCGCGCGGGCGGGAGGGTCTCATCCGCGCCCCAGGGACGACCCCACCGGGGCGAACCGGGCGGATCGCTCGGTTCTTGCGCTACTTGCGCAGGTCCACGCGCGCGGGCGCCCGTACGTGAAGGCCCCGGTGGTGCGCGAGCCGCCCTAGCTCTTCGCGCACCACCGGGGCCGGGGAGGCCCGCACTCACGGGGGAGAGCAGCGGGCCGGGTCATGGGAGCCGCTCAAGCCGAGGACACCGGGCGTACGGTGTTCAGCCGGTCGAGCCGCTCGTACAAGTCCCGCACGATCCGGGCCCGTCCCTGGGCACAGCGCACGGTGCCCTCCGGGGTTGTCGCCAGGCGCCGCTCCGTCTCGTCGAGGACGACTTCGGCGAGCGCCCGCCGGCCGTCGCTCACCGGCAGCTTCTCGGCGCACCGCCGGACGTCGCCCGCGACGGCACGCGCGTGCCCCGTCAGTTCCAGGGCGATCAGGTGGCAGTCCCGCGGCTGGAGTGCCTCGCCCGGGTCGGTCCACGCCAGCACGGTTTTGACGAGGAGTTCGTGGGGCTCCCGGTCCAGCGGCAGTTCCGCCTCGACCACGCCCTCCGGGTCGTACAGCACGGTGTGGGAGCTGGTCACGATGCGACCGCCCTTCTGTGGTCGGCCACCAGGTCCTGCAACTGCGCGGCGAGCCGGTCCGCGGGGACCAGCAGCGGCGGCACCTCGCGCGGGGGCGAGATCCAGTGGGCGGACGGGGTGCCGTGGTCCGTGCACGGCATCAGCAGCTGATCACCGCCCGACAGCGCCCGCACCCCGGACACCATCGCAGCCGCCGAGCCCTCCCCCGGCGGCACCAGGACGTAGAGGATGCCGCGGATCCGGTCGGCGAGCACCGGGTAGCCGGAGCCGGTCCCCAGCCCCAGCCCGACGAGTGCGTCCAGGCCGAGGGACATCGGGGTGACGGCGACCGCATCCCAGGCAGCGCCGCACGGCGCCCACCGGGTGTGGTCACTTCCCCGCGCCCACAGGGCCCGCCGCTGGTTGGTCACCTCAGCCAGCGAGTGCCAGGTGGGCGTGGAGGACTTCGGCCGGCGGACCCGGCGAGCAGGGGAAGCGTGAGTCACGGGCACTCCCGGATCGTTTCTCTCGGTACTCCCAGACAACCGCCACACCATCGGGTGGACTCAGGCCGCTTTGCGGGCAGTTACCGGGCAGGGACCGGACAGTTTTGCCAACGCGAGAGCTGCGGAGGACTACCGTCACGCCCACGCTCAGCACTCCCGGGGGACCGATGGACCGACAGCGCAACACCCGACTCGAAGCGCTGCTCGCCGAACACGACTACACGCACCGGACGCTCGCCGACACCGTCAACGACGTCGCCGTCGGCATCTTCGGAAAGCCGGGCGACTGCACCGACCGGCACGTCCGGCGCTGGATCTCCGGCGAGGTCCGCTGGCCGTGGACGAAGTACCTTCTGCCCCTGGAACAGATCTTCGACTGCCCGGCCCAGGCGATGGGGTTCTTACCGCGCGGGAAGAACAGCGCGCAGCTGGCCCGTCCCCCGGCGCGGCAGTCGCCGGCATCGAAGGAGTTGGAGCCCGTGAAGCGCCGCCGGTTCCTCGCCGCATCGGCCGCCGCCACCGTGACACTCGCCCTGGGCATCGACGACACGCCGTCCCAGGGCCGCCTGTCGATGAGCGACGTCGACCGCGTCCAGAGCGTCATCGGCCGCCTGGACGCCCACTTCTTCGCGATCGGTGGAGGCCCACTCCTCTCCGTCTGCACCACCTACGTCGACCGGCTCCGCGACGCCCTCGACGGCTGCATCTACGGAGACCGTGTCGAGAAGGCACTGCACCGCTCGATCAGCAGCCTGTACGCGTCCGCCGGCTGGGCCGCGTACGACACCGACGACCCCGCCCACGCCGCGCTGCTTCACACCGCCTCGCTGCAGAGTGCCCTGCTCGCCGCCGACCCGTCGGCCGCCGCCCGCGCCTGGTCCAACTTGGCGCTGCAGGCCCGCATCGAGGGCCGACACCGCGAGGCCGTGCAGATCACCCGGGCCGCCCTCGACAACCGGCGCACCCGCCAGAACCCCCACATCGCCTCCCTGCTGCACGCCCGCCTCGCTATCGGCCAGGCCAAGACGGCCGACCGCACCGGCGCCGCCCGCTCCCTGCTCGCCGCCGAGAAGGCGTACGACCGGGTCAACGCCGCGGCGACCGCGCCCACGTGGCTGGCGTTCCTCTCCGAGGGCGAGCTGTCCGGGCTGGCCGCCATCGCCCACCAGGCCATGGGGCAGTACGACCGCGCCGAGGCATCCACCGTCCAGGCCCTGGACCTGCTCCCGTCCTCGATGCGCCGCAGCCGCGCCTTCTACGGCGTGCAGCTGGCCGAGCTGCACCTGCTCCAGGGCGACCGCGAAGGCGCCGCGGCCACCGTGGCCGCCCTCGACCACTCCTCCCTCGACAGCCGGCGCATCGCCGACCGGCTCGCCAACGTGCAGCGCACCCTCACCGCATAGGAGCCCGCCCGTGACCGGGATAGACGTACGCCACTACGGCCACCAACAAGGCGCCGAACTGCGCCCGCTGCTCCTCGACGTGTACGCGGAGGTCTACGCCGAGGAGGCGAAGAGCGACCCGTTCGCCAGCGTCGAGCGGTTCGCGCAGGGCCTCGACGGCTGGAGCCGCCGCCCGGGGTGGACCTGCGCCGTCGGGTACGACGGCGACCAGGTCGTCGGATACGCCTACGGCGCCCCGCTTCCCGCCGGAGCCCCGTGGTGGGGCGGGCTGCTCACCGACGTCGACCCGGACGTCGTCGAGGAGACCGGCACCCGCACCTACGCGCTCAGCGAGCTGATGGTGCGCGTCCCGTGGCGCAAGACCGGCACCGCCCGGCAGCTGCACGACGCCCTGCTCGATGCCCGGCCCGAGGAACGCGCGACCCTGCTGGTCGACCAAGGCCACCCCAAGGTCCACGCCCTGTACGAGTCGTGGGGGTGGCAGACGCTGGGCGATCTCCGCCCCAGGATCCCGGATGCGCCCCTTTTCCACGCCATGCTGCTCGACCTCCCCCAGCGCTGACCGCACCCGGGCCCGCGGGCGGGGGGGTGTAACAGAATCCGGCGGACGACGTTCCCCTCTTTGTGACGACGCGACCCATGCCCCTGGCCATGTCCGGTCCGGACAGCCGTCTCCCTGGGGGACGCCCTGTCTCCCGCCGGGCGGGACACCACCCCGGCCAGCCGTGCCAGCTCTGGGGACACCACCTGACGTGCGAAAACTGGTGTCCCCGAACCTGTAACGATTTCGAGGGCCGATCCGTCCATAGAGGTGCAGGGCCGCAATCGCGCAGCGTGGAAAGGGGAGTCCGGGTGACCGGATCGAGTGAACCCGTCGGAGAACTCCTCCGCGCTGCTTGCGCGCTCCCGAACGGTGCGCGCCACGCAGCCGAACGCGGGACGTGCGGACAGCTCATGAAGAAACGTCACTTCCCGCGACACGGGAAGCCGGAGGATAAACGCCCGCCCCACAGGAATTCCCACGACACGCGGCTAGTCGGTAGTGAAAGCGTGGTGGGATGTGCAAAGATCGGCAACGTGACTAGGAAGATCGGTAAGGGTGTCGAGGCCAACGGGCCGGTGCGCGGTCGCGCGCAGACCGGCCGACCGCTGACGTACGACCCGACGTCCGGTCAGAACTGGCGCACGGGCGTGGTGATCGTGCCGGACATGGCAGAGAAGGCCATCACGGCAGCCGGAGCCACGGGACTGTCATTCGCCGGATTGGTCAACGAGTTGATCAAGCGAATGCCGGTCGACCAGAACGGGCGCCCCGTGTGGGCGGACGAGTTGGACGAACAGAAGGCGCTCCCTTTGACCGGGTAGCGCCCTCTGTTCAATCCGTTCGAGAGCGCCAAAAAGCCCCGGCCACATTCCAACCGGGGCGGCGCCCAACGACGTACAAGTGGGACTCAGCATCACTCCCCAGCGAGCTGAATCCCGGATCTACCTGCAAAACCGCATCACGGTCGGCCTCCCAGCCGACCAGCACCCCATCAGGGCGCCCATCCAGCGCCACGGCCCCAGAGCGACCCGGCTTCCAACCGAGTCCCTCGCACCGCAACGAAAGAGGTGAGTCAAGCCCCACAGACGCTTTCCACGGCGACTGTCGGGCGGTGGTGTCCTAACCACTCATTTGGAGCTAGAAGCGCACCCCTTGAGCGACCTGGTCGGCCGCGCTCGGAGCCCTCCGCCGCAGTGGCGAGAGGGGGCTTCGGCGTTCATTTGAAGTTAGGAGCCCTCCCATCGTAGCGGACCGCTACGGTGCCGGACAGCTCATGCCCACCCTCGGAGTGTCCGGGGAACCGGGCGTGCACAGCCCGTCATCTGCCCCGAATCACAACCCCCACACAGGTGTTCTCCCCGCCCCCCGGGCCGCGCGCGCGGACCTGCAGGAGCTGTTCCTGCAGCTGTCCCCGCGGCTGTCGGTGCGCGTCGACACCAAGAACTCCTCGGGCCAGTGGCAGCACAAGTACATCGAACGCTCCCTCCCGGACCGGGCCCCGCGCGGCCCGTACGCCATCTACCTGTCGAGCTTCTTCCGGCGCTTCCGCTGGATCTGCTTCGACCTCGACACCAAGCGTGGCGACGTCGGCCCGGACCTCGCAACTCTGCTCCGCTGGTTGGAGGAGGCCGGACTGACCTACGTGGTCGCCGCCTCCGGATCCGCCGGCGGACGGCACGTTTGGGTGGCCGCCGAGACGCTGCTGGACGACCAGCTGGTCAAGTCCATCGCCGTGGCCGCCGCGAGGCGCCTGCCCACCCTCGACTACGGCCTGCTCAAGTCCCGTACGGGCGCGGTCCGCCCCATCGGTGCCCCGCACCGCAACGGGGGCCGCAGCGAGCTGCTGATCCCGCCGGACCCTCGCCGGGCCGCCACCCTGCTCACCCCGGCCACCTGTGGCAACCCGTCGGACGCGTTCGTGCGGCTGCTGCTCATCATTGATGCCGTCCCGGCCGCCGTGGACGTACGGCCCAAGGTCGTAGGGCAGGACCAGTTCGGCGAGGTCATCGACGACGACGGGCCGCGGTTGGCCGGTACGCCGAAGACCGTGCTCGACCGCGAGACGATGGCGCTGCTCACCCGGCGCCCGCCCGCCGATCGGGTCAGCGAGGTGTGCGCCTCCCTGCTCACCAAGCTGGCACTGCGCCGCTGGTCGCAGCCGATGGTCGAGCGTCTGCTGGAGGACCGCCAGTACCGCGAGGGCGGGCTGCTGCACCTGTGCACCTCGCCCGCCGTGGGCCCGCTGCGCGTCCTGCTCAACCAGGCCGAGGCAAAGGAGAAGTTCGAGCAGCAGTGGGGGCGGTGTGTGGCGTACGCCGCCAAGCTCCCGATCCCGCAGGAATCCCTGGAGTGGACCGAGAACCTCGCCGACGTCGTCGACCTGGTCGACCAGCTGCAGCAGGCCGCCGACGCCTGCCCGGAGCGCTGGACAAGCGAGTCCGGCCCCGCCGACCGCGCCGCGCTGGACGTGTTCTGTCTGCTCGCCCTGCAGTCCGGCAGCACCGTGCTGAGCCTGGACGCCCGGCGGGCCGCCCTCGCCGCTGGCTACGGCCGCTCGACCATGAGCCGGGCGTTCCGGCGCCTGGGCCTCGACAACTGGCTGGGCCAGGCCGAGGACAACGGCCCCGCCGGCACCTACGAGCTGCTCCCCGTCACCCCTTCGCACCCTGCTTTCACCCTCGTTGCACGGGGTGGGACACAAAGGAACCTGCCCCCCAAGGGGGGAGACCGGCCCACCCTGCTCTCCCGCCTGGAAAAGCGTCTCGCCGCAGGTCAGGCCGACCTGTTCGCCTACGGCCGCGCCACCGAGAACCATGCCGGCGGGCTGGGCCACCATGCCGGGCGTGTCTACCAGCAGCTCACCCTGCACGCCGACCGAGCCCTCAGCCTCACAGAGCTGTGCGAGCGCACCGGCTACAGCGCCCGCACCGTCTCCAAGCACTTGGGACGGATGCAGAACTTGATGGTCGCCACGCGCGCGGTGATGACCGTCCACCACGAGTGCCCCACCTGCCAGGCCGCGCCCGGGGAACGCTGCCGCACGGCCACCGGAGCCGCTCTCCGCCGCCGTGGAGCCGACCAGCACGCAGCCCGCCAGACCCTCGCCGCCGACCGCTCCAGCACCCCGTACTACCGCGCCCGGCCCGGCTCCCTGGTCGCCGCGGCGAAGGCGCTGGGCTGCTTCGGTGTCACGGCAAGCCGTGCACGCCGGTACGCCGTCGAGACCGAGCTGTACCGCTGGTGGCGCCAGGAGGAGGAGTGGATGCACGCCCCCAAGACCGGCATCCGCACCGGCGTCCAGACGCACCCCGAGCAGGCCGCCCTGGTCCTCACCACGCTGGCCCGCCAGCCCCGCCGCCGCTACCCGCGCACCGCCGACAACCGCGGCGACCACGCCTCCGCCCGGGCCCGCATCGAGCGCCGCATCGCCACGGCCTGACGTCACGGCAGGCCGTGACCCCGGCGCAGCCGCTTCGCTCTTCCTGATCTCCCGATGAAGCCACCGCAGGGCTTGTTATTGGCCCCGATCACCTTCCGGCCAATCCCTGTCAACCGGTTGACGTCGACCTGAGACATCGTCAACCTGTTTACGTCAGAACCGAACTCAGCGAGGAGAACTGGATGAACGAGACCGTGCCCGTCCCGCAGGTCGAGGTGGCCACCTACCGCGTGCCCCGCATCACCATCACGCCCGTGACGGAGGTGATCCCGTCCGAGCCGGTACACGGCGCCCACGCGCCCGGGGCGTACCAGCACGTCCTGCTCGACACCGCTACGGGCGAGCTGTCCTTCCACGAGAGCACCGAGCACCGCGAGCCCTGGAACCCTGCGTGGCGGGCCGTGAACGACGTCCCCCGCGAGACCTGGAAGCGCTGGCACCCGGGCACGCTGTACCTGCCGGGCAGCGGCCCGCACATGTGGTTCGCGCCGGTCCCCGGGCTGCTGTGCTGGACCGTGGACTCAGGCTTCACCGGCCACCCGTACCTCGGCGTCCAGGCCGCCAACGCGCTGCTGGAGCTGGTCGCGCCGTACGCCCAGGAGCTGCTCGACGGCTTCTTCGAGGCCGGGGGCGAGCTGGACTGGTCGGCAGCTTCCGCGCACGCCGGCCGCCAGCTGTGCCGCTTGACCTCCCGTCACCGCGAGGCCGCCCCGCGCGAGGTCGACGGCGACCTGGTCGACTTCGCCGAGATCGTCGCGCGTTTCCCCCAGGTCTACCGCCCCGAGATGCTGGGCCTGTCGCTCGACAAGCTGGCCGAGGAGTGCGAGTACCAGACCCGATTCATCGGCGCGAACGAGCACTGGCACCAGGAGGTGAAGAAGGTGTTCGGCCAGTCTTACCGCGACGGCAGCGGCGTGGGTCTGCAGGTGCTGGGCGTGCGGTCCTGGTACCGCACCGTCCTCATGGACGGGGACCCCCGGCCCGCGCGCGACTTCGCCGACTGGGACGTCGAGCACAAGGTGCTGGCTAGCAGTGAGATCACCTCCGAGACCACCGACGCCGCCCTGGACACCTGGATCGAGCGCGAGGAACTGCGCGCCGGGCAGCAGGGCGTGCGTCTGTTCGGCACCAAGGAGGCCGCCTACAGCCACCGGGCCCGGCTGCGCGAGCAGGACTGGGACCGCCTCGCCGTGGTCGGCGCCGAGTGCGCCCGGCTGGAGAAGTACAAGGCCGAGCGCCTGCAGCTGGTCAACCGAGCGATCTCGTGGGGCTACGGCGACTCCGACATCGCCGGACGGGCCCGCGTGTCACGGCAGGCCGTGCACAAACTCAGCAAGAAGACCGAGGACGGCGCCGGGCCCGCCGACGACCCCGAGCTGGTGTGACCTGCTCCCGACCACCACGGCGGCCGGAGCCATTCGAGCTGGCTCCGGCCGCCGGCACCCCCCCTCCCGAGAGGACCTGATGAGCACCACCGACCACTTCGCCCTGCTGCGCGCGACAGCCGCCGCCCAGCGCCTGGACGACGACCTCACCGTCGTCGATCCCCGCGGCTACGCCCGCCAGGAGCACGCCGCCGCCGTCCTCGACGAGCACGACCAGGAGCAGGCCCATGGTTGACCTGCAGATGAGCCCCGAGGTTCGCGCGCTGCTCGGTCCCGAGGGCCTCGCCCGCGCCGCCGAGGTCTCCCTGGCCGACGGCCGATGCGTCGCCTGCAGCCGACCGCTGGACGGCACGGTGCACATGGTGGTGCGCACGAACGGGTCCTTCACCCACGTCGTCTACGTCCACGCCGGGTGCGGCCCCTCCGAAGTCATCCAGATGGGCCCCGACTTCGCCCCGGCCGCGCCGGCGGACGGCTACGACATGACGATGACCGCCGCCGTCCTCGACCACGGCGGCGCCGACCTGCCGGTGCTGGTCGCCGAGACCGTCGGCAAGGCGTACGTCGTCACCGACAACCCCACGGGCGAGCTGACCAACGTGGTCGCCAGCCACCTGCTGGGCTGCGGCTTCCAGATGGTCACCCGGCTGCGCCAGGCCCCGCCGCAGGTCGACGAGTGGGTCGGCGTGCTGCTGCTCGGACACGGCCCGGCCGGCGAGGACGGGCTGCTGGTCCTCGACCCCGACGGCGGGCAGTTCTACGCCGGGGCCGTGGACCTCCCCGACGGGTGGCTCACCCAAGCCGCCCGTTACGGCTGGGCCGTGCTCTACGTCGGCAACGTCTGCGGGCTCGACCCGCGCGCCCACGAGGCCAAGGCCACCGCCAGGGCACTGCGCACCGCCGCTCAGACCGGGCAGCTGGTCGGCGCCCGCATCGCCATCGGCACCCCGGGCCCCGCCCAGGCGTAGCCGCTTCCTGCCCGCCGCCAGTGCGCCGAGACCACCACGGTCCCGGCGCACTGTGCTGCCGGGCCGGGTTTTGGGACTTTCGGGACCTCCCTACGCGCCCGCGCGCCAAGTCGGCCCGCCCGGTCCGGCGCCACCTCGCGGAAAGCTCCCCTTCCGCCCCGACTTGCTCACCCTGCTGGTCACCCAAATTTGGGTGACCAGCAGCCGCTGACGCCTCATCTGCGGTCGGATTTATGGAACCCGCGCAGGTCAGCGCCCCGGGCCGACCACCCGAGGAGCCGCCGCGACGGCCGCCCGACAGAGGGCCCGGGTCACCGACCAAGACGCCTCCGGCGGGCCCTTCCTCCGAGGGGGTGGGAGAAGGTGCCCGGGTGCCGGACGGTGGGGGGTGAAGGGGGGTGGGGGCGCGGTGAACTCCCTCGCCGATCGGGCCCCGGAGGGTGCCACAGAACCCCGGGGCCCTCCGTGGACGCCTACGGCGCCCGCAAGCGGGTCGCGCAAGCGCGATCCACTCCGTTCCCCGGGAACCTGCGGCAGCGCTGCGCGCGCCCGCCCGACGAGGGAGCCCCCCGCTCCGGTCCGACGTACGGCGCACGCGAGCCGGCCGAGCCGTACACCGCTCCGGTCGGCGCCAGATTCTCCGACCAGTTCCCGCAAGTGCGTACCTTTGGTACACGTTGCACGGTACCATTGGTACATGACCGCAGTTGAGTACGAGCACCCGATCCGCAAGGTCCGCGACGAGATCGCCAGCGTCGTCGACCGCGCCAAGGACGGCGGGGCCATCACGTACGTCACCCGCAACGGCGAGCGCGTCGCCGCCGTCGTCCCCCTCCCCGTCGCCGACCGAGGAACACGCCCCGCGGACCGCGCGGCCCTCGACTCCCAGGGCAAGCCGATCCGGCCGGCACCGACCGCGCCGGGCGGACGCTTCACCTGGAGCGCCGAAGGGCCCTCGCCCCAGGAGGTCGAGTGGACCCGCGCCGGGCTGGAGGCCCTGCACGCACAGCTGACCACGGCGACCGCCGAGACCGTCACCCTGCTCGGGATCGTCGGCCAGGCCCTCGCCGCCATCAGCGATCGGCACCTGGGCACCGTCCAGGAGCTGCTCGACTCCGCCGACCGCCGCTTCGCCGTCCCCGAAGGCGCCCTGTCCGACGCCGTCGAGGTGTACGACGAGCTGACCCGCCCGGACGACGCCCTGTGCGTCACCTGCCGCGAGCCCATCGCCACCTTCTACGGCCACGAGGGCTGGCAGCACTACCGCATGGCCGTCAACGAACACGGCATCAACGCCACCGTGGTCTACGAGCCGGACGACGAGCACACCCCCGAGCCCACCTTCGTGCCGCGCACCCGCCGCGCGTTCGCCGACGGCAAGGTCGTCAGCCCGTACGACGACCCCGCCGCGCCGGCCGCCGAGGAGGAGTAGCCGTGGCCTGGTTCATGGGCGCCGTCCTCTTACTCGCCCTGCTCACAGCACTGCTGGCCCCGCGCCTGCTCCGGCTGCAGCAGGAGCGCCAGGAGCGCCGGGCAGACGAGCACTACCGCAAGCAGCTGCAGGCCGCCACTGACCACGCCATCACCACCGCCGTGCGCGCCCGCCTCGCCGAGCCCGTCGTCGACCTGCACATCACCATCCCGATGCGTGTCACCGTCGGCGACGTCATCGCCCGCGCGCTGGAGGACTTCGCCCTGGAGGTCCCCTGGGACCACGCCGCCGCGATGCTCCGCCACCGCCTCGAGTTCCGCGGCCACGCCCGCTGGCCCGACCTGATCACCGACGTATTCGACGACGAGGAGGACCACACCCCATGAACATCCGCCAGATGTTCCGCCGCCGCACGCCCGCGCCCGCCGTCCAACCCGTTCACTACACCGCCGACACCATCACCTTGACCGTCACCGACCGCTTGGAGGTGCTGCGTGCCGACGGCAGCACCTGGGACCCGTGCATGGGCGACCACGAGTGCCGGACCGTGGCGCAGCTGCTGAACTGCCTGGTGTGGGAGAGCCTCGCGTCCATCCCGCCCGCAGAGCTGTACGGCCTCCGAGTCGAGCCGGCCCGCATCGTCCTGCCCGGCGTCGAGCCCTTCGTGGCCGACTTCTACGGCCGAGACGACGAATTCCCCAGCGGGCGCACGCTCGACGAGACCGGCCGGCCTCTGTGCTGGCGCGCGGTCGCCGAAGCGGCCGGCGCATCCGCTGCCGATGCGGCCGAGTCCATCGGCTGCCCCTCCTGCCAGCACCCGCAGGGCTGACCCGCCTTCCCTCTCCAGCCAGGAGTGACCCTCATGACCGCCACCACGCTGCGGCTGCTACCCGCCCACGAGTCCTTCCTCGCCGACTTCTTCGACCTAGAGGAGCCGCTGCTCATCTGGCTCGACCAGACCACCCGCGACGCCCGCGCCGAAGCGGACGACGTCTACACCCTGCCCGCCGGCCTCGACGGCGAGGCCGCCCACGACGCATGGGGCCGGATCTTCGCCGCCCTGCCCGAGGGGCTGCGCGACGAGCGGCGCACGCTGCTCACCGGCGAGGAGCACGCCACCGGCAACACGGTGCTGGGCACCGACGGCTACGAGTACACCCCGCTGTATGCGGCGCCCGTCGACCAGGCCGACGTCGAGGTCCTGGTCGCGCTGCTCGACCACGCCGGCAAGGCCCTCGCCTACGAGAGCGGCTACGCCGACCTGCACAGCCTGCTCGACCAGGCGGGCGAGCAGTACGGCACCGACAGCATCGACCGCACCCCGGAGAAGGCCGAGCAGGTCGTGGCCCGCCTCGCCCGAGTCGTCGCCGTGCTCCAGTTGCAGGACGACGACACCGCCGCCCTGGTCGCGGCCGTCACCGCCGCCAACCCCGACCGGCGGGTGCAGCTCACCGTCGAGCAGGAGGAGGCCGCCCGCCGGTACTTCGACCGGCTGATCACCGCCACCACCGAGGGCAAGCCCGCCGTCGAGCGGGCGCTGGCCCGGTTCGTCGAGTTCGGCGACGACCGCCCCGCCCAGCCCTGACCCCCGGACCGCCCACCGGGCACCGGGCACCGAAGGCGCACTGCCGCCGTGTCGGCGCCCGGCGCTACGGTCCCCATTACAGGCCGAACAGGCAGACCAGGGAGGGGACCTCATGGCCATCGCACCAGGACGACGGACCGACGGAGCCGGGGCCAGCGCCCGCCGCGTGGGGGAGTTAGCCCGCACCGCCGAGCGCACCCAGCAGCACCGCCGCGCCAAGGTCATGCTGCCGCTGACCGCAGCGGGCGCGGCCGTCGTCGGCACGGCCGCCGGCACGCTGCTCGGGTGGCAGGCTGGCACCGTCACCGCCCTCGCCGTCCTCGCCTACGGGACGCACCGCATCTACCGCCGGGCCCGCAACAGCTGGACGAGCGGCGCCGCCGGAGAAGAGGCCACGGCCCGGCTGCTGCGCCCCCTCGCCCGCCGCGGCTATGCCGTGCTGCACGACCGGGCGATCCCCGGGAGCCGGGCCAACATCGACCACCTGGTCGCCGGGCCTTTCGGCGTGGTCCTGGTCGACAGCAAGAACTGGCAGTCGAAGAAGTCCGCGCTCACGATCACGGGCGGACTGCTGCGGTATGGCCGCTACGACCAGACCAAGGCACTCCAGACCGTGGTGTGGGAGGCCGCGCAGGCCGCCAGGGCGCTGGGGGTGCCGGTCCGCCCGATCCTCGCGGTGCACGGCGCGCGCGTCCCCGCCCCGCGCGGGCGCACCGAGCTGCACGGCGTGACCGTGGTCGAGGCGAAGAAGCTGCGCGGGATGCTCTACGGCCTCCCCGCCCAGCCCGGGTGGGACGCCGGCCGCGTCACCGCCATCGAGGAGCAGGCCGAGCGGCGCCTGCCCCGGCACAGCGGCTGACCGACCCCGCCGACAGCAAGGGCCCGGGAGACTCCCGGGCCCTTCGTCGTATCCGCCGCCCCTACGACGCGTCCGGCAGCACGACGTCGTCCAGGCCGAGGTCGAGGAGCACCGCCAGGTCCTCGCCGGCCGCCCACCGCTGCAGCATTGAGCGGTCGACGAGCCGGACGTCGGTCCGGGCCGCCCACAGGACCCGTTCCCGTGCGAACGCCCCCGAACTGACGACCAGAAACAGCACGGGCGGGCCGTCGGCCGCCTCCCTCGCCTGCACTTCCGGGGCCGCGCTCACCGACCGCAGGGCCGCCGCACTGCGCGGACCGTCCTGTCCGGCCCTTTCCACCCCGCGTTCGAAGGCGACACCCAGCCGTCGGCCGCCGGGACGTTTGCCCACGAGGTGCACCACGCCCGCGTCGTTGACGCGTACGCCGCGCACGTCCACCCAGCCGTCACGGACCAGGAGCCGCCCGACGATGCGGCGGAAGGCCCGGTCGTCGGCTGCGTCGACCTGGTCGAGCGTGAAGCACACCGCACGCCGGCGCTTACGGACCAGCGCCGCCCGACGGCGGAGTACCGCGGCCCGTGCCCCGTACGCGAATGCTGCCGCAGCAACCAGCGCAGCCCACCAACCCACGCGGACCCACAGCCAGCCCAGGACGGACAGGGGCAATCCGACCGCGACGACGAGCGCAGCGAACGCGGGTACGACCTCCCACCACTCCGGCCCGTACTCCCCGCGCAGGCGCAGCCGCAGCTCCTCCTGACGCCGATGTGCGCGTCGTGTCCCCTCTGGAGACCGGCGCAGCGACCACACGTCGCTCACCCCCACCACCCCCGTGCGTCCCGATAACGACCCATGTCATATCTGCCCGCCCGGGTGCCCGTACAGCTACGACACCGCAGATCAGACACCAGACCGGCCGGGCGCGCCGAGGCGAGCTGATAACAAGCCCTTCGGCGCCGGTCACCCAAATTTGGGTGACCGGACCTGGGCTCCGGAATCGAGCGTGCCAATCCGGGTAACTGAGTTGTCAAAACAGATCCGGGTAACTAGGTTGTCATCATGGGAAGTGACGACTACTACGACGACGCATTCGCCGACGACATGGCCCACGTCCGCGATCCCGCCTGGACCGACCCCGACCCGCAGCAGGCCGCGCAGATCCGCACCCAGGTCGCCGACCTCGCCACCGAGCTGGCCGACCAACTCTCCACCCGCGTCCAGGCGTTGCCCGCCGACGCTCCCGAGGACGCGCACCTGGTGGTGCGCGACGCCGGGGACTGGGTCCTCGCCCGGATGCGGGCACTGCGCGAGATCCGGACCGCCGCCGAGATGCTGGCCGACGAGAGCGCCGGCGCCGCCGGGATCCGGGGCGCGGGTTACCCGCAACTGGGCGACGCGTGGGCGATCACCCGGCAAGGCGCCCGCAAGAAGTGGCCGCAGGCCGTCAGCGCGATGTCCCAGCCGCCAGCGGGCCAGGAGATCCGGACCACGATCGAGGCGTTCGGCGGCACCGCCGATCTGTCCTGGCACGCCACCGAGGGCGGCTGGTGGTGGATCGGCCAGGGAGCCGACGGCACCCCGGGCGACGCCGGAGAGGAGACCACCTACGACACCCGCGAGGAAGCCGCCGCCATCGCAGGCGCCTTCCTCCAGCAGCACGCCGTCCCCACCACCGCGAACGGAGACACGAAGTGATGCTCGCCCTGGGCGCCCTGCTCGGCGCCGTCGCCACCCTGCTCGCCCTCGCCATCCGGCGCCGCCTGACCCGCACACCGCACTGCGGGTGGTGCGCGACCGCCTCGAACTGGCCCACCTCCCAGCACGACGCCCTGCTCTGCCGCGGCTACGTCCAGGACCACCGCCGCGCACGGCTGCGCGACATCAGGCACGGCCGGCCCGTCGAGGAGCCGAACCCGTGGGGCGAGGCATACCTGCTCGACGAAGAGATCGCCCAGCGAACGGGAGCCGACGCATGAGCACCGAGACCACCACGGCCGCCGCCGAATTTGCCCAGGCGCTCGCCGAGCTGGCCGACGGATACCCGACCGACCCGGAGGGCACCGCGCCCGTGATCGTCATGGTCACCGACCCGGCGACCGGCGAGCAGCACCCGGTCCCGATCGAGCCCGGCCAGCTCGCCTGGGTGACCGCCCTGGTACGGGGCGAGCTGGACACCTTCCGCGCCGCCCACTCCGACGGCACCGGCTACTGCGGGCACTGCCGGGGTACCGGCCTCGCGGGTGGAACCGGCGGCGCCGCCCTGCTCGCCGAGCCGCCCGCCGACGACGGGAGCCGCCCATGACGTCCGCGGCCGGTCCCACCGACTGGGAGCCGCAGGTGCACGACGTCCGCGTGAAGGATCTGGCCGCGGTGCTCACCGGGGCGTGGGTGTGGATCTACGGCGACCCCGAGGGGTGGCGCTTCTTCGCCAGCGCCGAGTACGACCCCGACGCCGGGGACACCAGGGTGACGCTCACGTACGGCGATGGTGAGGTGGTGAGGGAGGACCCGTGGCCGCAGGCCCGATTGGTGAGGGCCGACCCCGACACCGTCCCCACCGCGACCCGCCCCGGCCCGGCCGGACTGGTGAGGCGGTGAGCGTGACGCACTCACCAGGCCCCGAGGAACGGCAGGCTCACCACCCCGACGCTCACCAGTTCACTGGTGAGCGTCCCCACCCGGTCCTGCTCGAAGGTGGTGACGGAGTCGCTTTGTCGTCACCGATCACGGTGGGGTGGGAACGGTTGCTGGCCGATGGTGAGACCGTCGCCCGCTACTGGAGTCATGTTCTGCGGCGCGGCCCGGACGACTGCTGGTGGTGGACCGGCGGGCTGACCGACACCGCCCACGGCACGTACCGCGCCGGGTCGCACACCACTAGCACGAGCAGGGTCGTCCCCGCCCACCTGTTCGGCTACCGGCTCGCTCACGGACACGACTCGATCCCCGCCGGCCACGTCGTCCGCCACACCTGCGACGAGCCGCCGTGCCAACAGCCCCGCCACTGGATACTCGGCACCCGGGGCGACAACAACCGCGACGCCGCAGCTCGGAGGCGGTTGGCGGGGCACGCGCTGGCCGACGTGCGCGGCGCGGCCGGGCGGGCGCGGGCGGTCCAGGCCGCCATCGCTGCAGCCGACAGCCCGGAGCAGATCGAGGCCGCCATCGCCGCCGCGCTCGACGCGGGCAACCCCAGCGGAGCCCGGCAGAACCCGCTCTTCTGACCAACCGCTCACCACCGGCCCCGGACATCCGTCCGGGGCCGGTCGCGTCGGGGAGGGGTGGGGAGTGCGGCTCACCGGTGATGGATTCGCGCGTCGCGCAGCGGCCTCCCCACTCACCAGCCGAGGCCCTGCGGACTCCTCGCCGTGGCGGTGAGCGTCACCACCTTCCACCGCCGCGACTCCCCCGCCGACTGGTGATGCTCACCGGCCCGCAATCGTCCCCGTCGCCCCCGCTCGCGTTGCCGCTCACCACCGCTCGATTCGCCAAGGGTCACCACCAGGTGGTGAGAAGGCCGGGGACTGGTGACCGGGTCAGCCTCACCGAGGTGGTGAGCCGTCACCGCGACCGCGTCCGCGGCGGGGCGGTCGACGCGCCGCGTAGGTCACGCTCCGTCGACCGACAGACGCGTGGGGCGGTGAGTACCCCGGCCGCCGCGCGAGCGCGCCGGCCGGGCCGGGTGGGTTCGGTGCGGGGTCCGCCCTCGCGTTCGGCCCTTGGTAACAGTCGACCCCCGTGCGGGTGTCCGCACGGGGGTCGATGACGTCGAGCCCGACCGTAGCGCACGGGCGCGGCCGGTGGCCAGCGTGCCCGCCTCCCGTTCCTGCGGGACGTCGTCCGCGGCTTGTGGTGCTGAGGAGGCTGCGCCCCCTCAGACTCCCCGCCCGCGCGGCCTTTCGGGCCGCCCCGTTCCGGCGACGCCAGCCCGGTGGACACCTCCCCAGCGCGCCCCAAGTGGTGGGCGCAACCCTCAGCCGCCGAGCGGCACATTTCGGTACAACTCGCGCGCCGCGCCAAGCCCGCCACAGCAGGCCGGAAGCTCATCAGCAGGGGCCGGGACGGCCCCATTCCCACGTTGGACGACCCTTTTTGACCCCCTGCAGGACGAGGTAATCGGACCCCTTTTCTTTCCTTGATCAATTAGACCGAACGCAGACCGTAGAACTAGATGCATAGACCACAAGCCCGCACACCTATGCATCACGATCCTATGGGTGTTAATGATCTTGAAAATCCCCTACTCTGAGTCGCGATGCTTTCAATCTCCGCAGGTTCAGACCCCGCCTACCTCACGCGTGAGGTAGCGGCTGGTGCTGAGCACTACTACGCCCGGAGCGTGGACCTGCAGGGGGAGCCGCCCGGCTACTGGCTTGGAGAGGGCGCGGCCGAGTTGGGGCTGGAGGGAACGGTCGACAACGAGGTCTTCACCGACCTCTACAAGGACTGGATCGACCCCCGGAAGCGCGACGAGATGCTGGAGCGTCTCGCGGCGATCCCTCACGAGGAGGGCACGCCGGAGTACGCCAAGGCCGAGAAGGCGATCCGCAAGGACGCCCGGCTGGGGAACGCTCCGAAGAACTACGAGAAGAGCTTCCAGCGGCGGTTCGAGGCCGCGCTGAGCGACGCCCAGGCGCAGACGCCGGGGGTCGAGCTGACCCCGGAGCGGGTCAAGGCCATCGAGCTGGACACCCGGAAGCACTCACCGTCAGCGACGCTGTACTACGACCTGACGTTCAGCGCGCCGAAGAGCTGGAGCGTTTACCACGCGAGCCTGCAGGTGAAGGCCGCCGAGTGCCGCAAGGCTGGTGACCTGGAAGGCGCCGAGCGGTACGCCGCGAAGGCTGACCGGGTCTGGGATGCCTGGAAGGTCGGCGTAAAGGCTGGTCTGGAGCACATGCAGGACGAGGCCGGCTACACCCGGCTGGGGCACCACGGGAAGAAGGTCGAGGGCCGCTCGACCGGACGCTACGTCAAGGGCGAGGGCTTCATCGTCTCCGCCTGGGCGCAGCACACGAGTCGAGACGACGACCCCCAGCTCCACGTGCACGCGACGGTCTTGAACAAGATCAAGGCCGTCGAGATCGACCCGGTGACCGGCGAAGAGCGCGTGACCTGGGGATCGGTCGACGGGAACGGCCTGTGGGTCCACAAGCAGGCCGTGGGCCACCTCGCCGAGCGAATCGCCGAGCAGGAGCTGGAGCGCACGGAGGGCGTGCGATTCGCGACCCGCCCGGACGGCAAGGCCCGCGAGATCGTCGGCATCGACCAGGACCTGCGCGACGGGTTCTCCTCGCGCCGCGTCGCCATCAAGGCCGAGGTCGCCGAGGTCGCGAAGGCGTACGAGGAGCGGTACGGCACAGCCCCCTCCCCGTACGTGCTGGCCCGGATGTCCGAGGACGTCACCCTGCAGCAGCGGCAGGCGAAGAAGCACGACGCCGTCACCCGTGACCAGCTGCTCGACCGGTGGGAGGCGTTCAGCCAGGAGCGGTTCCGCGACTCGCTGGCCAACGTCCCCGACCAGGTCGAGCACGAGTCCGCGCTGCACGACCTGCACCGCCCGTACAAGGAGTTCGACCCCGAGCGCATCCAGCAGCGCGCCATCGCCGCAGTTCAGGAGCAGAAGGCGACGTGGCGACGGTCAGACCTGATCGTCGAGCTGAACCGGCAGCTGCCGGACACGCTGGGCGGGATGGAGGCCCACGAGGTACGCGACCTGCTCAACCGGCTCGCGGACGAGGCCCTGGACCCGACCAGCGACAACGGCGTGGTCTGCGCGACCGCGCCGCACCTGGTCGAGATCCCCGTCGAGCTGCAGCGCGCGGACGGCTCCTTCGTCTACGAGCCGGCCGACAACAACGTGAACCGGTACGCGACCGAGCGCCACATCGCGACCGAGGAGCGGATGCGGACCTTCGCAGGCGAACGCGGCGCCCCGACGATCCCCAGCGAACTGGTCGAGGAAGTCATCGCCCGGCGCGGCCTCAAGGGCAAGCAGGCCGATTTCGTCCGCAGCGCGGCGACGTCCGGCCGCAAGCTCGACCTGTTGATCGGCCCGGCCGGCGCGGGCAAGTCCTACACGCTCGCCGCGCTGACCGAGGTGTGGGAGTCATACGAAGGCCGCCAGGTCATCGGTCTGGCCAGCGGTGAGCGCGCCGCCCAGGTCCTCGCCGACGAGGGCCTGACCAACGTCGCCAACATCTCCATGCTGCTCAAGAAGCACGACGACATGGCCGCGGGCAAGCACGTGCCCGACGCGGAGAAGTACCGCATCGCTCCCGGCACCCTGGTCATCGTCGACGAGGCGGGCATGACCAACACCCCGGACATGGACCGCGTCCGTGCCCTGGTCGAGTCGTACGGCGCGAAGATGATCGGCAGCGGCGACCACCACCAGCTCACGGCCGTCGGGGCGGGCGGGTTGTTCGGCCAGCTCGCCGAGGAGATGCCCGGAGTCCACACGCTCGAAGAGGTCAGGCGCTTCCGCGACATCGACCCCGTCACCGGGGAGACGAAGGTCCGCGAGTGGGAGGCCAAGGCGTCGCTGCAGCTGCGCGAGGGCGACAGCGAGGCGCTGGCCCAGTACGAGCTGCACGGCCGGTTCCGGGGCGGCAGCGCCGAGGAGATGACGGAGCGCGCCTACCAGGAGTGGATCAAGGACCAGCTGGCCGGGCGCAACCCGCTGCTGGTCGCGCCGGACAACGAGACGGCCGCGGAACTCTCCGCCCGTGCCCGCGCCGACCTGGTCCGCGCCCGCCTGGTCGACGAGGACGGCGTCGTGCTGCGCACCGGGCAGCAGTACGGCGTCGAGACCAAGGCCGGCCGAGGCGACATCATCCAGATGCGCCGCAACGACCGGAACATCGGGGGCGAGAGCGGCCAGTTCGCCACCAACCGGCTCACCGCCACGGTCACCGGGATCAGCGACAACGGCTCCCTGATGGTGCAGCTGGCGGACGGCTCCCGGATGCACCTGCCCGCGGCCTACGTTCAGACCCACGTCGAGCTGGCCTACGCCAGCACCGTGCACGGCGCGCAGGGCCGCACGGTCGGGCCCTGCCACTCGCTGGTCGACGAGCAGACCACCCGCGAGGCCCTCTACGTCAGTCTCAGCCGAGGCCAGGACGGGAACTGGGCCTACGTCATCACCCACCGGGACGGCCAGGGGGTCAAGGAGGAGGACATCCCCCACTACCTCTCGGTGCTGGACCAGACGCTGCAGCGCTCCGGCACGCAGCAGACCGCCACCCAGGCCATCGCGGGCGAGCTGGAGCGCCGCGAGCACCTCGCCGCCATCCAGCCGGCGTGGGCCGGGGTCAAGGACCAGCACGCCGAGACGCGGTACGGCAAGGCCCTGCTCGACGCGCTGGGCCCCGAGGACTACGCCCGCGTCAGCAGCGGCGAGGCGTACGGAACCCTGATGAGGCTGGCCCGCACCGTCGAGGAGCGCGGTTTCGACGCCGAGGACCTGCTGGTGCGTACCGCCCGCTCGCGCGAGCTGGAGACCGCCGACGACGCCAGCAAGGCCATGCACTACCGCCTCAAGCAGGCTTTCAACCTGGTCGAGCGCGACGAGATCCGTGCGGAGAAGGCCGAGCAGCGCGAAGCCCTCGCCGCCCAGGAGCAGACGGTCGACGCCGCCATCGAGGCCGGGCAGACGACCGCTGACCCGGAGGAGTTGAAGCAGCTGCTCGACGCTGCGGACGAGGCCGCCCGGGTCCACCCGCACCAGGACGAACTTCTGCAGCAGACCCTCGCCACCCAGATGGGCGCCGAGGTCCTGGGCGCCGCGGCCGACGAGGAGATCCGCCAGCAGCAGGAGACGGCCGTCATCGAGGCCGCGACCGCCGAGCCCGTCGACCAGGACCAGCTGCAGCAGCTGGTCGACACCCGCGCGCCCGCACAGGACTCTCAGGACTTTGACCAGCTCAACATGGAGCTGCTGCTTCGCCAGTCCTTCGCCTTCCAGGTCGAGGCGGACGTCCTGCACGCCGGACAGGACAACGAGGTCAAGCAGCGCCAGGCCGCCGAGCGCGAGGCGCAGCTGGAGGCCATGGACTCCTACCGTGCCCGCACGCCGGAGATTGACGGGGACCTGGGCCGGTTCATGGGCGAGTGGGCCGAGCTGATGGACCAGCGCACCGAGCAGCTGGGCCAGCGTGTCGCCGAGCAGCAGCCGGCATGGGCGATCGAGCGTCTGGGCCCGGTGCCCGAGGACCCGACCGAGCGCGCCGACTGGGAGCTGCGCGCCGGCCGCGTCGAGCGGTACCGCGAGGCCCACTCCTTCGACAAGGAAGCCGACGCCATCGGCCAGGCCCCTCCGGACGGCGCCGTCGAGGCGCGTGCCGACTGGGAGCGAGCACGCCGTGCCCTCGGTGTGCCGGAGGAACTGGCCGACATCTCCCGCGCGAGCGAGGAGAACCTGCGCCAGTCCATCGAGCGCGCCGAGCGTGAGGAGGAGTGGGCGCCGCCGTACGTCGCCGACGACATGCAGCGGTCGTTCAAGGCGGAGCGCGACTACGAGAACCAGGCCGTGCAGATGGAGCTGCGCGCCCAGGAGATGGCGGACAAGGAGGTCGCCGAGCACGAGGAGCGCATCAACAAGGCCCTGGATGAAGTCTCGAAGGCCACCGGCTACAACGAACACCAGCAGGCCCTCGCCCAGGCGATGGCGCTGCAGCAGGTTCCCACGCTTCAGGCGGACATCGAGCCCGGCGAGCTGGTGCGCGACACCCTCGACCGGGCCGAGACCAGCCGGAACATCGCGGAGACGATGGGCGACCGCGCGCGGCAGTACCAGGAGATCCACGAGACCCGCGAGAAGTGGTTCGCCGAGACGCAGCAGGTGCGCGAAGAGGCCGACTACGCCCGGATCGAGCTGGAGCGCCGCAACCCCGTCCTGGAACCGGAGACCGCCGAGCCGGAGCCGGAGTCGGCCCCGGCCGCCACGCCGACCCCGCAGCCGTCCGCCGAGGAGCAGCTGCTTGCCGCGATGGAGCAGGCCCGCCAGGCGCAGCAGATCCTCGAACAGCGCGCCCAGGAGCGAGAGCAGGAAGCCCAGCGCGAGGCGCAGCCGCAGGCCGAAGAGGTCGACCGCGAGCGCCGCGACTCCGGCATGGACTTCGAGGCCGAGTACGAGCGGCTGGGCCGCGAGATGGCCCAGATCGACCACGGCCAGGACCACGACGTCGAGCCCGCGGGCAGCATCCCGGCCGCACCCGAGCCGCAGCCCGCCCCGGCCCCCGAGCCGCCCGCGCCCCCTGCTCCGGACATCGACATCGACATCGAGATGTAGGCCACGGGCCAGCGGGCAACCCGCTGGCCCGCCCCATTTCCTGGCTCCGTGTCACAAGAGCCCGCTACCTTGACGGACATGGCCGAGACATCGTGGTGGAACCGGGGCGGCCCGCAGCCGCCGGCCCAGCCGACCCAGGCGCCCGCGGCGCAGGACCTGCCGCCGCGCGTCGTGCGCTCACGCAGCGAGCTGGAGAAACTCCGCGACGACGCGCTGGCCTCCCAGGCCCTGCCGCCGGGCGACGCACGGATGATCTGGGTCTCTCCCGACGGCGTCGCGAGCGCGCTGGAGGCCATCATCCACACCACCCGGTGGCTGCTCGGTGAGCGCGAGTGGGCCCCGATCTCCCGGGAGCTGTACCCCTACCCCGATCTGCCGGTCCCGCTGATCCGTACGCACGCCGAGGACGCGATCTTCGGCTACAAGTGGACCGACACCTCCGAGTGGTACGCCGGCGGCGTCAAGCGCACCGTGCAGTGGGCGACGTCGGCCGACGAGGAACGCCCCATCTTCGAGTGAGCGCAGTTCCCTGACGGCACCCGCAGACTTCCAGCCCTCCCCGGCCGCGGCCGGGGAGGGCTTTCGCGTATCAAGCGGGCGTTACGGGGCCGGAAGCTGGCGTCCGTGATGTGTTGATCTCTGCTGTGCCCATAGGCTCCCGACATGCTCATCGCGAACATGTCGCCCCGGACCATGGCCAAGACCACTGACACCGGGTGGCTGTCGCACGCCCTGGTGGAGGACGAGGAAGGCTACGAGGTCGTCGGGTACGACGCCGACCACAGCAAGCAGTTCTGGGCCTGGAGCCAGCCGGAGAAGGGCAAATTCGCCTTCCCCGTGCACGCGCAGGCCGACGCCAAGTTCCACACGAAGGTCGTGCCCCCGACGGGGAAGACGATCGCGATGGTGGACTGCGGACACAGCGAGAACCACCCCTTCGTCGCGGACTCGGTGCTCCGCATCGCCGACCTGGTGATCCTGCACATGTCGCCGACCGCCGGTGACTGGGAGCGGGTCGTCGAGCCGGAGACCGCGAAGCCGTTCAAGGACATCCTGGCGAGCAGTGCCCCTTTGAGGGCCACCGGCAGGAAGCCCGAGACATGGGTGCTGCTCAACCGCACCGTGGCGAACGCGTCGTCGACCGGCTACTACCGGGAGGAGATGATCAAGGAGGGGTATCAGGTGTTCTCCACGGTCATCCCGCGCAGCGAGCGGTTCGGCGACTCCATCGGGGCGCCGGTGGAGGGTGCCGCCAAGACGGCGTTCGGTGCGCTCGTGACGGAGATGAAGAAGCGCGGGCTGCTGCCCGTTGGTAACCAGGAGGTCGGCCGGTGAGTCCCACCCGGCAGGAGATTCGAGACCAGCGTGCCGCCGCGGCAGAGGCGCGCCGGCAGTCCGAAGGGGCGAAGGCGGAGGCGACCGGCCCCGCCGAGGCGACCGTCCCGGCCCCGGCCGGGGAGCGCGACCCGGTGGCGTCGCCCGCCGCAGTGGAGCCGTACCGGCCGCAGGCGTTCACCCCGGACCTGATTCCCGAGCCCGTCGAGGTGGAGGTCGAGGCCGAAGGCGAGCTGACGCCCCAGGAAGTTGACGACCTGGGGCACTGTGAGGCCGCGTTCGGCAACGGCAACCGGGCCGAGTGGATGAAGTGGAAGGCCGCGCACGCGGTCCGCTCCCGGCGCCTGCACCGTCAGGGCGGGCGCACGTGGCCGGACTACTGTCAGGACCAGTTTGGTGAGTCGGAGTCGGAGGTCAACCGGCGCATCCAGCAGTGGCCCGTGCTCAAGGCCATCACCGAGCAGCAGGACCGGCCCCGCGCGATCCCCGACTCCCACGTCCACCGGCTGCTGCCCATGGTCGAGCAGCACGGCCAGGACACAACCGCCCGCGCGTACGTCGCGCTTCGGGTATGGGCGGCCGAGCGTCGTCACCGGGTCACGGCCGACGTGGTCGACGGCCTGGTCGAGCTGGCGCGGGTAGCCGAGCCGGTGGCGCTGACGACCGCGCGGACCTTCCAGGCCGCGATCGAGGCGAAGCCGAAGCCCAAGACGACGCGGTCCAGGAAGAAGGAAACGGCCCCGGCCTCCGCGGAGACGGCCCCGGCCGACGTCGAGACCGGCGCCCAGGAGCAAGCCGCCCCCCAGACGGGAGGTCACCCAAATTTGGGTGACTCGACGGGCGGATCCCCGACAGGCGAGAGTGCCGACGACGGCGACGAGTCGGTGGTCGAGGCGGAGATCGTGGACGAGCAGCCCCCGCACCGGGCGATCAGGATGCGCGACCTGCTGCAGGGACTGCTGGCCGGGATCGAGGCGGGCGCCCTGCACGACGCGCCGGCCGAGGCATTGAAGGACATCAGCACCGCGGCGCTGGGCATCGCGTACGCGGTCGACGAGGTCCTCAAGGACCAGTAGCGGACCCGGGCAACGCGAAGGGGGAGTCACCCAAATTTGGGTGACTCCCCCTTCTACTTCCGTCGGGCTGGGTCAGCCGGCCGGGTCCTTCTTGCTGCGCTTCTTCTCCGGGTCGGGGCGCCGGGCGATGTCCCGCTCGATCCAGTCGAAGAGACCATGGTCGGCGAAGTCATCGAGAGCGAGGGCGTCCTCCCCGTGTTCCGGGATGGCGTGCAGCGGCTCACGCAGCTTCTCCGGGTCGACGTAGCCGCACTCCTTCAACTCCTTCTTCATGAAGGTCTCGACGGCCGGCCACCACCGCATGTGCCACTCGGCCGCACGGGTCGGCGGGGCCGCCTTCTCGTACGCCCAGTGCCAGTAGGCGCACAGCCACGTCAGCTGGATCCGCAGCTGCTGGTGGCGGTACCAGCACGGCCGCCAGACGTCCTGGGCGTAGACGGGGAGAAAGATCTTGTTGCACCAGCTGTTCAGCCAGTCCCACAGCTCCCGGCACTGCTCCTTGTCCAGCTCCACCCAGTTCGGCGCGGTGCCCGGCCCCTCCGGCTCTTCCTCTTCTGCCTTGTCCTGCAGCTTCTGGACCGCGTCGGAGACCTCGCCGAGCACCTTCCGCAGTCCGGCGATGGCGTCGCCGTACTCGGCACCCTCCAGGCTCTCCAGCCGTCCGGCGAGGTCCTCCAGCCCGGAAGTGAGAGTGGTCCGCGCCTCCGAGAGGTCCCGGGCCAGCGCGAGGAGCATGTCCCCCGGCTCCAGCTTCATCAGAAGGCCCCCAGGTCGTCAGCGTCGCGCCGACGGCGGGGCGGCTGGGCCGGTCCGGTCGGCTTGCTCGGTCCGGCCGTGCCGGTGTCACGCAGCTGCTTGGGCTGCTCCTTCACCGCGGGCTGCTCGACGGGGGCGGGCTGCTCCGGCACCAGGTGCGCGGTCGGCTCGAACGAGGGCTTCTCCGGCCCGCGCTGGGGCGCGGGCGGCTTGACGACCTCTCCGGGTACGACCCGCAGGTGGTCACGCGGTCCGGGGAACCCGCCGGTGCTCCAGCCGCTGGCCGCCGGGTCCGACGTCCACGGGCTGACTTCTGCCGCCGGGGCGGGCGGCGCCCAGGGCTCTTCGGGCTGCGGTCCCCACAGGTCCGGGGCCGGGGCCTCCACCCACGGGCTGGCTTCCGGGGCCGCCGGCACGGTGGCGAGCTTGCGCTTGCGCGCCTTGAGTTCGGCCTTGGCCGCCCTCTTGTTGTCCCGGACGACGTTCTTGACGTCCTTGCGCTCCCACACCGGGGTGTAGGTGGCGACGACCGGACCGCCGAGGTACTTGCGGAACATCAGGATCTCGCCCGGGTCGAGGTACATGATGTCGGAGATCGTCATGGTCGGCTTCTCCACCCAGGTGTAGGAGGAGGAGCGGTTCGAGGTGGCGTTCAGGCCCCCCGAGTTCGATTCCGACTGGCTCTCCTGCTTGACCCGCTTCAGGCCGGTCAGCTTCGAGAGGTCTTCCAGGTGCTCGACGTTGCTCAGGCCGCCGAGGATCAGCTTTACGCAGTTCTCCCAGATGGTCTGGTAGGCGAACTTTCCGTACCGCTCGTGGATCTGCGCCGGGGACTGGAATACGGCGTGGATCGTGATGCCGATGCCCCGGCTGTCAGCCGTCCAGCGCTGCAGCGGAACGCTGCAGATCAGCGCCGCTTCGTCCAGCACGAACGTCATCGGCGGGTCCAGTCGGCCGCCGCGCGAGCGGGACGCCATCGTCCGCGCCCCTGCGTACACCTCGCTGGTCAGGCAGGTGAACAGCGGGCCCATGCCCCCGATGTCGCTGTCGTTGCCGAGCATGTAGAGCGTGTCCCGCGAGCGCAGGTACGCCTCGGTGTCGAACTGCGCGTTGGGCCGGTGCGCCGACAGGATCACGTTCTGGATGTCCGGGGAGTCCAGGAACATGAAGGTCTGGGAGAGCGTGCCGAACACGTTCTCCAGCGTCGTCGCCTTGCCGTCGACCTTCTGCTGCTGCTCCAGGTCGTCCTGCCAGCCGCGGGGCGCGATGTCCACGTGCTTCTGGAAGATCTCGATCGCTTCGTAGCGGTGCGGCTGCTTGGACCACCGGGCCACGTCGATCAGGGACAGGCCCTCGACGTCAGCGGCCCACATGAATGCCTTGAGCACCCGGTAGGAGCTGGAGGTCCAGAAGTTCCGGTTCTCCATGCCCTTGGTGAAGTCGGAGCCCTCCAGCAGGGCCTTGGCCCGTCGCTTGGAGCGCTCGATGCCGAGCTTCGGGTCCGAGCAGCCGATGACCGGGTCCCACGCGATGTTCGAGGGCCGGTCGGCCAGACCCTCCGGGTTCCAGATCAGGATGTTGCCGACCCGGGCGCGGATCGCTTCGGTCAGCTCGACGATGTCGTACTTCGTGCTGGTGGCCAGCACCGCACCCACCGCGTCCAGCAGCCAGTTGCCCAGCTTGGCCGTCTTGCCCGCACCCATCGGGGCGAGCATCAGGGAGGACTCCTCGATCGCCGCGTACAGGTGCAGGCCGGTCTTGCGGTCGCGTCCGATGTAGAAGCCGACGGCGTTGGTCGGCACCTTCCGGGCGGGGACGTCCGTGAGGCTGGGCCGCAGGACCTTGCGCTTCTTGACCAGCGGGGCGCGGGTCATCTGCTTCTTGAGCCGCTTCCTGTCCGCGAAGCCGTCGCTCTCGCGGCCGAAGTCCATGTTCGTCTTCACGTACATGTAGCCCGCGCCGACCAGGCCGACCACGAGTCCGGTCGTCAGGAGGGGTTGCGCGGCGAAGAGTTCCCCGGCGCCGTCGGCCAGGCCGCCGAAGATCGTCCCGAGGATGTCGCCCGCGTCCCCGGTGGTGTCGGTGGGGGTGATCTCCCCCGCCGCGAGGAACGTGGTGGGCACGCCGAGCGCCGTAACGCGCACGCCCGACCCGCGCCAGAAGGGGGCCTCGCTGAACAGCGGGCTCCGAGGGGCCGGCTGCTGGTGTTCGGCCGTCTCCGGGATGTCTTCCGGAGACGTCGAGTCGATGTGGTTGCTGCCCTTACTGTTGTCGTTCACGAGGGTCTCCTCCTTCGTCAGGGCCCCGGTGCTGCAGCCGCCAAGCTCAGTAAGCACCGGGGCCACTCCTGTCTGTATACGTCCCTGAACTGACAAGTGCGGCATGGTTATCGCCGATCGTTACGGACCTACCGCGCACGGTTGCGCGGCTTCCCGCCGGGCGGGATGACCTGGGCAGATTGCCCGCCAGACCGGACACCTTCGTGTTCGGTCCGCCCATCCCGCCGGTGGTGGTCACCGGTCCGCCGATCATGCAGAGCCGGGCCTGTGGACAGAGCCCGGCGATTTCCGGGCTCACTTCTCGACGCCCTCGAACTCCCGCTCTTCCGTGTCTTCGTGTGTACGGGGGTGGGGCAAGCCCGCCGCCTCCGCGTCTTCCTGGTCGATGGCCCGCAGGTGGTTGCGGACCGCGTCCAGGCCGAGGCCCACCTGATCCATGAGCTGCGCGGCGATCTTCCGCTGGGACTGCTGCCGGTCCTCCGGGCTCATCTCGTTGAGCAGCTCACGAAGGCGCTGACGGGTGTCCCCGCCCCCCGAGCCGATCCGGGCGTCGACCCGGCCGGGCTGCTGGGCGCGCGCCGCGACACCGGCCGCCTGCTGGCGTTCGATCGAGGCCAGGCGCTCCTCCAGCCGCAGCGCGTTCTCGCGCTCTTCCCGCGCTTCCTTCTCTGCCTTGGCCGCCACCGCGGTCAGCCGGTCACGTTCGTCCACGAACGTGCCCAGGCGCTCCTCCAGCGCCTTCTGCACACCTTCCAGGCGCAGGACTTCCTCCCGGCCCCGGGTGACTTCCTGCTGCAGTTCACCGGTCGAGTCGGTCAGCTTCCCGCGCTCCTCCATGAGCGTGGTGAGCTGCTCGCGGGTCTCCTCCAACTCCTTGACCGTGCGCTGGTAGAGCTGGCCGGCCGTGGCGTCGCTGCTCTCCAGCAGGGCCCGCTCATCCCGGAGCGCCTTGAGGCGCTTCTCTTCCTTCTCCCGGTCGGCCGTCACCTGCTTCTGGGACTCCTCCGCCTCCTTACGGACCCGCTCCAGCTCCTCCTTGACGGCCGCGAGCTGGCCCGCGGCTTCCTCGACCGCCTTCTCCGCCTTGCGCCGGGTGTCCTCCGCCGCCTCCGCAGTCTTGCCCGCCTCGATCGCACGCTTGTTGCTCTTCACGAACTCGGCGTTCGCCGCGATGTTCAGCTCCTCCAGCACCGTCATGGCCGGGCTGTCGGGCCCGTAGTCGAGCAGGGCCACGTCGTCGGCCCGGGTCAGCCACGCCATGCGCTGCATGAGCTGCAGACCCTGCTCGGGGTCCTGCGTGTCCGCCATCTCCAGGGCGCCCTGCGCCTTCGGCCGGATCTTCTTCTCCAGCTCCCTGTTCAGGGCGTCGAGCCGCTTCGCCTCCTCGGAGACCTTGCCCCGGCCGCGCGGCGCGACGGCCACGCCGACGACCTTCTCCAGCTCCTTCTTCTCCAGGAGCGCCTTGCGCAGTTCGTACGAGGCGTCCGCAGCATCCCGCGCGCGGGCCCGGCGGACCATCTCGTCTGCGCGGTCGTTGACGTCCAGGCCCGCCACGCGGTAGCCCCAGGCCCACAGTCGCCGCCACAGCAGCCCGGCCAGCCGGAACGGACCGGGCTTCGCGCCCTCGGGCCGCTTGGTGTCCTCTTCCTCTTCCGCGCCGGCGAGCGCGTTCTTGAGCGGCATGTAGATGACCCAGCCCGCGCCGATCGGCATGATCGCGAGGAAGGGCGCTGCCACCAGGTTCGGGGCGTGAGCGACGTTCACCGCGGCCGACGCGAAGATGAAGGCCCAGGCGGTGCCCCGCATGATCTTCAGCTGACGCGTCCACCGTCTACGCGGGTCGGCGTCCGCCATCTTGTACATGTTCGAAAACAGCTTCATTTCCAGCACGTCGAACATGCTCACGAAGCCGACTGCGAAGAAGAACGACAGCCCGACCTGGTCCTGGGCGAATCCCCACAGGCCGTTCAAGGACACCGCGATGCCGCCGAGCAGCGGCTTGGGGTCCATGTGCAGGGGTTCGGGAGGAAGGGACTGCCCCTTCTCGCGGGCGAGGGCGACAGCCTCGCGGTGGTGCTTGTCCCTCTCCGCCTGCTGCTTCGAGGCCCGGGAGAAGGCCAGGAAGGCCGCGATCAGCAGCGTGAGGAGCACGGCGCCGACAATGGCCAGCAGGATCCAGGTGGGCGCGTCCCTCAGGACGCGTTCGGCCTTCGCCTGCCAGTCCAGCTGACCGAATCCGGCTGCTGACCAGTACGGATCTGTGCCCGTACCCTGGTCGTGGCGCATCTAGTCAACTCCAATCCTTGCGTCGGGCCTCAGCGGTGATAGCGCACCGCTGGGGCGTTTTTCATGCGTTGCGGCGAGCCAGGTATTCGTCCAGCGCGGCGTCGACCAGGTCCTGCAAGTTGATGTCGTGGCCGGCGGCGTAGACCTTCGCCCTCTTGCGCACCGACACCCGGACGCGGGCGGAGAAGTTGCCCCGGGGCTCGGGCTTCGT
>NZ_JAGGOW010000078.1 GCF_018614135.1 Streptomyces sp. ISL-66
GCGGGGGCGCTTCGGGGTAGCCGGGGGCGACTGCCGGGGGGCCGGGGTCGTCGACCCCGGCCCCCGTCGCTCCCCGACGGCCCCGGCAGCCCCCTCCCCCCTCGTTTCCCGGCGGGACCGGGCTGAATTCAGCCCCGCCGGGTTTGAGGCGCGGGGTCTGGGGCGGAGCCCCAGGAGTCGTCGCCCCCTGGCGGGCCCAGGCGGACCCCAGCGGCACCGGGCTGAATTCAGCCCCGCCGGCGTTTGAGGCGCGGGGTCTGGGGCGGAGCCCCAGGAGTCGTCGCCCCCTGGCGGGCCCAGGCGGACCCCAGCGGCACCGGGCTGAATTCAGCCCCGCCGGCGTTTGAGGCGCGGGGTCTGGGGCGGAGCCTCAGGAGGCGAGCGCGGCGGTGGATCGGGCTCCGCTGCCGCTTGCCTTCCTAGGGGGCCTAGGTTAAAACTAGGGATCCTAGGATCGGGAGGGCGCATGGCGCGCGCGGGGCTGACGGCGGAGCGGGTGACGGTCGCGGGCGCCGAGCTCGCGGACGAGGTCGGGCTCGATCAGGTGAGCATGGCCCGGCTGGCACGCCGGCTCGGCGTGAAGGACGCGAGCCTCTACGGGCACGTCCGCGGCCTGGAAGACCTTCGCGGACGGATCGCGCTGCTGGCGGCGGACGAGAAGACCGTCCGCATCGCGGAAGCGACCGCCGGTCTGGCGGGGAAGGACGCGCTGATCGCGTTCGCCGACGCCTGGCGGGAGTACGCCCACCAGCACCCGGGCCGCTACGCGGCGACGCAGACCCGGATCCGCATCGACCCCGAACTGGCCGCGGAGGCACCCGGACCGCGGCGCGCCGTCGAGCTGACCTACGGCATGCTGCGCGGCTACGGACTGGCCGAGCCCGACCTGACCGACGCGGTCCGGCTGTTGCGCAGCACGTTCCACGGGTTCGTCGCCCTGGAGGCATCGGGCGGGTTCGGACACGAGCGTTCGCCGCGGGACTCCTGGGTCCGCGCCCTCGACGCCCTGCACACCCTCCTGGAGCACTGGCCCCCGTCCCGAGAAGGAGACTCCGCATGACCGACCCGACGGTTCGCAGCCTGCGCGTGAGCGGCACGACCCTGCACTACGAAGTGCGCGGCCGGGGCCCGCTCCTGCTGCTGATCCCCGGAGGGACCGGCGGCGCGGCCTCCTTCGACGGCGTCGCCGACGACCTGGCCGCCGAATACACGGTCGCGACCTACGATCCGCGCGGCATGTCCCGGAGCCCGCTGGACGACCCCGAAGCCGAGCAGCGAGTGGCCGAACACGCGGACGACGCCTTGCGGATGCTGGATCTCCTGTCGCCCGGCGAGCCCGCCCGGGTGTTCGGCTCCAGCTCGGGCGCGATCGCGGCCCTGCACCTGCTCGCCTGCCACCCCGAGCGCGTCGAACGCCTCGTGGCACACGAGCCGCCGGTGGTGGAGGTACTGCCGGACGCGTCCGAACACCGCGCGCTCATCGCGCGCGTGCGGGAGACCTTCCACGCGGAGGGGGTCGTGCCGGCGTTGGCCGTGTTCGCCGCGGGGCTGAGGAAGGGCGGCGACGTCGCCGAGCCGCAGGCCCGGACGGAGCTTCCGCCGCAGGCGGCGGCGCGGGCGGAGCGGACGATGGCGGATCTGCCCTACTTCGTCGGGCGCATCGTGCCGAGCTTCATGTCCTACGCCCCGGACGTCCACCGGCTGGAGGCGCTGTCGGACAGGCTCGTGCTCGCCTGCGGCCAGGACTCGCACGGCGAACTGCCCTACCGTGCGGCCGCCTTCCTGGCCGAGCTACTCGGTACGGAACCCCTGCACTTCCCCGGCGGGCACACGGGCCTGACCACGCACCCCGCCGAGTTCGGCGAACTCCTCCGGAAGGCCTTCCGGGCCTAGGGGCATTGCCCCGGACTTCGGGGCCCTGGCTTCGCGGCCCTGGCTTCGCGGCCCTGGCTTCGCGGCCCTGGCTTCGCGGCCCTGGCTTCGCGGCCCTGGCTTCGCGGCCGGCGCGGCGTGGCCAGCGCGGCGTGCCCGGTGTGGCGTGGCCGGTGTGGTCACCGGCCACGCCGAAGGTCAGGACTCCTTGGCGGGCGTGGCCGGCGGCGTGGTGGCCGGCGGGGTCGTGGCCGGCTTGGCCGGGGTGATGGTGATCTTCACGTCGAGGAGCACCTTGTCCGAGATGCGGATCCGGAGGGTGTACGTGCCCGGGGTCGTGCCCGTCGTGGAGAGGGCCGGGAGGGTGATCTTGCCGTCCGCGGTCGTGGGGGCGAGTGCCAGCTCCGTGAGCTTCCTGCCGTCGGCGTCCACGAAGTACGGCGTCGTGCCCGCCGTCGCCGGGTCCGCCGGGACCCACTTGCCGTCGTTGTCCGTCGTGCCGATGCCGGCCGTGGCCTTCGCTCCGGCGACCGGGGCGCCCTTGGCCGTCGCGAGGAACTCGACACCCGTGATCTTGGCTCCGGCCACCGCTTCCAGCGGCTTCGCCGCGTCCGCGTCGCTGCGCGCCAGCAGGTCCGCCTCCGGGGCCGGGGCGGGCTTCGCCGGGGTGACCGTGCCCGTGAACCGCACGGTGACCTCGCGCGAGGAGTCGTAGCCGGTCGCGCGCAGGACGAACGTGCCCGCCTTGGCTCCCGCCTTCAGCGCGGGGGCGGCCGCCAGGCCGTTCGCGTCGGTGTGGACCACCGCGAAGTTCTTGCCGTCGGCCGTGAACACGGTCCCGTCGGTGCCGTCCTCGTCGACCGAGAGCACCACGGTCTGATCGGCGGCCGGCTTGCCGTCGCTGAGCACCGCCTTGACCTGCGGGGCCCGCGCGAAGGCGGTGCCCGCCTCGGCCTTGAGCTCGGTGGCGCCGACCGCCTCCAGGCGGTCCAGGTGCGCGGCGGCCGGAGGCGTCACCGGCGGCGGGGTGACCGGCGGCGTCGTCACGGGCGGCGTCGTCACCGGAGGGGTGACGGGCGGGGTGACGGGCGGCGGGGTCACCGGGGGCCTGGACGCCGGGGGCCTGGACGCGGGCGGCGTCGGCAGGACCGGCGGGTTCGGGGTGGGGTAGTTGGCGGCCGGCGGGTTCGGGACGCCGACGACGCCGTCCCCGGCCTGGTACTGCCGCATGTAGCCGAGCACGGTGTTGACGTACTCGCGCGAGTTGTTGTAGCTGAGGATCGCCTTGTCGAGGTGCGCCGCGTCGGAGAGGTTCCGGCCGCCCGCGCACAGGTAGAGGCCGGCGCCCAGGGTCGCGTCGTAGATGTTGTTCGGGTCGCGCTTGGCGTCACCGTTGCCGTCGGCGCCCCACGTCGACCAGGTGGAGGGGATGAACTGCATCGGGCCGACCGCGCGGTCGTACACCGCGTCCGCGTCCCATTCGCCCTTGTCGGTGTCCCGGATCTCGGCGAAGCCGTTGCCGTCCAGGCGCGGCCCGCGGATCGGCTTCTCGGTGTACCCGTCCGCCTTGAGCCCGTAGCCGGAGGCGTGCACGGACTCGGTCCGGCCTATGCCCGCCAGCAGCTGCCAGGGCAGGTGGCAGCCGGGGAGGGCGGCGGCCACCGACGCCTCGGCACGCCTGTACGCGTCGAGGGCGGTCGCGGGTATGCCGCTGAGCGCCCCTTCGGGGCTGGCCGCGCCGGGCGGCGGGGGCGGGTCCGCGAGCAGGTCGGGCAGGTCGAGGCGGGCGTCACCGCGGTCTTCGGCCTGGGGGCTGTCCGGAGTCGGCTCGGCCTCCCCCGCGCCCGCGATCGGCGAGTTGGTCACGACCGCGGCGGTGGTCAGGCTGGCCGCGAGGGCGGCCGTGCACATGACTTTGCGCGAGGTGTTGACCAGGTGACGGTGAAGTGGCTTCAGTGGCTTCACAGCGCGGCAAATCCCCCCAAGGCGGCCGAAGTGGGGCCGCCGTAAAACGTTGCACATCCAGGTACGCGTACGAGTGCCTGTACGACCGGTCGGGCCGTGGATGGTAACTGTCTACCAGGTCGCGCGGCACGACTCGCCATCCCCCCACCAGATATGGCACACCATTCGTCTCGACTTCACCGGTCCCGTGGCCCGTAATGAACCAGGGCCTCAACTCCCTGCCCCAATCGCCCCCATGGCCCCAATGGACCGTGTTGACCGCTCTGTGGGTCATTGTCACAACCGGGCCCACACCGTCTTCCCCGGCCCGCCCGGACCGCGCGGGGCGACGCCCCACTCCCGCGCCACCGCCTGTACGAGCACCAGCCCGCGCCCGTCCTCCGCCGACCACGGGTCGACGCTGGGCAGCGCGTCCGGCGGCGCCTTGTCCCCCCGGGCGTCGCTCACCTCCACCCGGACCCGCAGGCCGTCGTAGGCGAGTCGGATCTCGAAGTCCCGCCCGGGGACCCGCCCGTGCAGGACGGCGTTCGCGGCCAGCTCCCCGACCACGAGCTCCACGTCCTCGGCGAGGGCGCAGCCGTGCGGGATCCCCCAGGCGGCCAGCTGCACCCCGGCGAGCCGGCGGGCGAGCCGGGCACCGCGCGGGGTGGCGGAGAGGAGCAGTCGGCACTCGGAGGGCTCGACGAGGCCGGGGGCCTCGTGTGCCATGTCACTGAATTCGGTCGTCACCTCACCGAGCGTGTCCGGTCCGCCGTACGCTTTCCAGGTACGGCGGCGCTACGGGCGATCCCCGTAGGGCCGGCGCTGGTCGCGCGTACGGCTCGTACGGCCGAGGCGGAGGCCCGCCGCCGCGACCAGCACCCGCCGGCAAGGCATAGGGGAAGAGCGATGAACGACCTGTCGGAGCGCGAGGAAGAGCCGGAACGGCCCGTGGAGGCCGACGGCACGGCCTACCTCTTCAAGGCACTGGGCAAGATCATCAAGGTGCTACGGGAGCGGGCGGGCCTTCAGCAGAAGGAACTCGCCGGGCTCGTGCACGTGGGCGAGGACCTGGTGTCCTCCATCGAGCGGGGCGTACGGACACCGCAGCCGGACTTCCTGGAGAACGTGGACCGGGCGCTGGGCGCGGGTGGGGTACTGATCGCGGCGATCCCGGACGTGAGGGAGGCGCTGAAGCGGGCGCGGACCCGGCATCCGGACTGGTTCCGCGACTACGCGCAGGCGGAGGCCGGTGCCAACGCGATCCACGACTACAGCTACCAGGGCGTGATGGGCCTCCTCCAGACGGAGGGGCACGCTCGTGCCGTCTTCGCGAAACGCCGCCCGCTGCTGGACGAGGCGACGATCGAGAAGCGTTTGGCCGACCGGCTGGCGCGCCAGCAAATCTTCGAACGGTGGCCCTCCCCCACCTTCAGCTTCGTCCTCGACGAGAGCGTGTTGATGCGCGTGGTAGGCGGAGCCGCCGTCCACGAAGACCAGTTGTGCCGGTTCCTAGAGATCGGACGGCTCCGCACGGTGGAACTCCAGGTGATGCCGTTCAGCAGGGGCGAACACGCCGCCATGGACGGCTCGTTCAGTCTTCTCCACCCCAAGGGTCGCCAGCAGATCGCCTACACCGAGAACTACGGTCGCCCCAACCTGGTCACCGATCCCGAACAGGTACGGATCTACGCCGAGCGCTATGGGATCATCCGGGCACAGGCGCTCACCCCGGACGAGTCCCTGACCTTGATCGAGAAAATGCTGGGAGCACCATGAACATCACGGACCTGGCTTGGTTCAAGAGCAGCTACAGCAGCGGCGAGGGCGGCCAGTGCCTTGAAGTCGCCTTCGACTGGCGCAAGTCGAGCTACAGCAGCGGCGAGGGCGGCGAGTGCCTCGAAGTCGGCTTCGACTGGAGCAAGTCGAGCTACAGCGGCGGCGAAGGCGGCCAGTGCGTCGAGGTGGCCGGATGTGCGGACGCCGTCCACATCCGGGACTCCAAGGTCCCGGCCGGCCCCCAGCTGGCCATCGCGCCCGGGGCCTGGGCCGCGTTCCTCGGTGGGGTCGCGCGGGCGTAGGACGAGGGGGCCACGAGCCGTGGCCCCCTTCCTTCCGCTTCCGTTCAGCCCAGCAGCGCCTTGATGGCGGCGATGACGGGGACTCCGGCTTCTCCGATGACCGTCGCAATTCCGGAGAACGTCCGGAGGAGTTTGCCGAACCTCTCCTGAGAGGGATTCGCCTGGATTTCCGCGACCGCCTCGTCCACCTCCGCCCGGTCGCTTTCGTCCAGGTGCTGCCTCATCGCCCGGACTTCTTCGAGGAGCTTTTCGACGGCCGATGCGTCCGGCGTCGCCCCTCCGGCGTATTTGCCTCCGGCCACGATGTCCCCGGAGCCCGTGTGCGAGGCCTTGCCGATACCGCCGGCCCCGTGTATCGAGATGTGGTCGCCGGCCATCATCGGCCACCTCCCCTGATGTCTCCCGAACCGCTGTGCTGGGCCACGCCGATGGCCCCGGCTCCGTACATCTTGATCTGGTCGCCCACGACGGCTTCCTTGATGTTGATGGTCACCGGGCCCGAGTCGGGGCGGCCGATGGCCTTCGTGATCTCGAAGACGAGGGTTTCGATCTCCTGGTGGTCCAGGGACCACACGGCATCGCGCTGGATGCCGGACGTGTTGAGGACCAGGCCGTAGACCGGGGGCCTGCTGATCGTCTTGACGAGCTGCCAGACCAGCAGTCCGAAGACGACGACCGCCAGGATCCCGGCGAGGTTCCCGAAGATGGCCACCGCGATCGCGCCGAGGACGATGCAGAGCAGGGCCCGGCGAATGAACTGTTTCCAGGCCGCTCCCTTGTCGACCTCCAATACGCGCTGCCCGACGTGGGAGATGTTGCGCAGCGGATAGGCCTCACCTTGGATCCACAGCACACCCTCTTGCACGCGGACTTGGACCGTCGCATTTCCGTCAGCCATATGTCGCCCCCCTGGCTCTTTGTGGCGTTGACGGCTCGAAGTGTAGGGCGATTGTGATCGGCCACGTAGAGATTGGACGTTTTATACTTAGTGAAGATCAACTTTCCATTCCGCTTGACAGTGCGTCACGCGGGTCACGCGCGTCGCGTCATCCGTAGAGCTCTTCGATCTCCCCCGCGTACCGCTCCGCCACCGCCCGGCGGCGCAGTTTCAACGTCGGGGTGAGGGTGCCGGCCTCGACCGTGAACTCCTCCGGGAGGATGCGGAAGGCGCGGACTCGGGCCGGGCGGGAGACCGTGGCGTTGGCCGCTGCGACGGCTTCCTCCACGAGGGCCCGTACCGCCGGATGGTCGCCGGGGCCCGCCGGGTCCAGGGTCACCGACTCGCGCGCCGCCCAGGCGGCGATCTCCTCGGCGTCCAGGGTGATCAGCGCCACCGGGTGGGGGCGGCGGTCGCCGATCATGACCGCGCGGGAGACGTAGCGGGAGCGCTGGATCGCGAACTCCAGCTCGGTGGGGGTGATGTTCTTGCCCGCCGAGGTGATGATCAGCTCCTTCTTGCGGCCGGTGATGGAGAGGTAGCCGTCGCCGTCCAGCTCCCCCAGGTCGCCCGTGTGGAGCCAGCCCTCCGCGTCCAGCGTCCGCGTCGTCGCGGCCTCGTCGCCGTGGTACCCCGGGAAGATCATCGGACCCCGGGCCAGCACCTCGCCGTCCCGCGCGATGCGGACCTCGCACCCCGCGATCGGCCGGCCCACCGAGCCGTACCGGACCCCGGCCGGGTGGTTGAGGCTGATGACCCCGGCCGATTCCGTCATCCCGTAGCCCTCGAAGACCGGGATCCCGCAGGCCCGCAGGAAGTCCAGGGTCGCCGGGGCGATCGGCGCCCCGCCCGTCAGCGCCCACTTCAGGCGGCCCCCGAAGGCGCCCCTGACCAGGGAGTACAGGGACTTCTCGGCCGCCTCGTACGCCTCGCGGGACTCCGTCGGCAGCCGGCCCTCCGCGGCCAGGACCCCGAGGCGGACGGCTTCGGCGAAGCTCTCCGCGCCGCCCTCCCGGGCCTCCGCGAGGGACAGGACCACCGAGTGCAGCTTCTCGAACAGGCGCGGCACGGACGGCAGATGGGTCGGCCGGGCCTCGGCGAGCTCGCCGATGACGTCCTCGATCCGGCCGCCGAAGTAGCAGAGCTCGCCGCCCTCCAGGAGGGTGGTGAACTGGATCAGCTGGGCGAGCAGGTGGGCGAGGGGCAGGTAGAGGTACGTGGAGTCCCCCGGGCCGCCCTTGATCAGCGGGAGCGTCGCGTCCTGGATCGCACCCAGGTTGCCGTGCGTGAGCCGGCAGCCCTTCGGGAGCCCGGTGGTGCCCGAGGTGTAGACGATCGAGGCATCGTCCTCCGGGGCCACCGAGGCGGCCCGCGCGAGGAGTTCGGCCTCCGGGACGGCCCCGGCCAGGGAACGGAGCCCGTCCATCACCACCACCGCGCGCAGCGCGGGCAGCTCGCCCCGCAGCGCCTCCACGCGGGCCGCCTGCGCCGCGTCGTCGCAGACCGCCACCACCGCCGCGGAGTCCGACAGCACCCAGGCGAGCTCCTCCTCCCCCGCCGTCGGGTACACGGGCACCAGCACGGCCCCCGCCGCCAGGACCCCGAAGTGGGTGTACGTCCACTCCGGGCGGGTCTCCGCGAGCACCGCGACCCGGTCCCCGGCGGCCACGCCCAGGCCGAGCAGCGCGCGCCCCGACTCCCGTACGCGGGCGCGCAGTTCCCCGTACGAGACGGTCACCCAGTCACTGCCCCCGGTCTCGGGGCCGGGCCGGTCGGGCCCGGCCTCGGCCCCGACCCCGGCTCCCCTCTTGTGGCGCAGTGCGGTCTCCGTCGCGTACCGCTCGCCCGTCCACTCCGTGAAGACCGCCAGCGTCCGTGGCCGCACGGCCTCGTCCATCGCGCTCGTCCTGCTCGTCGCGCTCGTCCTGCTCGTCGCGCTCATCGGGCTCGCCTCCCCCTCGGGTCTACCGATGACGCTAGGCACCGGAGCGCCGTGCGCGGCATGACCGGAAGCGTCACCCCCGCTGACCCCAGCGCTCAATGCCGCTACCGTCACCCTCATGGGGAGGCGGACCGTCACCGTGCACCACGTGCGCGCCGTGCTCGCGGGCGCGCGGCGCGGCGGCCTGGACACCGTGCCGCTGCTACAGGAGGCCCAGATCCCGCCGCTGCTGCTCGGCGACGACCGGGCGCGCGTCACGCCCGCGCAGTTCGCCCGGCTGTTCCGGGCGCTGTACCGGGCCACGCAGGACGAGTTCCTGGGCCTGTCCGGCGTCCCCAGCCGCCCCGGGACCTTCGCGATGATGTGCTACGCCTCGCTGGGCTGCCGCGACCTGGGCGGGGCGGTGGAGCGGTCCGCGGCGTTCTACGGCCTGTTCCCGGGCGGCCCGGAGCTCGCGCTCGAACTCGAGGGCCCGCAGGCGCGGTTCACCGTCCGGAACGACTTCGCGCGCGACGAGGAGCGCTTCCTCACCGAGTGCGTGCTCGCCATCTGGCACCGCCTGAGCAGCTGGCTGATCGGGCGGCGGATCCCCCTCGCGTACGCCTCCTTCGCCTATCCGGCGCCGCCGCACGAGGCGGAGTACGAGATCCTCTTCGGCTGCCCGGTCCGCTTCGGCGAGCGGGTCACGGGCGCCGCCGTCGGCTTCGACGCGCACTGGCTGGACGCGCCGCTGGTGCGCGACGAGCCGGCGCTCGACGCGATGCTGCGCCGGGCCCCCTTCGACCTGCTCTCGCGGCCGGAGTACGGGACCACGGTCGCGGAGCAGGTCCGCCGGAACCTGACGCGGCAGCTGCGGAACTCGCCGCGGCTGCCGGAGCTCGGAGAGGTGGCGGGCCGTCTCGCGGTGTCGCCGGCGACGCTGCGGCGGCGGCTGCGGGAGGAGGGCACGTCCTTCCAGGAACTGAAGGACCACGTCCGGCGGGACGCCGCGATCGCGGGGTTGGCGGAGAGCGCCGAGCCGATCGCGGAACTCGCGGCCCGCCTGGGCTTCTCGGAGGACACCGCCTTCCACCGTGCGTTCCGGCGCTGGACGGGCACGACGCCGGGGGCGTACCGGATCGCGTCGGGGGGCTAGGCCCTTTCGGGGCGGCGAGGAGGGGTCCGACGGGGTGAATGAGGCGCCGGGTCAGGAAAGGTGAGCTGCGCGGTCAGCGACGTTCCTACCGGTCGGTCACTACCTTCTCCTCACCTGCCCACCCCCACCGGACCCCTTGGGAGAGCCTCCCCATGCCCATCCGAAGCTCCGAACGCCGCGTGAGCGCCCGCGTGACCGCCCGCGTGAGCGCCCGCACCACCCTCGCCGCCGTGGCCGCCCTGGCCCTCTCGGCCGTCGTCCCCGCCACCACCGCCCGCGCGGACGGGTCCGGCCCGGCCGGCGCGTCCACCCGCCCGGGCGACATCGTGAGCACCGCCCCGTCCGCGTTCCACCCGCTCCCCGGCCAGCCCACCGGCACCAAGGCCTGGAAGATCCACTACAACTCGACGACCGCCGACGGCGCACCCAACGTCGTCTCCGGCACCGTCATCGTCCCGCAGGACGGCCGCACCGGCCCCCGCCCCCTCATCACGTACGCCGTCGGCACCGTCGGCATGGGCGACTCCTGCGCACCGAGCAACAACCTCCCCAACGGGACGGCCATGGAGGCCAACCTCATCCAGCAACTCACCCTGCGCGGCTGGGCCGTGGTCGTCACCGACTACGAGGGCCTCGGCACCCCCGGCGTGCACACCTACACCGTCGGCCCCTCCGCCGGGCACGCCGTCCTCGACGCCGCCCGCGCGGCCATCCGCCTCCCCGAGGCCGGGCTCTCCGCCGACACCCCGGTCGGCATCATGGGCTACTCCCAGGGCGGCCAGGCCAGCAGCTGGGCCGCCGAACTACAGGGCTCGTACGCACCGGAGTTGAAGGTCAAGGGCACCGCGACGGGCGGGGTCCCGGGCGACCTGCTGGAGGTGGCCGACTTCAACAACGGCTCCTACGGCTCCGGCCTCATCTTCATGGCCGCCGCCGGCCAGGACGCGGCCTTCCCGGAGCTCAAGCTCGACTCCTACCTCAACCCCGCCGGAAAGCTCCTGGTCAACGGCATGAAGGAGAGCTGCGTCGCCATCGACGCCATCGCCGGCTCCTTCAAGCGGATCTCCGACCTCACCACCCGCGACCCGCTCGCGCAGCCCGACTGGCAGGCCCGCCTGGGCCAGAGCAAGCTCGGGCGTACCGCCCCGGCCGCGCCCGTGTACCAGTACCACGCGCTCGGCGACGAGCTCATCCCGTACGCCGTCGGGCGGCAGCTGCGCTCCGACTGGTGCGCGAAGGGCGCGAACGTCGAATTCGACACCATCTGGATCGGCGAGCACGTCGGCGGCGTGATCACGCACTCGCTGGAGGTCGGCAACTGGCTCGCGGACCGCTTCGCGGGACGCACCACGCACCCCAACTGCTGACGCGGGCGGGGGGGACGGAGCGGTGGGAGCTCGCACCGCCGCTCATCCCCTGACGCTCGTATGACGCACGCCACAGTGCGAGCGGGGGATGGGAGTGGTCGGGGATACTCGCACGCGACGTCTCAACGGGGGAGCGTGCCATACATGGGGCTGGGGTCGCAGGGCGGGAACCTGCCGATGCGCATCGGCGGGTACGCCTTGGAGCGGGAACTGGGCGCGGGCGGCATGGGGACGGTGTACCTGGCCCGGTCCCGTGGCGGGCGCACCGTGGCCGTCAAGGTGGCCAGGCCCGAGTTGGCCGCCGATCCGCACTTCCGCGCGCGGTTCCGGGCCGAGGTCGAGGCAGCCCGCAGGGTCGGCGGCTTCCACACGGCGCCGGTCGTCGACGCCGACCCGGACGCGGAGACGCCCTGGCTGGCCACCGCGTACATCCCGGGGCCGACGCTGTCGGGGCTGCTCGACGAGCGCGGCCCGATGGACGAGCGGCAACTGCGTCTGCTGGGCGCGGCCCTGGCGGAGGCGTTGCAGGCCATCCACGCCTGTGGGCTGATCCACCGCGACCTCAAGCCCGGCAACATCATCATGGCCGACGACGGGCCCCGGGTCCTCGACTTCGGCATCGCCCGCGCGCTGGAGTCGACGCGGCTCACCTCCACCGGATCGGCCTTCGGGACGCCGGGCTTCCTCGCCCCCGAACAGGCCCAGGGACTCGAAGTCGGCGCTGCGGCGGACGTGTTCGCGCTGGGGGCCGTGCTGGTGGCGGCGGCCGGGGGCCGTGCCTTCGGGGAGGGTACTCCGATGGCGCTGATGTACCGGTCGGTCCACGAGGAAGCGAACCTGTCCGCCCTGCCGGAGGGCCTACGCCCCATCGTCGCCGCCTGCCTGGCGAAGGAGCCGGGGCAGCGGCCTACGCCGCCGGGGCTGTTGGACCTGTTCGTACCGGAGGCGGCGCCGGACACGGCTCCTGCCCCTTCCCCTGCACCCGCCGCCCCTGCCCCTGCCCCTGCCCCTGCCATGGACCCGCCTCCGCACCCGCCGACCTTTTCCGTACCGGCCGAACCGGCCGAACCGGGCGGCGGACCGGCCGAACCGGGCCTACCGGCCATGGCGGCCGTCGAGAGCGCCGCGACCGTCACGGCCGCCGTCCAGCGCTCCGAGCCCCGGGACCGGGTACCGGCGCCCGCGCGGCCGGGGCGGACGCGCACGGGGCTCATCGCCGCCGGCGTGGCCGGCGTCCTGCTCGTGGTCGGCGCGGCGGGTTACGCCATGTACGAGCCGTCCAAACGCCGCCCGAGCGAACCGTTGCCCGAGGCCAAGCACATGCTCATCCTGCCGACCTCGATGATGGGGGGCACGTACGTCCAGAAGAGCCAGACCCTTCCACCCGCCGTTCATGAGGACGACGGCGCCGAGGGCACGACCTACCTTTCCGCCTCCTACTACGGGAGCTCGACGTCGACGTTCCGGGGGGTCGAAGCCTCCGTCGTGTTCGGTCGGCTCAAGAACCCGCAGGAACGCCGTGACGCGTACATGAGCATGGCGGGCACGAAGAAGGTCAGCGAGCCGCGCCGGGAATTCCGCTTCCCCGGCTCGGACCTCGAGTTCAGCTGCGACATGGTCGTCATGTCGGACGATCACTTCAACACCCGGTGCGCCTGGGCCGATGAGAACACCGCGGGCAGTGTCTCGTTCTACCCCGCGACCTCGTCCCTCGAACTGGCGGCCACGGAGACCCGCAAGATCCGAGACGACATACGCAAGCCGATCATCTGAGCCGAACCGTACGGCTCAGTCATCGGCGGGGCAGCAGCACGTACCGCTGCGTCTGCGTCACGGGCGGCGGTACAACCGCTCGATCTCCCGCTCGTGGTCCCGCGCGATCGCGCCCCGGCGGAGTTTGAGGGACGGGGTCAGATGACCCCGCGCCTCCGTGAACTCCCCCGGCAGCACCGCGAACCGCCGGATCGACTCCGCCCGCGACACCAGGCGGTTCGCGTCGTCCACCGCCCGCTGGAGGTCCGCCCGCAGTTCCTCGTCACCGACCAGCTCCCCGATCGGCACGCCCACCTTCTTCCGCATCTGCCGCCAGTGCTGGAGCCCCTCCGGTTCCAGGGTGATCAGCGCGGCCACGTACGGCCGGTCGTCCCCGATGACCATGCACTGGCCGACCAGCGGGTGGGCCCGTAGCCGGTCCTCCAGGGGCGCGGGCGCGACGTTCTTGCCGCCCGAGGTGATGATCAGGTCCTTCTTCCGCCCGGTGATGGTCAGGTACCCGTCCGCGTCGAGCTCCCCGATGTCCCCCGTGGCCAGCCACTGGTCCCCGCCCGCCGACGGGCCGTTCCAGTACCCGGCGAACACGTGCGGCCCGCGCAACAGCACCTCCCCGTCGTCCGCGATCCGCACCGCCGTGCCCGGCAGCGGCCACCCCACCGTGCCCAGCCTGGGCCGCAGCGGCGGAGTGAGGGTCGCGGCGGCGGTCGTCTCCGTGAGCCCGTAGCCCTCGAAGACCTCGATGCCCGCGCCCGTGTAGAACGCGGCGAGGCGCCGCCCCAGCGGGGAGCCGCCGCTCAGGACGTACCGCACGCGCCCGCCCAGCGCCGCCCGGATCCGCCGGTACACGAGCGGGTCGTACAGCGCCCGCGCCGCCCGCAGCCCGATCCCCGGCCGCTCGCCCGGGGCGACCTCGCCGAACCGCTGCGCGATCCGCGCGGCCCGGTCGAAGGAGGACGCCCGGCCCATCTTCTCGGCGGTGGCCCGCGCGGTGTTGTAGACCTTCTCCAGGACGTACGGGATCGCCAGCAGGAACGTCGGCCGGAAGCCGGCCAGGTCTGCGAGCAGGTCCTCGCCGCGGATGCTCGGCGCGTGGCCGACCTTCACCCGCGCCCGCATGCAGCCGACGGCCACCATCCGCCCGAAGACGTGCGACAGCGGGAGGAAGAGCAGGGTCGAGGCCGGGTCCTTGCTGACGGACTTGAAGACGGGGTGCAGCAGCTCCACCGAATTGTCCACCTCTGCGAAGAAGTTGGCGTGGGTCAGCACGCACCCCTTGGGCTGCCCGGTCGTGCCGGAGGTGTAGATCAGGGTCGCGACGGACTCCGGCGCGCACCCGGCCCGCCGGTCGCGCACGACGTCGTCGGGCACGTGCTCGCCGGCCTTGACCAACCGGGCGACCGCGCCCGTGTCGAACTCCCACAGGTGCCGCAGCCACGGCAGGGCGGCCCGTTCCGCGCTGATGATCCGCGCCTGCGCCGTGTCCTCGACGGCGCAGGCCACGGCGCCGGAGTCCTGGAGGATCCAGCGCGCCTGGATCGCGGAGGAGGTCGGGTAGACCGGTACGGTGACCAGCCCGGCCGCCCAGCCGGCGAAGTCCAGCAGGGTCCACTCGTACGTGGTCCTCGCCATGATGGCCAGCCGGTCGCCGGGCCGCAGCCCCTCGGCGATCAATCCCTTGGCGACGGCGAGGACTTCGGCGGCGAACTCGGCCGCGCTCACGTCCCGCCAGCTCCCGTCGCGCTCCTTGCGGGCGAGGACCGCCTCGCCGGGTGCTTCCCGGGCGTTGTCGAAGGGGATGTCCCCGAGGGACCCGGCCACCGGCATCGCGGCGAGCGGGGGAACGGCGACCTCGCGCACCACTCCGTCGACGACGGTCTTGACGGGCTCCACCAGTTTCGGCTGGACATCCACGGCGCGCTCTCCTCGCTCGGACGGAGTGTTACCGCCGGTAATCTACTTGGCGGTAACCGCCCCTGAACACCCCCGGCCACCGTCTTTCACGCACCCTCCACGCCATCCCCGCGAGGCCGCCGCGCCCCTCGGCTCGATCCCTGGCCCCGCTAGCCGATGAGTTCGAGGAGCCGCCCCACCGCCTCCGCCGCCGGCTGGCCCACCGCGCCGACGGCAGCCGCGATCTGTGCCACGCGGGCCAGTACGAGACCGCGCTCGCGCAGGGCGGCGCGGTCCGGGGTGAGTTCGGGCAGGACCTCCTCGACGGTCCGGGCCTGGTCCGCGGTGAGGTGTACGCGCAGCTCCCCCAGGAGGCGGGTGAGGTCCGCGACGGCGGCTCGGAGCTCGTCGTCCTGGGCGGCTGCGCCGACCGTGCCGTAGTTGATGCCGACGTTGCCCTGGCCGCCGTTCACGGTGACCACGGGCCCGTAGCGGCGAGCGAGACCTCCGCCCACACCACCTTGCAGGGAGCGGGCCCTTCCCTTACGCCCCAACGGTCCGCGAGCGCTTCGACCAGTACGAGCCCCCGCCCCGCGTCGTGGATCCTCGGGATCCGGTCACCCCGGGTGTCCATCACCTCGATACAGAGGGTGTCGGGGATGACGGTGAGGGTGAGCCGGAAGTCCCGCCCGGGAACCTTCCCATGGGTCACGGCGTTGGCGGACAGCTCGGCGATGATCAGCGCGGGTACCTCGAAAGGCAGGCCCCAGGAGCGCAGTTGCTCGACGGCGAGCATGCGGCCGAGCCGGGCCCCGCGCGGGGTGGCGGACAGCTGGACGTGGAAGTCGACGAGTTGAGGAATCACGTCACTCAGCGTGGCCACACGTGCGTACCGTGGGAAGCGACACCGCCCGTACGTCCCGCGTTTGTCCGGAGCTTGTCCGGCCCTGTCAGGGCTGTCCGGACGGGCACGAGGGGTACGGGGCGCTGAGGACATCGGCTCGTCGGAAGTGGGCGCGCATGAGCGTGGACAGCAGTGACGGTACGGAAGAACCGGGCTGGGACGTCGACCCGGAGGACGAACAGGGCGCGGCGGTGGTGGCCGCGCTGGGCCGCCAACTCAAGGCCTGGCGGGAGGCCGCCGGGATGCGAGCGGCGGAATTCGGGGCGGCCATCCAGTACGGGGAGGACCAGGTCCGCAAGGTCGAGGCGGGCAAGCGGATCGCCCGCCCCGAGTACCTGGACAGGGCGGACAGCGTCCTGAACGCGGGCGGCAAAATCTCCGCGATGAAGGCGGACTTGGAGCAGGTCCGCTACCCGAAGAAGATCCGCGACCTGAAGAAGAGGGAAGCCAAGGCCGTCGAGATCGGCGCCTACAACAACCACAACATCCATGGCCTATTGCAGACGGAGGAATACGCGCGGGCACTGCTTCGTACCCTGCGCCCCGCCTACTCCTCGGACGAGATGGAGCGGATGGTCTCCGGCCGCATGGCACGCCAGTCGATCTTCCAGCGATCCCCTGGCCCAGCCCTCGGTTTCGTCCAGGAAGAGGTCACACTCCGCCGTCCAATCGGAGGCACAATGGTGCTGCGCCGACAGCTCGAACACCTCTTGGAGGTCATCCAGTTGCCGAACGTCGAGTTCCAGGTGATGCCGACCAACCGTGAGGACCACGCCGGGATGGAAGGCCTGATCCAACTGCTCAAGTTCGGCGACGGTTCGGCTGTGGGCCGGGCAGACGGGGTTTTCTACGGGCGCCCGGTTTCCGATCCCAAGCAGCTCCGAATCCTTGAGCTGCGCTATGGCATCATCCGAGCTCAGGCGCTCACGCCCCGGGAGTCGAGGGCCTTCATCGAGGAACTGCTGGGAGAAACATGATCCACCACCCCGAGCTGGACATCAACGACTGCGTTGAGGTCGCCTGGTTCAAGAGCAGCTACAGCGACAGCAGCAACGGCAACGACTGCGTAGAGGTGGCCAACACCCCGAACGCCATCCTGGTCCGGGACTCCAAGGACACCGCACGTGCCCACCTCACCTTCGGCCCGCACGCCTGGGCCGGGTTCACGGCCCACGTGGAGACCGTGACCCCGTAGTCGGTGTACCGCCGCGAGAACGCCGACCTGCCGGAGGACCAGGGCTGTCTGCCCTGGGTCCTGGGCCTCCCGCTCGGGCTCGTCTTCACTTCCGCAAGGCCCCGCCGCCGCCGGGCAGTGTGATCCTGAAGAAGCTCCGCGGCATGAACGCACCCAGCATGACGGCACCCCCCAGCCAGTAGCCGGCACCGGCGCCCAGCGCCAGCAGCAGCGAGGCCTTCGTCGAGGCGAGCAGCAGCCAGGACGTGAGCACTCCGTTGATCATCGCCACGTCGTTGGCGACGAAGGGGACCTCCTTCGCGCGGGTCAGGGAGGAGATCAGCCGGTGCAGGTAGGCCGCGGCGACCATCATGACCGGAGCCGCGCCGAGGCCGGCGACGACCGCCTTCCACCACGGCACGTGCGGGGCCAGAATCAGTGCGGTCAGGATCGCCCCGGAGGTCACCAGCGCGACCAGAACCGAGAACGGTGAGAGCCGGTCCCCGTCGATCACAAAATAGAGACTGAAGCAGAGCAGGCCCCCGACGGCCGTGCCCACGACGACGGCCCAGAACCAGTTCAGCGCGCCGAAGCCGGCCAACTGCCCGCCGACCGAGCTCGCGGACAGGACGAAGGCCGTCCAGTTCGCCTTGGCCGAGATGCTGTTCTGCGGCGCGTTGGCCGGCTTCGGGGACCGCGCGGCCCCGGAGGGCGATGCGGCCGCCGGAGCGGGCGTGCGCCTCGGGCCGACGGGCCTCGGCACGGGCCTCGGTACGGGATCCGGCACGGGCTGCTGCAGCGTGGGCTTCGGCGCGGGGGGCTTCGGCGCGGGGGGCTTCGGCGCGGGCCGCGGCGCGGGCCGCGGCCGGACCTCGCGCCACTCCGCCGCCCACCGCTCGGGATCGATCGTGCCCTGCCAGGTCCCGCCCCGCAATCGCTCCGCGGTCTCGTGGGCGTTGGGGGGACGGTCCGCGGGGTCCTTGCTCAGCAGGCTCAGGATCACCAGATCGAGCGCGACCGGTACGTCGTGGCGCAGGCCCCGCACCGAAACCGGCCGCTGGTGCGCGTGCTGGGCGAGGATCTCCCAGCCCGTGCCGCTGAACGGCGGGTGTCCGGTCAGCAGTTGGTAGAGCACGCACCCGAGCCCGTACAGGTCGCTGCGCGCGTCCGTCTCCGCTCCGCGCGCCTGCTCGGGCGACATGTACGCGGGGGTGCCGGTGACGGAGCCCGCGGTGGTCAGGCCCTGGACCCCCGCCTGGCGGGCGATCCCGAAGTCACAGATCTTGATCCGGCCCGCCGTGGTCAGCAGGATGTTGGCCGGCTTGATGTCCCGGTGCACGATCCCGGCGGCGTGGGCCGCCTGTAATCCCCGGCAGATCTGTGTTCCCCAGTCCACCACATCCGCGACCGAGGCCCGGCCGCCCCGCTCCCCGAGCGGACGGCCGTCGACGAGTTCCATCACCAGGTAGACGACGGTGCGTTGGTCGATGACGGTCTCACCGAAGTCGTGGACGGCCACCACGTGCGGGTCCCAGAGGGCCGCCGCGGCCTTCGCCTCCGCGCGCAGCCGCAGGGCGAGCTTGTCGTCGGAGGGCCGGGCGATGACCTTCACCGCCACGTCCCGCTCCAGGCTCAGGTCCCGGCCGCGCCACACCTCGCCCATCCCGCCGGAGCCGATCAGCCCGGTCAGCTCGTACCGGCCGGCCAAGGTCGTGCCGTCCACTCCCGTACCCCCAACTCGCCCGGCCTCGGCGCAATCCGTACGAAGCGATGCGCTGCACTGCACTGCACTGCACTGCACTGCACTGCACTGCACTGCACTGCACTGCACTGTAGAGCCGCTCCCCGACTCCACGACCGCCCCTCTCCGAAAAACAGGCCCGGTCGGCGCCGCCGTGGTCCCCGGCGGGACCGGACGCTTCTAAGCCTTGATCGGTGCGGCCGACCTGGCGGCCCGCTCGATCTTCGCGCAGTAGGCTGCGCTGGCTTCCTCGTCGATCTGCTTCTCGTGTTCGGCGCGCAGCCCGGTCCGGCCGTCGAGGCCCTCGCGCAGGATGTCGGCGTGCCCGGCATGCCGGATGGACTCGCCGAGGACATGGTCGGCGTCGTATTCGGACAGGCCGTCGAGCTTCCAGAGCAGCGCCTCGCGGTCCCGCCGCAGTCTTCCGTGCAGGTTGTCCTTCGCGAATGCATCGATCAAGCGGCATGACCCTGCCATGGGCTGCTCGTGGTCTCAAACTCCCGTAGGTACGCCGTCCCGCCGGTTCATCGGCGCGGTCGCCCGGGGACGCGTACAGCCGGTCTAAACAGCACCGCAGCCCCCGCCCGGACGGGGGCGGGGGCTGCGGTGGGTGGGTGGCGCGGGCGGTGTCGTCAGACGCCGACCGGGACCTTCGCGGGCTCCGCGGCGGCCGGGGCCTCGGCCTGGGCCTGCGGGGCCTCGTCCAGCGGGGAGGAGGAGGCGGTCGCGTAGGCCACCTTGTCCAGGATTCCCTCGCGGGCCGCGACGATGACCGGGACCAGCGCCTGGCCGGCCACGTTGGTGGCGGTGCGCATCATGTCGAGGATCGGGTCGATCGCCATCAGCAGGCCCACGCCCTCCAGCGGGAGGCCCAGCGTGGAGAGGGTCAGGGTCAGCATCACCGTGGCGCCGGTCAGACCGGCCGTGGCGGCCGAGCCGACGACCGAGACGAAGGCGATCAGCAGGTAGTCGGTGATGCCGAGCTGCACGTCGAAGATCTGCGCGATGAAGATCGCGGCGAGCGCCGGGTAGATCGCGGCGCAGCCGTCCATCTTGGTCGTCGCGCCGAACGGCACGGCGAAGGAGGCGTACTCCTTCGGAACGCCGAGGCGCTCGGTGACCTTCTGGGTGAGCGGCATGGTGCCGACCGAGGAGCGGGAGACGAAGGCCAGCTGGATGGCGGGCCAGGCGCCCTTGAAGAACTGCAGCGGGTTGACCTTGGCGACGGTCCAGAGCAGCAGCGGGTAGACGCCGAACATCACGAGCGCGGAGCCGACGTAGACGTCGACGGTGAAGGTCGCGTACTTGCCGAGCAGGTCCCAGCCGTACGTGGCGATCGCGGTGCCGATGAGGCCGACGGTGCCGAGCGGGGCGAGGCGGATGACCCACCACAGGGCCTTCTGGAGCAACTCCAGCACGGACTCGGCGAGTTTCAGCACCGGCTGCGCCTTGCTGCCGAGCTGGAGGGCGGCGATACCGGCGACGGCGGCGAGGAAGACGATCTGCAGGACGTTCAGCTCGGTGAACGGCGTGATGATGTCCTTCGGCACGATGCCGGTCAGGAAGTCCAGCCAGGACCCGTGGCGCTTCGGCAGCTTGCCGTCCTGCGGGGTGAGGCCGGTGCCGGAGCCGGGGTTGGTGAGCAGGCCGATGCCGAGGCCGATGGCGACCGCGATCAGCGACGTGATCATGAACCAGAGCAGCGTGCGCGAGGCGAGCCGCGCGGCGTTGTTCACCTTCCGCAGGTTGGTGATCGACACCAGGATCGCGAAGAAGACGAGCGGGGCGACGGCCAGCTTCAGCAGCTGGACGAAGATGTCGCCGATCTGCTCGAGCGTGGTGCCGAGCCAGCTGACGTCCTGGCTGCGGGAAACCCAGCCGAGCAGGACACCGAGCACGAGGCCGGTGACGATCTGGGCCCAGAAGGGGAATCTGAACGAGGACTTCTGCCGGGCGGGGGCCTCGGCCGGGGCCTTGGCGGCAGGGGTCTGCGGGGACGCGGACACGGGCACTCTCCGGGTGGTTCTGCGGATCTGCGGTGGGGGGGGTGGTGCGGTGCGGCTGCACCCGGAAACACGAGGAGCCGGGCGGGCGGGACCGCTGCTGTGCCAGGGGCTGGTCGCGGGACTCAGCGACAACAGCAACAGGCCGCGGACACGCGGCGGCAGAGGTCGACGTGCAGGCGCGCCACGAGCGGAACGCTCGTGGTCATCTGGTGCGCAGCTGCGGTCAACATGATGAACACGCTAACACTTCTTCTTTGGGAATCTCAAAGTCATTCTTTGACCACAGGTTCCGGCGGAGCCCCGCAGACCCCGGCACCCGGGACCGGAAAACGCGAAAGCCCCAGCGTGACGGGCGGTAAACCCGTAGCTGGGGCGGTTCGGGGGCGCTTCGGTGTGTGAGGAAGCTAACCGGCCGGCGGTCAGGCCACGCGGGTGGCGTCGTCGGCCGCGTCCTCCTGGCTGCGGCTGGCGGCCAGCTTCTGCTTCGCACCCGCGACGCGTCCGGTGATGGTCGCGGACATCTCGTCGCGCTGCTTGCGCAGCAGCACGAAGGAGAGCGGGGCGGACAGCACGAGGGCGAGCAGCACGACCCAGGCGGGATTGGCGTCCCCGAGACCGGCGGGCACCCAGCCCAGCCGCACCAGACCCGCGACGAGGACGAGGCACCCGACGAAGATCCCCAGACGCATCGCGGTGTAACGGATCGTCGCGCTCGGCTTGAGGGACACGGTGACCCCTGCTCTCTCGTCGTGGTCGTACGCGGTCGCACGCGGCCGTACGTCGGCTGGTGCCCGTCCAGTGAAGCACGCCGGGGTCACGCGCACGGCTGGCGGGGGGCATCTGCGGGCACAAGCCGCAGCGCGGACAGCGGAACCTTCAGCGCGGCCTTCTCACGCGGATCCCACAGGACGGCCGTCCCGCCCGCATCGCCGAGCGAGAGGTAGGGGCGTACGGGATCCAGCGTCCCGCCGTCGGTGGGGACCTGGGCCACGTCCCTGACGGGGTGGACGCAGAACCACTCGGGCTTGATCCCGTAGTAGTGGCCCGGGGTCCGCCCCGCGGCGGCCGCGGCGACGGCGCTCTTCCCGGCGGCCGAGGCCGACATGATCGCCAGGCCCAGCACCCCGGCCATCAGCGCGTAGACGCTCACGAAGGCGACGGCGGAGTAGCCGACCCAACTGCCGGTGATCATGCGGTGGGTGTGGCGCAGGTAGCCGAGGATCGCCGGGGCCATGAGCCAGATCAGCGAGGCGGCCAGCAGCTTGAGCGTCGCCAGCAGTCGCATCGCCGCCGGGACGTCGACGTCCTCCAGATCGATGCCGAAGGCGTCGAGGTAGAGGGCTGGCAGCGACAGCCCGAGACCGGGCAGCAGACCGGGCAGGAAGGCCAGGAGCGCGGGAAGGAGCCACGGCAGGGTCAGCCCCCACCGCGACTGGCGCACCCAGAGCCACACCCCCGTCAGCACCAGGTAGCCGAGGGCGATCCCGACCACCACGACGCCGAAGCCGACGCGCTTGTCGGGGGCCGTCACCACCGCGAAGGCGCCGAAGGCCGCCGCCAGCAGGGGACCGGCGAACCCCGCCGCCACGAGCTGCGCCCCGGAGACCTCCGGCATCGCCCACCGCGCGATCATGAACGCCGCCGCCACGGCCGCGAGGAGGAAGGGCAGCGGGGGTACCACGGACCACAGCGGCCCCGCGCCCCACAACCCGGCCACCCACGCCCCGCAGACGAGACCGACCAGGGCCGGGAACCGCATCATGGCCAGCCTCCGCATGGGCCGGCGCCGCAGGGGCCAGGCTCCGGGCGGTGGCGGCGGTTCCACGTTCATGGAACGGCGGACGGCCACTGCCGCGGGCGCCGGGGCCACCCCGGGCAGCGAACGGGCCGCGAGAGCGAGGGCGTCCGCCTCGCTCCCGGCCCGCACCTGACGACCCGTGTCCCGGCTCCCCAAGGTGAGGGCGGACCAGGCCAGCGTCCGGGCGCGCCACCGCTCCGTCCGCGATCCCGTCGGTGCCGCACCGCTCGGCAGGGGGTCGTACGCGTACCAGACGGGCAGGTCCACCGGGTCTCGTTCGACGCACTGCACCGCCTCGACGACGAGGTCGAGCACCAAGCGGTCGGAGACCACTTCCAGGTGCTCCCGGGCGGCGGTGGACGCCCGGATCGCCGATCCGAGGAACCGGACCTCGACCGTGTAGTGGCAGTGGCCCTCCCCGTGGAGCGCGGGCGCCGGCGATTCGCACCGGTTCAGCAGCCGCCAGTCCCGGCCCCGCACCTCCGCCTCGAACAGCTCGAAGTCGGCCGAAGTCCCCTTCAGCCGCACCAGCGCCACGGCCCGCTGGTCCCAGCGCTGAACCGATCCCGTAACTCCCACCCCGGCCTCCCCCAAACGTCAACCGGCGAAGCCTACTGGTCGTGCAGCGGGGCGCCGCGGCGGCCGAGGCGGATCGCCTCGATGCCCCCGATCGCGCGGACGGCGTCCGAGCACGCGAAAGGCCCCGGCCCCCTCGTCGGGGCGGTTTCTAGGGGTCGTCGCAACACGTGGTCGTGTTGATCAGGCCGCGAGCAGTTTATGCAGGCGCTCGGCTGGGGTTTCCCAGTCGAGCGTTTTGCGTGGTCGGCGGTTGAGCTGGTCGGCGACGGCGGCCAGGTGCTCGGGGCTGTGGGCGGACAGGTCGGTGCCCTTGGGGAAGTACTGCCGCAGCAGGCCGTTCGTGTTCTCGTTTGAGCCGCGCTGCCAGGGGCTGGCGGGGTCGCAGAAGTAGACCGGGATGTCGGTGGCCAGGGTGAACTCCGCGTGCCGGGCCATCTCGCTGCCCTGGTCCCAGGTCAGGGACCGCGTGAGGTGTGCGGGCAGGGTCTGGACGGTGGTGGTCAAGGCGGTAAAGACGGCCTCGGCGCCGTGGTCGCCCGGCAGGTGCAGGAGCATCACGTAGCGGGTCGCGCGTTCGACCAGGGTGCCGATCGCGGACTTCCCGTCCTTGCCGATGATCAGGTCGCCCTCCCAGTGGCCGGGCACCGCCCGGTCCTCGGCCTCGGCGGGCCGTTCGCTGATCATCACCATCGGGGTGGTGAAGCGCGGCTGGCGGCAGTTGGCCTGCCTCTGGGGCCTGCGGCGGGCACGGCCGGAGCGCAGGGCGCCGGCGAGCTCACGTCGCAACTGGCCTCTGCCTTGGACGTAGAGCGCCTGGTAGACGGTCTCGTGGACCACGTGCATCTCCGGCCGGTCGGGGAACTGTGCCCGCAGAGCGTGGCATATCTGCTCCGGACTCCACTTCTCGTCCAGCATCGCCTGGACGGCGGCCCTGAGTTCCGGGTTCTGGTTGATCTTGCGGGGCTTGGGGCGGGGACGGCGGGCATCCGCGCGGGCCTGGGCCGCGTGAGGGCGGTAGGCCCCGCTTCCGGAGTGCTGGTTGCGCCGGACCTCACGGCTGATCGTGGACGGACTGCGGCCCAGCTCCGCAGCGATCTCGCGGACCGTGGCCTTCTCCCGCAGCCGGTCCGCGATGTGGATCCGCTCGGCCTCGGACAGGTACCGGGACGGCACGGAAGGCGGCTCCACCGTGTTGATCGGTGGAGCCGCCTTGTTGCTGCCGGACGAGCCGCGTCCGTAGCGCCAGCGCTTCCCGGTCCGCCGGTTGATCCCGACGATCCGGCACGCTTCCGTATTGCTCACGCCCTGCTGCATGAGCCGGAAGTATGCCTCCCGCTCACGCATGAGCTTCTTACGTCCCTGCGGCTGCCGGTCCTCACGGATCTCGAAGTCCATGCCACCCCTTGAGCTGGGGTGTTGCAACGACTCCTAGAACCCAAG
>NZ_JAGGOW010000007.1 GCF_018614135.1 Streptomyces sp. ISL-66
CTACGTGATCAAGCACAACGAAACAGCCAGACCCTACCGCTGGACCTACGAGGGCACCCCGCTCAAAGCAGCCTGAACACCCCTCCACGAACTTCCGCGGAGCAGCACTAGTCGAACCAGCGGTCCCGCGCCAGTTCGGCGGTGCGCGACGGGTCCTCCAGCAGGGCCGCCACCTCGAAGCGGCGGGGCCACTGGCCCGCCGCCCAGGCGAGGGCCGCCGCGACGCCCTCCAGGGTGGACGCGTGCAGGGTGCCGTCCGGGGTGCGCCGCCAGTCGAGCTCGATGCCGCCCGCGAGGAGCTCCTCGTGCTCCAGGTAGCGGGCCGGGGTGGCCGGGCCGAGGAGCTGGAGGACGGATGCGGGGACCTCGTGCTCCTCGCCCTCGGTGGTGACCTCCGCCGGGACGGTCTGCGAGAGCCGGCGGACCTGGAACAGCTCCGCCAGGTCGGCGGCCCGGGAAGGGTCCACGGGCAGGAGCGGGAGGCCGGTCGTCAAGGGGAGCAGGTCCGGGGCGTCCGCGATGACCGCGTCGGCCGCGTCGACCACGACGACCTCGCCGTCGACGACCGCGCGCAGCTCGTCGGGCAGGGTGACCTGTTCGGGGTCCAGATCGGCCAGCGCCCCGTACAGGGCGTGCAGCTGGCGGTCGCCGACCTCGCGCTCCGGGTCGGCGAGCCGGCCCAGGAGCTCCGCCGCGCCGCCGGGTTCGTCCAGCAGGGCGGCCACGGAGGTGCGTACGCCGAGGGCCCGCAGCACCTGCTCGTCCTCGAAGCCGGTGGCGTCCGCCGGGGTGTAGAGGCCGGCGAGCAGCGGGTCGCCGCCCCCCGAGCGCAGGCCCGCCGGGCGGCGGCCGTCGAGGACCGGGTGGTCGCGCAGCCACCAGGCGGTGTACGAGCGCACGGAGCGGGTGGTGCCGTCCGGGAGCAGGACCCGCACGGGCTGGGTCAGGGCGTCGCGCAGCGGGGGCCGCGCGAGCATGGCCAGCGCCTGGGGCCAGCAGTCGTCGTCGACCAGGTCGAGGTCCCGTACGGCGACCAGCTCGGTGGCCACCGGCGGGACGGGGGTGTCGGGGAGCTGGTCCAGCACGTCCTCGCACCACACGTCGACCGCGTCGAGCAGGCCGGCGTCGTCGGGCTCGGCGAAGTCGCCGTCGCGGGGCTCCAGTTCGTCCGGGTCCAGCACGACATCGGTGGCCCGGACCAGCTGGAACTCGGCCAGGACACCGACGGCGGTGAGGGTCCGCGCGTCCCAGCGGGCCACCAGGTCGGCGTCCACGTACGGGATCTCGTCCTCGCGGATGACGGAGGCGAGCGGGGATCCGGGCAACAGCAGCTCGCCGGCCGGGGTCGGCTCGCCGTCCTCGTCGGGCAGGGCGAGCGCGCCCAGCCACGGCTCGTCGCCGGGTGACAGCTCGGCGCCGCGCACCAGTCCGAGGACGATGTCGGCCAGTTCGTCGGGGTCGAGCGCGTCCTCGTCCCAGATCTCCCCGGCATCCAGGGAGGCCGCGACCGCCGCCCGCACCTGCGGGGTGGTCAGGATGGCTCGCGGACTCGCCGGGAGCGCGCCGAGCTTCTCCAGCAGCGGGTGCACCGCGTCCGGGTGGGCCACCTTCAGGCCGAGTCGGCCCAGGCTCTCCGGGGTGTCCGGGCCGGGCAGCAGGATGTGGCGGGGCCCGATGGCGGTGCGCCCGTCGGCCAGCGGCACCGGCAGGCCGGAGAGCCGGTCGGGGTCGACGCCGGCGAGGCTGTCGTAGAGCCGGTGCCACCAGTCGGGGGTGCGCTCGATGCCCGCGATCCGCTCGATGGCCTCGCCCAGCGGCAGCCTGCCGACGCCCAGGGTTCGCAGCTCGGGGCGGCGCTCCAGCCCGCCCGGCAGCAGGGTCGGCAGCACCTCCGCGAGGACCCGTACGGTGTCGGCGCCCGCGCCCTCCACCACCTCGGCCTCGAAGGGGCGCAGCGCGGCGCGTTCTTCGGGTTCCCCGTCCGCCGGCTGCTCGGGCGGGGCGGCGGGCGCGAGGAAGGCCGTACGGGGCAGGCGCGTCAGGATGGCGCCGCGCAGGGCCCCGTCCAGCTCGCCCTTGCCGAGCGGTCCGGGTACGAGGTCCACGAGTGCGGTGCTCACCGGGTCCCAGGCGCCGAGCAGTTCGGCGTAGGCGTCGGCCGCGCGCTCCACCAGGAAGTCGGTCAGCGGCCCCGGCGCGGGATGCCGTCGGGCGGTGTCCAGCGGCAGCGTCGCGATGAGCAGGGCGGGGATGCCGAGCGGTTCGTCGGTCGGGGTCGGCGCGTGCACCACGCTCGCGGTGGCGGGGCGGACGGGGGCGCCGTCGGCGTCGACGGGCACGGACCAGGACACCGACCAGGCGGGCCGCAGCCGTTCCTCGACGGGCCGGTCGGCGAGCAGTGCCTTCTCGATGGGACCGGAGTGGCGGACGGTGCGCCAGCGCTTGGTGTCCGAGGCGGAGTCGGCGATGACGGTGTACGGGCCTTCGGTGCGGCGGGTCAGCGTCCGCACGCTCCGGGCCGCGCCCGTCGCGCCTGTCGCGCTTGTCGACGGGGCTTCGACGACGACCTCGGCCAGTCCGGGCAGGGTCAGCAGCAGGGCGTCGTCGATGGCGGCGAGCAGCCGCTCGACCAGGTCCTCGGCGGCGGCGTCGCGCAGCGGCAGGACCACGACGGTGTCGTAGCCGTCGGGCGCGGTGCCCTCGGCGGGCAACGGGAGGCGCAGCAGCGGGACGTGGCCGTCGCGGCGGCGCAGTTCCTCGCCGAGGCCGGGACTGCCGACGGCGGCGCCACGGGCCAGTTCGCGGGCCTCGGCCAGGGACCAGCGGACTCCGCCGTGGCGGCCGAGGACGGCGGGTTCGTCACAGACGGCGAGGACGGCGGCGAAGCCGACGCCGAAGCGGCCGACGCTGCCGGAGGAGTCGTCCCGCTTGGCGGAGGCGCGCAGCGTGGACAGCGACTCCACACCGGTGGCGTCCAGCGGGGCGCCGGTGTTGGCGACGGCGAGCAGCGCGTGTTCTCCGGCCCCACCGGGGTGCAGGGTCAGCCGCAGCCGGCCGGGGACGCCGGCGCGGGCGGCCGCGTCGGCGGCGTTCTGCGCGAGCTCGACGACGAGCCGGTCGCGGTAGCCGCCGAGCGCCAGGTCCTCCTCGGCGTTGGCGTCCTCGCGGAAGCGGGCCGGGCCCGCGCCCCACGCGTCGAGCACCCCGCGCCGCAGCCGGGCCGTGCCGAAGGGGTCGATGCCACCCTGGGCCGCCGTTACTCGCACGCTCACGCCACTGCCTCCAAGCTGCCGTACCGCACGCGCCGAATGCCGGGTGCGGAGGTCCTGAAGGTATCGCGTACGGGTGCGACCGTCCCCACGAGGCCGTTGCCGTCGCGCTCCGGCGAAGGAGACCGCCTACGCTCACAAAGGATCGAGCTTCGGGCGATCGGGGCCGCTCCCTCCTCAGCTGCAATGCTGCAATGAGGAGGGAGTAGACTTTCCGGCTCGGCTATTCGCCCAGGAAGGTCTTCCGCCATTCCAGCGGCGACATGGTCAGCGCGGCTTCGGCGAGTGCCTGCGCCGACGCCGTCTTGAGGCTGTTCAACGAGGTGTCGATCCAGTCCTGCACCAGGCTGTAGCCCTGGGCGCGGTATTCAACCGCCTGTACCAGGCATTCGAGCTTGTCGGCGTCCTTGGCCACGATCGCCTCGGGGGTGTCGCCGCTCTCGTACTCGCCGACGACACGCTGTACCCCGGCCTTCACTGCGGGGTGTGCGGCAGAGACCTGGTCCGCGGTGACCTTCTCGTTCGACGCGGCGTCGATGTAGCGGCGGCCGATGTGCGGGATGTCGCCGATCCGGGTTTCCTGCGTGTCGTGGAAGAGGCACATCAAGGCGACCTTGGCCGGGTCCACGCCCTCCATCATGGCCAGGACGGCGCCGACGATGCCGACACGGAACGAGTGCTCGGCGATGGATTCCGGGTTGTTGTTCCCGGTGAACCACCAGCCGGTCCGCTTCGCGTTCTTCAGTACGCCCATCTCGAAGAGGAATCCGGCCGTGCCCTGGGCGTTCGCCGTCTCGTCTGCCATGTGGTGACCTCCGGTTTCAGGTTCGATCACGTAGAACGTAGTTCACCGCGCTGAGTTCGCGGCGGGATCTCTCGGAGACGACGTGCCCGTCGAGGAGCTGTTCCGTACGCTCCGTGAGGTCTCGCGCCAGGAGCCCCGACGCTTGCGGCAGCCATGGGTGCGCCGTCAGCAGGGCCCACATGGTGTGTGCGTAGAGGTCGACGTATCCGGGGGCATGGTGAAGGCCACGGGTCAGCCCCCGCAGAAGCGTGACGGGGTCCCAGCCGGTCAGCTGCCGGTCCCGCATGAACAGGTCGTCGGACTGCGGCAGCGGGGTTCCGCCCAGCCAGTAAGCCCAGTAGTTCAAGTTCGCGGCCTCGCCGGCGTCGTCGTCCACTATCGCGCGCTCGATGAAGTCCAGCAGGGGGACGGGGTCGCCGAGCCGGGCCAGAGCAGTGGCCGTCGACCGGGCCTCCGCCCACTGTGGTGTCCAACCCCGCCGCGCGAGGAGCCCCCTGCGGGCGTGGAGTGCCTGCGCGGTCCAGGTCACTGCCTCCGGGGTCGTGTCGTACGAGGTCAGATACAACGCCTGGCGGTGAAGGAGAATGCCTTGGGGGTCGGTCCTGGAGGCGGCCTCCGCTGTGATCCGCAGCTGCTCGAAGAACGTGGCCCGGTCCGGTGAGGAAAGGAGTGGCGAGGCCGCTGCCGGCCCCCTACGGCGAGGGGAGGGAATCGCGGCAAGGGAAGGCGGCCGGGTCCCTGTGAGCGCCCACGCGAGCATGTGGGCGGTGTCCCGGGTGTGTACCCACTCGGCGAGAGGATGCGGCCCGTCGGAGGGCTGAAGTGTGGCGCTGATGATCCGGTCCGCGTCCATCGCCGCGTCGAGCAGGGCGACGATTGCCGCCTCCGCGCCGAGTCCGGCCAATCGCCGCCGCAGGACGAGCAGATCCACCGCGCGCATGTTCGCGATGGGCCGCCGGCCCGACTCCCACCCCTGCACCGTGGCCAGGTCGACGCACAACGCCTCCGCCATCGCTGCCTGCGTACGAGGGATGGACTCTCGCGCCGTGCGCAGCACGAACCCCGCGATCGTGCCGGTGTTTGATCTCGCGGTCATTGAGCGCTCCCCGGGTGCGGCCTCTGAGGTAACTCGTACCCGTAGTCAGTCCTACTGCACGCAGAGCGACCGTAGGTTCATGACGCGGAATCGGCCAGGTTCCGGTTCCTACGGGGAGCGAGGTTGACGCCGCTCCCCCTCCCGACTGAGGAGTGCCCCATGACCCAGCGGTCTCTGTCTCATTGCCCGCTCACTTGCCAGCCCCAGGACCAGCTCACGTACGGCTCCTTGAGCCCGCGCATGCGGGAGGTCGCTGAGGTCGGTTGGCAGCGCTTCCTGGACCGTGCCTTCCGCGAGGACGACGACGGAGGCGATGACGGGGGTGACGACCAGTGAGGCCGGTGGACGCCTTTGAGCACGAGCGAGACCCCCGCATCGGCAAGCAGGTCCGCGACATCGCCAGTGGCATTGAGGGTGAGCTGATGGGGATCGTTCGGGAGGAGGTCGTCAACTATGGCGGGGTGCCCATGCGCGTGCGTCTCGCCTACATCCGCCCCAACGGCGGGGGCAGGGAACTGTCCACGGCCCCGACGAACGTCGAAGTCCTTCAGTGACTCAATTACGCAGCTCGCGTCAGCGGCTCGCGGTCCTGGCCTATGTCGTCCTCGTCGGCGTCCTGGCCGTCGCGCTCGCACTGGCCGTCACGCCCGACCGATAGATCACAGACGTCTCCGGCCCCGCCGATCTCGCAGGCGCGGCCGGACCATCCAGCATCATCCCTTGCACCACGGACCGAGGAGGACGCGTGACCATCACGATGCCGGATATCAAGACCTTACGAATCGGAGTCCTCTGCGGCGGGCACTCCCCTGAACGGCCCGGCTCCATCGCCTCCGGTGAGGCCGCCTCCAAGGCCCTCGCTGAGGCCGGTCTGACGACTGAGCTGATCGACATGGCGGACACCCCGCTGTCCTCCCTCCGCGACCGGATCGACGTTGCCCTGTTGGGTCTTCACGGCCTCGGCGGGGAGGACGGGAAGATCCAAGGGGCGCTCGACACGCTCGGCATCCCCTACACCGGTTCTGGGGTCATGGCCTCCGCGATCGGGATGCACAAGCCGACGTTCAAGACCCTGCTGACCCGCGACAGCCTCGACACACCCCGGTGGGTGATGAGGCACCCGAAAGTGTCGGTGGAGTCCACCATCAGTTCCGTCCGTCTCACCCTCGGGTTTCCTGTGTTCGTCAAGCCGTCGTCCGGCGGTGGCAGCCTGTCGGCGGGCATCGCGCACGACGCGAACGAGCTGCGGGTGCTACTGACCCCGGCCGACGGGGAACCGTACGCCGAGTTCATGATCGAGGAATACGTCCAAGGCATCCCCTGCACCGTCGGGCTGATCGAGATGGAAGGCCGGCTCCGCACCCTCCCGGTCCACGACGTCCACACTGACCGGGCGTTCTACGACTACCGGGCCAAGCACGACCCGGCACAGCGCACCGAGCACTGCCCATCGATCCTGCCCACCCCGACCACCGAGAGCATGCAGTACATGGCCCGGCGCGTGCACCAGATCCTCGGAGCGCACGGCGTGCTACGGGTGGACTTCATGGTCGGTCCGAACAATCGGACGGTGATCCTGGAGGCGAACACCCTTCCCGGTCTGTCGACACGGGGGAACCTGGCGACGATGGCCCGCGCGGGTGGCATCGCGTACCCGGACCTGATTCAGCACATTGTCCGGACCGCGTTCACCAAGCCCGGCTACCTCCCGTAGGCCAGACTGTGGAGGCATGACCGGCTCCACGATCAAGCACCCCGTCCCGTACTACTCCCAGTGGGAGTCGGCCGCGCTCGTACCGGAGTTCATCACGGGTACCAGCGCGGCAGACGATCCCTTGTGGCCCAAGTCCGGCGCCGACTCCTCGCAGGAGTATGCGTTCTGGGCACCCCGCATGTGTGGAGTGGCCTGCCTGCGGATGGTCCTCGACCACTTGAAGATCCCAGTACCGCCGTCGGTACCGCTGGTGAAAGACCTCTGTGAAGCAGGGGCGTACGTCCGCCAAGGAGACACGGTAAAGGGGCTGATCTATCAGCCGTTCGCGGAGTACGCCACTGCCCGCTGGGGCCTGTATGCCCGCTCAGCGCCAGTGCTGCACCACGAGACCATCCGGGAAACACTCGCGGAGGGAGGCCTGGCGATGATGTCGGTCCACAAGACGATCCGCACCCTGGATCCCGCACCCACGAGCAAGGGCGGCCACCTGGTCCTCGCGGTCGGGTTCACAGAGCACGCTGTACTGCTGCACAACCCCTCCGGGTTCCCGGGCCGGTCCCAGGAGTACGCGGCGGTCCCCTGGGCGGACCTGGACCGGTTCTACGCCGGACGCGGCGTCGTACTCGGAGGCGTGGGTGTCTGACGAACGGGGCCGCAGGATCGCCGTCCTCGGCGAGATGCTGGAGCTGGGCGAGCAGTCGGTGGACGAACATCGCGACCTCGGCCGCTTCGCCGCAGAACAGGGCATCGACCTCGTGGTAGCCGTCGGCGGCCACCTCGCCAAACAATTGGCCCTGGCTGCCGGCGAGGCCGGCGTACCGGATGTGGCGATGGTCGGGGACAACGCGACTGCCGCGCGGTTCGTCCAGACCTACCTGCGGTCCGGTGACGTCGTGCTGGTGAAGGGCTCCCGAGGTGGGATGCGCTGGCAGATCGCACAGCTGCTCACCGGGGAGAAGGTGGCCGAGTGGGGCGCTTGGAACGGCGGCTGACCCACACACGACGATGCCCCCCAGCGGCCGTAAAGGTCGCTGGGGGGCATCGGAGCGTGTCGTCGGTCAGTCGTCGGGTCAGAGCTTTTCGATGACGAAGTCGATGCACGCGGTCAGTGCCTGCACGTCCGCCGGGTCGATCGCCGGGAACATCGCGACGCGGAGCTGGTTGCGGCCGAGCTTGCGGTACGGCTCGGTGTCCACGATGCCGTTGGCGCGCAGCACCTTGGCGACCGCTGCCGCGTCGATGTCGTCCGAGAAGTCGATCGTGCCGATGACGGCCGAGCGCTTGGCGGCGTCCGCGACGAACGGGGTGGCGTACTTCGACGCCTCCGCCCAGCCGTACAGGTGGGCCGCGCTGGCCGACGTACGGCCCGTCGTGAACTCGAGGCCGCCCTGGCTGTTCATCCACTCCAGCTGCTCGTTCAGCAGGAAGAGGGTGGCCAGCGCGGGGGTGTTGTACGTCTGGTTCTTCAGCGAGTTGTCGATCGCCGTCGGCAGGGAGAAGAACTCCGGGATGTGCCGGCCGGAAGCGTGCACGCGGGCCGCGCGCTCCAGGGCCGCCGGGGAGAACGCCGCCAGCCACAGGCCGCCGTCGGAGGCGAAGGACTTCTGCGGGGCGAAGTAGTAGACGTCGGTCTCGGTGATGTCCACCGGCAGACCGCCGGCGCCCGAGGTCGCGTCCACCAGAACGAGCGAACCGGCGTCGGCGCCCGCGACGCGCTTGATCGGCGCCGCGACACCCGTCGAGGTCTCGTTGTGGGTGTACGCGTACACGTCCACGCCCGCCTCCGCCACCGGCTCCGGGTGCGTACCCGGCTCGGAGGAGATCACGGACGGCGCGTCCAGCCACGGCGCGGACTTCGCGGCCGAGGCGAACTTGGAGGAGAACTCACCGAAGGTGAGGTGCTGCGACTTCCGCTCGATGAGACCGGCGGTCGCGATGTCCCAGAAGGCGGTGGAGCCGCCGTTGCCCAGGATCACCTCGTAGCCCTCGGGGAGGGAGAAGAGGTCCCGGAGGCCCTGACGCACCGAGCCGACCAGGTTCTTGACCGGGGCCTGGCGGTGGGAGGTTCCGAGCAGGGAGGTACCGGTGGCGGCGAGGGCGTCCAGCGCCTCGGTCCGCACCTTGGAGGGGCCCGCGCCGAAGCGTCCGTCGGCGGGCTTGATGTCAGCGGGAATCTGGATCTCGGCCACGGACCGAGCGTATCCGGTCCGCGTCCACGCCTCGGCGACGCGTCCACCCGATGAGACGCGTGGGAGCGGTGGCAAGGTGTCGGTGTGAGCGCACCCGGTGAACTCGAACGGACATTGCGGGCGAACCTGCGCGGCGAGGTCGACTTCGGCGCCGCCGCGCGGGCCCTGACCACCATGGACGCCTCGAACTACCGCCGCGTCCCGGTCGGCGTGGTCGCCCCGTACGACGCCGCCGACGTGGCCGCCGCGCTCGCCGTGTGCGCGGAAGCCGGCGTACCGGTCGTCCCGCGCGGCGGCGGCACGTCCATCGCCGGACAGGCCACCGGAACCGGCGTGGTCCTGGACCTGACCCGGCACATGAACTCCCTCCTGTCCCTGGACCCGGCCGCCCGCACCGCCGTGGTCCAGCCCGGCCTGGTCCTCGACCGGCTGCGGGACGCGGCGCGCCCGCACGGGCTGACCTTCGGACCGGACCCCTCCACGCACTCCCGTTGCACGCTCGGCGGCATGATCGGCAACAACGCGTGCGGGGCCCACTCGGTGGCCTGGGGAACCACCGCCGACAACGTGGCGGAGCTCGCGGTGACGGCGTACGGGGGCGCGGCGCACCGGCTCGGAACCGGCTGGGCCGGCACCCCGGCGGGCCTGCGGGAGCTGGTCTCGGGGAACCTGGCCGTCCTGCGGACCGGCATGTCCGGCGGCTTCTCCCGGCGGATCTCCGGCTACGGCGGGCTGGACGCGCTGCTCCCGGAGCGGGGCGTGCGGGCGGCCCGCGCGTTCTGTGGCAGCGAGGGCACCCTCGGCGTGGTCACCGAGGCGGTGGTGCGCCTGGTCGACGTCCCGCGCGCACCGGCGCTCGCGGTGCTCGGGTACGCCGACGAGAGCGCGGCGGCCGACGCGGCGGCGGGGCTGCTCCCGCACGGCCCGCTCACGGTGGAGGGCATGGCGGCGGATCTGGTCGGGAACGCGGCCCCGGGTCTGCCGCGGGGCGGCGCCTGGCTGTTCGTGGAGATGCGGGACGAGGGGGCGGCCCGCGCCCTGCTCCGGGACGCGGACGCGCTGGACGGCCTGCTCGTCACCGACCCGGCCGGTCAGCGGGCCCTGTGGCGGATCCGCGAGGACGCGGCGGGCACGGCGACGCGGATGCCCGATGGCTCGATGGCCTGGCCGGGGTGGGAGGACTGCGCGGTCCCACCGACCCGGCTCGGCGCCTACCTGCGGGAATTCCGCGCGCTGCTGACGGAGCACGGGCTGCGGGGATCCCCGTACGGCCACTTCGGCGAGGGCTGCGTGCACGTGCGCATCGACTTCGACCTGGTGTCGGCGGCGGGCGTGGCGCGCTTCCGCGCCTTCTCCTCGGCCCTGGCCGATCTGGTGGTGGCGCACGGCGGCTCCCTGTCGGGGGAGCACGGGGACGGGCAGGCGCGGGCGGAGCTGCTGCCGCGCATGTACGAGCCCGCGGTGATCTCCCTCTTCGAGGCCTACAAGGGGATCTGGGACCCGGCGGGCGGCATGAACCCGGGGATGCTAGTCCGCCCGGCCCGCCTGGACGAGAACCTCCGCTTCGCCGTGCTCCCGGCTTCGGCCTTCGCGGGCGAGGTCGCGCGGTGCGTGGGCGTGGCGAAGTGCCGGTCCGAGGACGTCGGCGGGCCGGGGGTGATGTGCCCGTCGTACCGGGCCACGGGCGAGGAACGGCACTCCACGCGGGGCCGGGCCCGGCTGCTGCACGAGATGCTCGCCGGGGAGATCGTGACGGACGGCTGGCGCTCGGCGGAGGTCGCCGAGGCGCTGGACCTGTGCCTGGGCTGCAAGGGCTGCCTCAGCGACTGCCCGGTGGGCGTGGACATGGCCTCGTACAAGGCGGAGTTCCTCCACCGCCACTGGTCCGGGCGGCTGCGGCCGCTGTCGCACTACGCGCTGGGCGGGCTGCCGGCGTGGCTGAGGCTGATCGCGGCCCTGCGGCTGGCCCGGGTGGTCAACGCGGCGGGCCGATTCCTGCGGATCCCGGGCCTGGAGCGAGCCCGTCCGCTGCCTCGGCTGGCACCTGAAACCTTCACCCGCTGGTGGCGCCGCGTCGGCTCCCGCCGCGCCGGGCCGGATCTTTCGGCGCGGACGGTGACGCTGTGGCCGGACACCTTCACGGAACACCTCGCCCCCGAGACGGGCCGGGCCGCGGCCCGCGTCCTGCACGCCGCAGGACTGGCGGTCCGCGTACCGGCCACCCCCGTCTGCTGCGCGCTGACCTACGTCTCCACCGGCCGCCTCGACCGTGCCCGCAAGGTCCTGCTCCGCACCCTCGACGCCGTGGGCGACCCGCGAGGGCCCGTCACCGTCCTCGAACCCAGCTGCGCGGCGGCGCTCCGCACCGACCTCCCCGCCCTCCTACCGCAGGACCCCCGCGCACACCGGCTCGCCGCCGCCGTCCGGACCTTCGCCGAGACCCTGGAGGAGTACGCCCCGCACTGGCGGCCGCCCCGCCTCGACCGGCCGGTCGCCGGGCAGACCCACTGCCACCAGCACGCCGTCCTCGGCGACGCCGCCGACCGCCGGCTCCGCGAGCGCGCCGGCCTCACCGGCGCCCTCAGCGGCGGCTGCTGCGGCCTCGCGGGGAACTTCGGCTTCGAACCGGGCCACCACGAGGTCTCCGTGGCCTGCGCCGAGGAACAGCTGCTGCCGTCGCTGCGCGCGGCCGCCCCCGGTACCGAGGTGCTGGCGGACGGGTTCTCCTGCCGGACCCAGATCGCGCAGCTGTCCGGCGGCCGGGCCCGTCACCTGGCGGAGGCGCTGGCGGAAGCCCTGCCCGAGGCGCCGCCGACGCCGATGTAAGGCAAAACACGCAAGCCCGGTCCTTACGGACCCCCTAATCTGGATAAATGCCCGCACCCACCTCACCGGCCTCCCCGACCTGCCCCATCCCCACAGCCACAGCCACAGCCACCGCCACCGCCACCGGCACCCCGGCTCCCGCCCCGACCGGATCCGCCGCCCCGGCGGCCGCTCCCGGGCTCCCGCCCGTGGACGGTTCCCTGCGGGCCCGCTTCGGTCCGGTCGCGCTCGTGGTCACGGCGGGGGTCTCGGTGCAGTTCGGTGCCGCCCTCGCGGTCATGATCATGCCGAGGGCGGGTGCGGCGGGCGTGGTCACCCTGCGGCTCGCGGCGGCCGCGCTGGTGCTGCTGCTCATATGCCGGCCCAAGGTGCGCGGGTACTCCCGCGCGGACTGGACCACCGTGGTGTGGTTCGGCGTGACCATGGCCGGGATGAACGGGCTCTTCTACCAGGCCATCGACCGCATCCCGCTCGGCCCCGCCGTCACCCTCGAGGTGCTGGGCCCGCTCGTGCTGTCCGTCGCCGTGTCCCGCCGCCTGATGAACCTGCTGTGGGCCGGGCTGGCCCTGGCCGGCGTCGTACTCCTCTCCACCCACGGCGGAGGCGGCTTCGGCGGCCTCGACCCGCTGGGCGCGGCGTACGCGCTCGGCGCGGGCGGCATGTGGGCGGCGTACATCGTCTTCAGCGCGCGGACCGGGCGGCGGTTCCCGCAGGCGGACGGCCTGGCGCTGGCGATGGCCGTGGCGGCCGTGCTCTCGCTCCCGCTCGGCGTGATCGAGGCGGGCTCGGCGCTCCTGCTCCCCGGCACCCTGGCCCTCGGCGTGGGCGTCGCGGTCCTGTCCTCGGTGCTGCCCTACACGCTGGAACTGCTGGCCCTGCGCCGGCTGCCGGCGCCGACGTTCGCGATCCTCATGAGCCTGGAGCCGGCGATCGCCGCGACCGCGGGTTTCCTCGTACTGAACCAGGCGCTGTCGGCGCTGGACGCCGCGGCCATCGCCCTGGTCATCGCGGCGAGCATGGGCGCGGTCCGCTCGCAGACGCGCCGCGGCGGGACGCGGAGGCGGAGTACGGCGGCTTGATTCCCGGGGGCTCGATCCGCGGAGGCCGGGGGCCGGGGAACCGGGACATCGCTGTTCATGCCACTCCAGCCTCAGGACCGCTTCGCCGGCGATGACGCTATACCGACGCCGTGTCGACGCGCCCTGGTCCAGGGGGAGTTCAAGCCAAGGGCGCGCGCGACCCGGAAGCCCGCCCGAAGGACTCGGGGAGTGGGGCGGACCGGGCCGGATCCGGGCCGGGCCGGGCCGGATTCAGCGGCGGTCGGCGGTCGGCCTCCACGGGTATCCGTCGGCGAAAATAAATGCAAGCACGCTTGATTGTTTTAGCCGCTGGTGCCACTCTTCCCTCCACGCCGAGAAGGGGAGCGCACCCGTGCCCGATCCGTCCGCTGTCGCCGTCTTCACCGATCTCCGCGAGGAGGGCCGGGAACTGGACGCGCTCGTCGGTGAGTTGCCCGCCAGTGACTGGGCCAAGCCCACGCCCGCGCCCGGCTGGAGCCTCGCCCACCAGGTCGCCCACCTGCACTGGACCGACCGGGCCTCGCTGCTCTCCCTGACCGACGCCGACGCCTTCGCGGGGCTGGTCGAGGAGGCCCTCAAGGCCCCCGACTCCTTCGTCGACGCCGGCGCCGAGGAGGGCGCCGCGCTGGCCCCCGCCGAACTGCTGGCCCGCTGGCGGGCCGGCCGCGCCGCCCTCGACGGGGCGCTCGCTTCGGCCTCGCCCGAGGCCAAGTTCCCCTGGTACGGGCCGCCGATGAAGGCCGCGTCGATGGCGAGCGCCCGCCTGATGGAGACCTGGGCGCACGGCCAGGACGTGGCCGACGCCCTCGGCGTGCGCCGCGTCCCGACGGCGCGGCTGAGGCACGTGGCGCGGATCGGGGTGCGGGCGCGCGACTACGCGTACGCGGTACGGGGACTCACGGCGCCGGCGGGGGAGTTCCGGGTGGAGCTGGCCGCTCCGGGGGCCCGCGGGGAGGTGTGGACGTACGGTCCCGAGGACGCGCCGCAGCGCATCACCGGACCGGCGCTCGACTTCTGCCTGCTGGTGACCCAGCGGGCGCACCGCGCCGACCTGGCCCTGACGGCCACCGGCCCCGACGCCGACCGCTGGCTCGACATCGCCCAGGCCTTCGCGGGCCCCGCCGGGCCCGGCCGCGAGCCGGGGGCCGCGCGATGACCCGGCGCCCGCTGCGGATCGGCAACGCGTCGGGCTTCTACGGGGACCGCTTCGGCGCGCTCCGGGAGATGCTGACCGGTGGCCCGCTCGACGTGGTCACCGGGGACTACCTGGCCGAGCTGACCATGCTGATCCTGGGCCGAGACCGGCTGAAGGACCCCGGCCTCGGCTACGCGAAGACGTTCCTGCGCCAGCTGGAGGAGTGCCTCGGGCTCGCGCACGAACGCGGCGTACGGATCGTCGCGAACGCGGGCGGCCTGAACCCGGCGGGACTGGCCGCCGCGATCCGGGCGCTCGCCGTGAAGCTGTCCCTTCCGATCGCGGTCGCCCACGTAGAAGGCGACGACCTGCTGCGCGCCCCGACCGGGGACCTGGGGAGTGAGCTGACGGGGGCCTTGACCGGTGCCCTGACGGCGAACGCCTATCTCGGCGGCGCCGGCATCACCGCCTGTCTGCGGGCGGGCGCGGACGTCGTGGTGACCGGGCGGGTCACGGACGCGGCACTGGTGAGCGGGCCGGCCGCGTGGTGGTTCGACTGGGCGCCGGACGCGTACGACCGGCTGGCGGGAGCGGTGGTGGCGGGCCACATCCTCGAATGCGGGACGCAGGCGACCGGCGGCAACTACGCCTTCTTCGCGCGGCACGACGTGACCCGGCCGGGCTTCCCACTGGCGGAGGTCTCCGCGGACGGCTCCTCGGTCATCACGAAGCACCCGGGTACGGGCGGGGTCGTCTCGGTCGGCACGGTCACGGCCCAACTCCTCTACGAGACCCAGGGCGTCCGCTACCTCGGCCCCGACGTGACGGCCCGCCTGGACACGCTCCGGCTGGCGGATGCCGGTCCGGACCGGGTGGCGGTCTCCGGCGTCCGGGGGGAGGCCCCGCCCGGAACCCTCAAGGTGGGCGTGACCCGGATCGGGGGCTGGCGCAACGAGGTGGTCTTCGTCCTGACGGGCCTGGACATCGAGGCGAAGTCGGCCTTGGTCAAGCAGCAGTTGGCCCCGCTCCTGGCCCCGGTGGCCTCCGTCGCCTGGACGCTGGCCCGTACGGACCACGAGGACGCGGACACGGAGGAAACGGCGAGCGCGCTGCTCCGGCTGGTCGTCCGGGACCCGTCCCCGGACCTGGTCGGCCGGGCCCTGACCTCGGCGGCGATCGAGCTCGCGCTCGCCAGCTACCCGGGTTTCCACGTCACGGCCCCCCCGACCCCGGCCCAGCCGTACGGGATCTTCGCCTCGTCCCTGATCCCGACCACCGAGGTCCCCCACACGGCAGCCCTCCCGGACGGCACCCGCGTGTCGATGGCCGAAGTTCCGTCCCTGATATCAGCCCCGCCGGCGTTCGAGGCGCGGGGGTCCGGGGGCGGAGCCCCCGCAGGGGTCGGGGCGCGGCCCGGCCCCGGGGGTCCAGGGGCAACGCCCCCGGTTTCGGGAAGGGGCGGGGTGGGGGAGAGCCCCGCAGGGCCCCCGGACCCCGCCCCACCGCCACCGGCAGGGCCACCGTCACCGCCACCGCCACCGTCACCGCCACCGTCACCGCCACCGCCACCGCCACCGCCACCGCCACCGTCACCGCCACCGTCACCGCCACCGGCAGGGCCCACCCGCCGGGCCCCCCTGGGAACCCTGGCCGGAGCCCGCAGCGGCGACAAGGGCGGCGACGCCAACGTCGGCGTATGGGCCGAGTCCGACGAAGCCTGGGACTGGCTCCACGACACCCTCACCGTCGACGCCTTCAAGGCCCTGCTCCCCGAGACCGCCCCGCTGGAAGTGACCCGCCACGTCCTGGCGAACCTCCGCTCCCTCAACTTCACCGTCGCCGGCATCCTGGGCGCCGGCGTCGCCTCCGGCCACCGCTTCGACCCCCAGGCCAAGGCGCTCGGCGAATGGCTCCGCTCCCGCCACCTCGACATCCCGGTCCACCTGCTCGACCCCGCACCCCCGGCCGGAGCCCGGCCGCCCACCCCCGCCGGGTACCGGCTCGCTGAGGCCACCACCCCGGCCGGCCCCCGGCCCCCGCTCCCCGAGACCACCACCCCCGAGGGGACTCCGTGACCCGCCTCAAGACCGCCGTCGACCCGCTCGCCCCCGAGCACGCGCAGGCCCGTACCGCCGCCCTCGACCGCCTCGCCGAGCTCGACTCCGCGCATGCGGCGGCCCTGCTCGGCGGTGGCGAGAAGTACACCGCCCGCCACCGGGGCCGCGGCAAGCTCCTGGCGAGGGAACGCATCGAGCTGCTCCTCGACCCGGACACGCCCTTCCTGGAGCTGTCGCCGCTCGCCGCCTGGGGGAGCGATTACCCGGTCGGCGCCTCCATGGTCACCGGCATCGGCACGGTCGAGGGCGTCGCATGCCTGGTCACGGCCAACGACCCCACCGTCCGCGGCGGCGCCTCCAACCCCTGGACGCTGAAGAAGGCCCTGCGGGCCAACGAGATCGCCCGCCAGAACCGGCTTCCCTGCATCAGCCTCGTCGAATCCGGCGGCGCCGATCTCCCCTCCCAAAAGGAGATCTTCATCCCGGGCGGCGCCATCTTCCGGGACATCACCCGGCTTTCGGCCGATGGCATCCCCACCATCGCCGTCGTCTTCGGCAATTCCACCGCCGGCGGCGCGTACGTCCCCGGCATGTCCGACCACACCATCATGATCAAGGACCGCTCCAAGGTGTTCCTCGGTGGTCCGCCGCTGGTCAAGATGGCCACCGGCGAGGAGAGCGACGACGAGTCCCTCGGCGGAGCCGACATGCACGCCCGGACCTCCGGACTCGCCGACCACTACGCCCTCGACGAGCACGACGCCATCCGCCAGGCCCGTCGCGTCGTCGCCCGCCTCAACCACCGCAGGGCGCACCCCGAGCCGCGCCCGGCCGAGGAACCGCTCCACGACCCCGAAGAACTCCTCGGCATCGTCCCGGCCGACCTCAAGACCCCCTTCGACCCCCGCGAGGTCATCGCCCGCATCGTCGACGCCTCCGACTTCGACGAGTTCAAGCCCCTCTACGGCACCAGCCTCGTCACCGGCTGGGCCACCCTCCACGGCTATCCGGTCGGCATCCTCGCCAACGCCCAGGGGGTGCTGTTCAGCGCGGAGTCGCAGAAGGCCGCCCAGTTCATCCAGCTCGCCAACCAACGGGACATCCCGCTGCTCTTCCTCCACAACACCACCGGCTACATGGTCGGCAAGGAGTACGAGCAGGGCGGCATCATCAAGCACGGCTCGATGATGATCAACGCGGTGTCGAACTCGAAGGTCCCGCACCTCTCCGTCCTCATCGGCGCCAGCTACGGAGCCGGCCACTACGGCATGTGCGGCCGCGCCTACGAGCCCCGTTTCCTCTTCGCGTGGCCCAGCGCCAAGTCCGCCGTCATGGGCCCGGCGCAGCTCGCCGGGGTGCTGTCCATCGTGGCCCGCCAGTCCGCGGCCGCGAAGGGCCAGCCCTACGACGACGACGCCGACGCCGGCATGCGCGCCTTCGTGGAGGCGCAGATCGAGTCCGAGTCCCTGCCGATGTTCCTGTCCGGGCGGCTGTACGACGACGGCGTCATCGACCCGCGCGACACCCGCACCGTCCTCGGCCTGTGCCTGTCGGCCGTCCACAACGCCCCCGTCGAGGGCGCCCGTGGCGGCTTCGGCGTCTTCCGGATGTGAGCCCGCACATGACGAACCTGACCTCCCTCCTCGTCGCCAACCGCGGCGAGATCGCCGTCCGCGTCTTCCGCACCGCCCGCGCCCTGGGCCTGGACACCGTCGCCGTCCACTCCGACCCCGACGCCGACGCCCTGCACGTCCGCGCGGCCGACGCGGCCGTACGGCTGCCCGGCGCGGCCCCCGCCGACACCTACCTGCGCGGTGACCTGGTCATCGGTGCCGCCCTCGCGGCGGGCGCCGACGCCGTCCACCCCGGCTACGGATTCCTCTCCGAGAACGCGGACTTCGCCCGCGCGGTGCGGGCCGCCGGGCTCACCTGGGTCGGCCCGCCGCCGGCCGCCATCGAGGCCATGGCCTCCAAGACGCGGGCCAAGGAGCTCATGCGGGCCGCCGGCGTCCCGCTCCTCGACCCCGTCGACCCGCACGAGGCCACCTCCGCCGACCTCCCCCTGCTCCTGAAGGCGGCGGCCGGCGGCGGAGGCCGCGGGATGCGGGTCGTACGGGACCTGGACGCGCTCAAGGAGGAGCTGGAGGCCGCCTCCGCCGAGGCGCGCTCCGCCTTCGGCGACGGCGAGGTCTTCGCCGAGCCCTACGTCGAGCGGGCCCGCCACGTCGAGGTACAGATCCTCGCCGACTCCCACGGCACCGTCTGGGCGCTCGGCACCCGCGACTGCTCCCTCCAGCGGCGCCACCAGAAGGTCATCGAAGAGGCCCCGGCGCCCGGCCTGCCCGAAGCCCTGCGCGCGAGCCTGCACGAGGCGGCGACGGCCGCCGCGCGCGCGGTCTCGTACGAGGGTGCGGGCACCGTGGAGTTCCTCGTCACCGCCGACGGGCGGCCGTACTTCCTGGAGATGAACACCCGCCTCCAAGTGGAACACCCCGTCACCGAGGCCGTCTTCGGGATCGACCTCGTCGCGCTCCAGCTGCGGATCGCCGAGGGCGCGGCCCTGCCGACGACCCCGCCGCGGCCCGCCGGGCACGCCGTCGAGGCCCGCCTCTACGCCGAGGACCCCGTCCGCGACTGGCGACCGCAGACCGGGGTCCTGCGCACCCTCGCCATCCCCGGCGAGGTCCGCGTGGACACCGGGTTCACCGACGGGGACACCGTCTCCGTCCACTACGACCCGATGCTCGCCAAGGTCGTCGCCCACGCCCCGACCCGCGCCGAGGCCGTCCGCGCCCTCGCCGCCGCCCTCGCCGGAGCCCGGATCCACGGGCTCACCACCAACCGCGAACTCCTCGTACGGTCCCTGCGGCACCCGGAGTTCGCGGCCGCGCGGCTCGACACCGGCTTCTACGAACGCCACCTGGCCGCCCTCACCGAAGGCGCCCCGGACGACACGGCCCCCGCGACCGCCGCGGTGGCCGCCGCACTCGCCGAGGCCTGCCCCGCGCCGGACGCCCCGCTGGCAGCCCGCCTCGGCGGCTGGCGCAACCTCCGCTCCCAGCCCCAGACCCGCCGCTACGCCGTGCCGGGCTCGGCCGACGGCGCCGCGTACGAGGTCCGCTACCGCCCGGCCCGCAGCGGGCCCCCCGAACTCGTGGACCGGCCCGGAGTCCGCGTCCTGGCCGTCACGCCGGAACTGGTCACCCTCGAAATCGAGGGCGTCCGCCGCGTGTTCCACGTGAAACATCATTCGAACAGCGCCGGGCCCGCCGAGATCTACGTGGACTCCGCGCACGGCGGCGCCCACACACTGACCCCCGTACCCCGGTTCGCGGACCCCCAGGACCGCACCGAACCGGGCTCCCTGCTCGCCCCCATGCCCGGCACCGTCGTCCGCGTCGCCGAGGGCCTCGCCCCCGGCACCGCCGTCACCGCCGGGCAGCCCCTGCTCTGGCTGGAGGCCATGAAGATGGAGCACCGCATCCTCGCGCCCGCCTCCGGCACGCTCACCGCGCTCCACGCCGTCACCGGCCAACAGGTCGAAGTCGGCGCCCTGCTCGCCGTCGTCCAGGAGGAACCGCCCGCATGAGCAGCACAGTTGTGGAATCCGAGGAGCACAAGGCCCTGCGCGCCGCCGTCGCCGCCCTCGGGCGGCGCTACGGCCGCGAGTACCTCGCCCGCGTCGCCCGCGAGGGCGGCCACCCCGACGAGCTGTGGGCGGACGCCGCCAAGCTCGGCTACCTCGGGGTCAACCTCCCGGAGGAATACGGCGGCGGAGGCGGGGGCATCGCCGAGCTCTCCATCGTCCTGGAGGAGCTCGGCGCAGCGGGCTGTCCCCTCCTGATGATGGTCGTCTCACCCGCCATCTGCGGCACTGTCATCGCCCGCTTCGGCACCGAGGCCCAGAAGCGTGCCTGGCTCCCCGGCCTCGCCGACGGCACCCGCACCATGGCCTTCGGCATCACCGAACCCGACGCCGGATCCAACTCCCACCGCATCACGACCACCGCCCGCCGGGACGGCGACGCATGGGTGCTCACCGGCCGCAAGGTCTTCATCTCCGGCGTGGACATCGCCGACGCCACCCTCATAGTCGGCCGCACCGAGGACGCCAGGACCGGCCGCCTCAAGCCCTGCCTGTTCATCGTCCCGCGCGACACCCCCGGCTTCACCCGCTCCGTCATCGACATGGAACTCCAGGCGGCGGAGAAGCAGTTCGAACTCGTCCTGGACGAGGTCCGCCTCCCCTCCTCCGCCCTGGTCGGCGACGAGGACGCGGGCCTGCTCCAGCTCTTCGCCGGCCTCAACCCCGAGCGCGTCATGACCGCCGCCTTCGCCATCGGCATGGGCCGCTACGCCCTGGCCAAGGCCGTCGACTACGCCAAGACCCGCCAGGTCTGGAAGGAGCCCATCGGCGCCCACCAGGCCATCGCCCACCCGCTGGCCACCGCGCACATCGAGCTGGAACTCGCCCGCCTGATGATGCAGAAGGCCGCCCGGCTCTACGACGCGGGCGACGACATGGGCGCGGGCGAAGCCGCGAACATGGCCAAGTACGCGGCCGGCGAGGCCTGCGTACGGGCGGTCGACCAGGCCGTCCACACCCTGGGCGGCAACGGCCTCACCCGCGAGTACGGCCTGGCCGCCCTCATCGTCGCCTCCAGGGTCGCCCGCATCGCCCCCGTCAGCCGCGAGATGATCCTGAACTTCATCTCCCACCAGACCCTGGGCCTGCCCAAGTCGTACTGACCGAGCCGGTCCGGCGGGGCCGGATTGCCCGCAGGGCAATTTCAGCCCCGCCGGCGTCTGCGGAGCGGGGGGGTCCGGGGCGGAGCTCCTGGATCTGCGCAGCGGCCCCCACCGAGCCCCACCGAACCCCCGCCGCAGGCGACCCGCATACCCTCCCCGCAGGGGATACTGCCGACCGAACCACCCCCTCCGGAGGAGACATGCCCCCACTGGTCCACGCCGCGCGAGCGCCCCTCACCACGCTCACTCTGGACTCCCCGGCCAACCGCAACGCGCTCTCCGCCGACCTCGTCGCGCAACTGCGCGCCGCCCTCGCCGAGGCCGCCGCCGCCCCGGCCGCGCGGGCCGTCGTCCTCACCCACGCCGGCAACACCTTCTGCGCCGGCGCCGACCTCAAGTCCCCGTGCGACCCGGCCGACTTCCTGGCCCTGCTCCGGGAGATCAACGATCTGCCGCTGCCGGTCGTCGCCCGCGTCACCGGACACGTCCGGGCCGGCGGACTCGGGCTGCTCGGAGTCTGCGACATCGCCGCCGCCGGGCCCGGGTCCACCTACGCCTTCACCGAGACCCACCTCGGCGTCGTCCCCGCCGTCATCTCCGCGCCGCTGCTCCCGCGCCTGGACCCGCGCGCCGCCGCCCGCTACTTCCTGACCGCCGAGGCCTTCGACGCCGCCGAAGCGGCCCGGATCGGCCTGCTGACCCTCCACGGAGAGGACGTGGACGAGATCCTCGCCCCCGTCCTCGCGGGCCTGGCCAAGGCCGGACCGCTGGCGCTCGCCGCGACGAAACGGCTGGTCACCGCAGGGGTGAGGACGGCCCTGGAACGGGACGGAGCCGCACTCACCGAGCTGTCCGCCCGCCACTTCGCCTCCGCCGAGGCCCGCGAGGGCATCACCGCCCGCTTCGAGCGCCGGGACCCGTCATGGCTGCACTGACCGCGGTGAGCGGCCCCAAGCAGGCCCGCAGCCGGGTCACCCGCCGCCACCTGCTGGAGGCCGCCGTCGCCTGCCTCGCCGAACAGGGCTGGGCCCGTTCCACCGTCTCCGTCGTCGCCGAGCGCGCCGGAGTCTCGCGCGGGGCCGCCCAGCACCACTTCCGCACCCGCGAGGAACTCTTCACGGCCGCCGTCGAGTACATGGCCGAGGAACGCTCCGCCGCCGTGCGGGACCTGTTCCCGCACGGCGCGGCGGGCGCCGCCCGCGCCGACGTCGTCGCCGCGCTCATCGACATGTACACCGGCCCGATGTTCCGCGCCGCCCTCCAGCTGTGGGTCGCCGCCTCCCACGAGGAGCAACTGCGGCCCCGCGTGGCGGAGCTGGAGGCCCGCCTGGGCCGCGAGACCCACCGCATCGCCGTGGAGCTGCTCGGCGCGGACGAGTCCGTCCCCGGCGTACGGGAGACCGTGCAGGGCCTGCTCGACATGGCCCGCGGCCTGGGCCTGGCCAACGTCATCACCGACGACACCGCCCGCCGGGCGCGCGTTGTCGCCCAGTGGGCCCGGATCCTGGACGCGACCCTCACGCCGTGAACGCGCCACGGGCGCCGCACCCCCGGAGGGATGCGGCGCCCGTGTGGCGTGCGGCGGCCCGGTGCGGTGGCCCCGTGCGGCGGGCCCGTGCGGTGCCGGCCGATGCCGCCGTGCCGGATCGGCCGGGCCCGTGTCAGGCGGTCTCGGCCATGTCGGCGTAGCCGGCGATCTCGTGCGGGTTGCGCACGCCCGGACCGGTGTAGCGGGCCGACGGACGGACCAGGCGGCCCGTGCGCTTCTGCTCCAGGATGTGCGCCGACCAGCCGGCGGTACGGGCACACGTGAACATGGAGGTGAACATGTGCGCCGGGACCTCCGCGAAGTCCAGCATGATCGCGGCCCAGAACTCCACGTTGGTCGCGAGCACCCGGTCGGGGCGGCGCTCGTGCAGTTCCTGCAGGGCGGCCTTCTCCAGCGCGGCCGCCACCTCGTAGCGGGGCGCGTTCAGCTCCTTGGCCGTGCGCCGCAGCACGCGGGCGCGCGGGTCCTCGGCGCGGTAGACCCGGTGGCCGAAGCCCATCAGCCGCTCGCCCTTGTCCAGCGCTGACTTCACGTAGGCCGTGGCGTCGCCCGAGCGCTCGATCTCCTCGATCATGCCGAGGACGCGGGACGGCGCCCCGCCGTGCAGCGGCCCCGACATGGCCCCGACCGCGCCCGACAGGGCGGCCGCGACGTCGGCGCCGGTGGAGGCGATGACGCGCGCGGTGAAGGTGGAGGCGTTCATCCCGTGCTCGGCGGCCGAGGTCCAGTACGCGTCGACGGCCTTGACGTGACGCGGGTCCGGCTCGCCCCGCCAGCGGATCATGAACCGCTCGACCACGGACTCGGCCTTGTCGATCTCGCTCTGCGGGACCATCGGCCGGCCCTGGCCGCGGGCGGACTGGGCGACGTACGACAGGGCCATCACGGCCGCGCGCGCCAGGTCGTCGCGGGCGGTCCGCTCGTCGATGTCGAGGAGCGGTTTGAGACCCCACACGGGGGCGAGCATGGCGAGTGCGGACTGCACGTCCACCCGGATGTCACCGGAGTGGACGGGGATGGGGAAGGGCTCGGCGGCCGGCAGGCCGGGGTTGAAGGCACCGTCGACCAGCAGACCCCATACGTTCCCGAAGGAGACGTGGCCCACGAGGTCTTCGATGTCGACGCCCCGGTAGCGCAGAGACCCACCCTCCTTGTCGGGTTCGGCGATCTCCGTCTCGAACGCGATGACTCCTTCGAGCCCGGGTACGAAGTCGGACATCAGGCGGCTCCTCAAATAGTGCGAACACGCGCGGCTCCCGGCGTGATTCGCGGTCCGGCGCGGTCATCCCCGTTGATGCCCGGAACGGCCGATGGTCACCCGTGCGGGACCGTCGGACCGGCCCCAAGATTTTGTCCGTTCCCCATGGCTCGGGGAAGCGTGACATACGGCACACTCGGATCCGCCCTGCTGCGGCAGGATGGCCGCGTGACCGATCAGCACCTGGACCCAGCCGTCATGCGCAAGCAGTACCGCTCCCACCTCGTCGCCGAGGAGAGCCTCGCCGAGGACCCCATGGGCCAGTTCGCCCACTGGTTCGAGGACGCGGCCGTGGCGAACGTCTTCGAGGCGAACGCCATGGTCGTCTCGACGGCGACGCCCGACGGGCGCCCCAGCTCCCGCACGGTGCTGCTGAAGCAGTTCGACGCGCGCGGCTTCGTCTTCTTCACGAACTACGGTTCCCGCAAGGGCCGCGAGATCGACGCGAACCCCTTCGTCTCCCTGCTCTTCCCCTGGCATCCGATCGCCCGCCAGGTCGTCGTGACCGGCACGGCCGCGCGCATCGGCCGCGACGAGACGGCCGCGTACTTCCGCTCCCGCCCCCACGGCTCCCAGCTGGGCGCCTGGGCCAGCGAGCAGTCGGCGGTCATCGCCTCACGCGAAGAACTGGACCGCCGCTACGCGGAGCTGGAGGCCCGCTACCCGGAGGGCGAACAGGTCCCGGTCCCGCCCCAGTGGGGCGGCATCCGGGTGGTCCCGGACGCGATGGAGTTCTGGCAGGGCCACGAGAACCGTCTGCACGACCGCCTGAAGTACGTCCTGGAGGCCGGGAAGTGGCGCGTGGAACGCCTCTGCCCATAGCCGCGCCGTTATGACGGGAGGGGAGGGCCCCGGCGGGCCGGGAACGCAGGCGACCCGCGGGCTCTGGTCTCTCCCCTGCAGTGGGAGAAGCCGGCCGGACGTACCGGCGAGCCCGCGGGTCGGGTGACTGCTGTGGATTGGCGCCAGGCATCCCGCCAGGCACCGCACTGGGTGCGTGCGACGACGGGCGCTTAGCCCGCAGTCACCTCACGCGTCCGGATTTCATACATTTCCGGGATCACCTCCTTTCAGTGTGCTGCCACTGTAGGCACCCTCACGGACGCCGCTCAAGCGAATTTCAGGTCAGGACAAACCGGGAGGATTGCAGGAAGCGGGTGTGGGCTGCGTCACGTTCCAGTTCAATTGCATGACGTGCCGCACACGCGAACACCTGCAGGGGGCCCAGGTGACTGCTTCCGGGCGTAGCGAGACCGCCGACGATCTGCTCGCAGCGTTGCTGGACGGGATGGACGCCGCCTTGTGCGCGTTCGACGGCTACGGCGTGATCACCCACTGGAACCGCGAGGCCGAGCGGATCCTCGGCTGGTCGGCGGCGGAGGCCGTCGGCCGCAAGGGCTTCGCGGGGTGGGCCGTACGGGCCGCCGACGCGCAGGACGTGCAGGACAGGCTCATGGCCGCCCAGGAGGTGCCGGGGCGCCAGGTGCACGAGTTCGCGCTGCTGACCAAGGACGGCGGGCGCGTCCTCGTACGGACCCAGTCCGCCGGAGTGCCGGGCGCGGACGGGAAACCGGCCGGGGTGTACTGCGCGTTCAGCGAGGTGCACGCGCAGATCGATCTGGAGCGCTCCATCGCGCTGAGCGAGTCGCTGATGGAGGACGCCTCCTGGGGCGTCGTGCTCGTCGACGTGGACCTGCGCCCGGCCGTCGTCAACGCGCACGCCGCCCGCGCCTTCGGCTCCGGGCGCGGTGCGCTGCTCGGCCGGCCGCTCGGAGAGCTACTGGAGCAGGGCGTGGAAGAGCTGGAGGGGGCCCTGCAGCACGTACTGGCGGAGGGCGCGCCCCCGGCCCCCGTGGAGCTGTGGGTGTCCGTGCGCACCCCCGAGGGCGTGCGGCGCCGGTGCTGGCGGTGCGGGTTCCTGCGCCTCGCCTCGCCGCTCGCGGAGGAGCCCGTACCGCTCGGGGTCGGCCTGCTGTTCCAGGACGTCACCGAGGCGCGGCAGGCGCAGCTGGACACGGCGCAACTGCGGTTCCGCTCCCACCAGCTGTACCGGGCCGGGCGGGCCGCCGCGGAGTGCGAGGACCCGGCGGAGGCGGCGGCCGTACGGCTGGAGTTCGCCTTGGCGGGCTTCGCCGAGCACGCGCTGCTCGACGTACTGGACGACGGGCCCGGGCCGGGATCCGGGCGGGAGCGGCTGCTGCGCTGGGCGGCTTCGCCGCCGGGGCTGCCGGGCCTGCCCGAGCCCGGGGCGATCCCCGTGCCGTACGGGGCCGGGCACCCGGCGTTGCAGGCGCTGGCCCGGGCCGGATCGGTCCGCACG
>NZ_JAGGOW010000079.1 GCF_018614135.1 Streptomyces sp. ISL-66
CAGGCGGCCGGGACCTCGGCGGGGCAGACCATGGCGGCCGGGCCGGCCAGGGCGCGGGCCGCGTGCAGGAGCTCGGGCGGGGTGGCGGCGCTGAGGGTCCAGACGACGGCGCCGCCGGCGGGCGGCTGCGGGACCCGGGCGAACCGGTCCGGCAGTTCGGCCTCGGCGCTCGCCCCGTACGGAAGGTGCAGGGTCTCGTAGCGCACCGGGGCGGTGTCCACCTGCCGGATCGCGATCGCGGCGCGTGCGCCGTCGGCGTCTTCGGGATCCGTGCCGAGGGCGGCGTCCACATCGACGAGGAGCTCGGTGAAGCCGCGGCCGCCCGGCTCCCCGGGGCCGCGCGCGTGCGGGTTGCCCGGGTACACGGCGAAGGCGCCCGTGCCCGGGATCAGCCGGTGGTGGACGTGGCCGAGCGCCCAGTAGTCGTACCCGGCGCGCTCCAGCGTCCCGGGTGCGGTCGGCGCGCAGATCCGGCGGCTCCAGGCCCCGTGCAGGCTGGTGTGCAGGAGCCCCATGTTGACGGTGCCGGGGACCCGGCCCGGGTATCCGGCGGCGAGGTCGCGCCGCTCGTCGGGGTCCCCGACCGACTGGCCGTGGACGGTGATGCCGAGGGCGGGCCAGGACACCGACTCGGGGGCGTCGGCGCCGAACCAGCGCACGGACGGCGGGAGGTGCAGTTTGTGCGGGAGCGGGGTCTGCGCGTCGTGGTTGCCCGAGACCACCGCCGTGTACAGCCCGGCTTCGTGGAAGGCGTCGAGCGCGTCCTGGCAGGCGGCCAGTGCCCGGCCGTCGGCGTGGCGGCGGTCGAAGACGTCCCCGGCGATGAGCACCGCGTCGTAGCCGCCTTCGACTATGTGGAGCACGGCCGCGCGCAGGGCCTCGTACGGGGCCTCGCGCGGGTCTATCGCGGGCGCCCCGGGGTAGTCGGCCAGTCCGCGCAGCACGGAACCGATGTGCAGGTCGGCCAGGTGGGCCACGCGGACCGGGCCGGGTATCGGCCCCGTCTCGGACGCCTTCACCGGCCGAGGACGAGGTCGGTCTTGAAGGCGTCGCGCTCCAGCAGCCAGCCCTCGGCCCGGAGCTTGCCCATCAGGCCGGAGCGAAGTTCGACGGCTTCCCGCAGGGTGTGCGCCTTGGCGGTGATCTCGGTGAACCAGGTCAGCTCGCCGGTCGCGGTGCGCAGCCGGCTGACTTGTGTCTCCAACGCGTGGTCGAACATGCGGCCAGGATAGTTGGCCTGCCGCACGGGACCGTGGAGACGGGACGAAGCGGTGACGGACTGCGCCCAACCGACCGGTTTCGCACCCCACTTGGCCAGCTTCCCCGGGAGCCGGTCCAGGACGAGGGCGCGCGAGAGGTCGAGTCCGGGGAGCTCGCCGGGGGCCAGACCCGGCACCGGGCGGCACTTCTTGTTGGTGAAGTCGAGGGTGGCGCGGGTGTGGCTGAGATTCACCTGAACGGTGTAGTTCCCGTCGCCGGCTCCGAAGTTGTGCAGGCGCGCCCGGTCCATGACCCGCCGCACGGCCGCCGGCTCCGACCCGTCGCCCTCGATCTCGAACCGGGCCTTGTAGGCGAGGCGGATCCGGTTCTCGTCGTCGTGGCGGCGGATGCGGACGATCCAGCCCTGCCCGTTCAGGCTCTGCCCGGCGTCGTCCACGTACTGGGCGACCTCGACGCGTCCGGGTGCGCCGAGCGACAGGGCGGCGGCCGCCGCGTCCGTGGGCAGGCCCTCGGCGTCCAGCACGTGGTCCGGATCGACCAGCAGCTTGACCTGGTACGCCGCGCGCGCCGGAGCCATCGGGGCCGCCACCCGCGGCCGTACTCCGGAGTGAATCCGGCGATTCGTCTTTTTCGGCGTATTCCGCATATCCCCGTCGATCATGCCGCATACGACATCGGCGCCACGAAAGCCCCGGTGTCGTGCCGGTGAACAGGCGGTGAATCTACCCCAGGCCCGAGGCCCGGACCTGCGGGACCGCTGGACCGGGGCGGCCGGGGCGGCCGGGCGGGCACCTTGCCGCGCGCTCCCGACACGGGGCCCGCTGCCGTCCGCTGCCCCTCCCCGGGGCGGCGTTGCGCCGTAAATTTCAGGGATTATCCGTCATTATTCGCCCTTAACCGTCAGATGGTCCCGCACGTCAGGAGCCGGCGCAGTGGAGCTGACCAGTACGTCGTTCCTCGTCACGCTGATCGCCGTCACCGCGCTGGCCATGCTCGCCGCGCTGCTCCTGTGGAACCGGGTCCCGCGGCCGGGCTGGGTGCGCTGGCCGGCCCGGCTGGTGATGATCGCCCTGTGCCAGCTCACCGCGATCTGCGTGGTGGCCACCTGGATCAACGGGAGCTACGGCCTCTACTCCTCCTGGGACGACCTGCTGGGGACCGGCACCGGGCAGAACCCGTCCACCATGACCGGCCCGCCACCCGGCCGCGCCAGGTTCACCCCGGGCAGTGACGGCACGCGCAGCACGTACTTCCGCGGCTCCCACTCGAAGCTCGCCGGTCAGGTGATCGTCCGGACTCCCCCGGAGTACGACGCCCCGGGCGCGGACAAGACCCGGTTCCCCGTACTGATGCTCCTGCACGGCTACCCCGGCTCGCCGCGCAGCTGGATCGACGTCGGCAACATGCCGGGCGCACTGGAGCAGCTCGTCCAGCTGGGCGGGACGCACCCGTTCATCGTGGTGATGCCCGATCTGTACCCGGGCGGGGTGAACACGGACTGCACCAACACCCCGCGGCGCAAGCTGGCGGACTGGCTCGCGCAGGACGTGCCGGATCTGATCGCCAAGAACTTCCGCACCCTGCCGAAGCCCAAGGGGTGGGGCCTGATGGGCGTCTCGACCGGGGCGTTCTGCGCGGCCAAGCTGCCGCTCCAGTACCCGGGGGTGTTCCGGGCGGGCGCCGCCCTGGACCCGGACCCCCTGACCGGGGACCCGGGCGTGCTCACCGATCCGGTGCTGCGGGAGCGCAACAGCCCGATGTGGCTGGTCGGACACACGAAGAAGGCGGACGTCGGGCTGTTCCTGGCCACGTCCGCGCAGGACAAGGACAGCCCGCCGAAGCAGCTGGCCGCCTTCACCGAGGCGGCCGAGGGCTCCGGCGTCCGGGTCAAGACCCTGGTCCGGCCGGAGGGCGGCCACAACTTCCAGACCTGGACCGCCATGTACCCGGACGCCTTGGGGTGGCTGAGCACGGAGATCTCACCGCCGAGCGGGGGCCCGTAGGGGAGGACCCGTAGGCGAAGGTCCGTAAGCGGAGGACCGTACGCGAAGGACCGTAGGGCGGGCCCCGCCTACCCCCGCGCCAACCGGACCGGCAGCGACTCCACGCTGTTGCCGATGAAGCTGCGCTGGTGCGGGAGTTCGGGTTCGGGGACGGCCAGGTCGAGATCCGGGAAGCGCGTGAAGAGCGCTTCCAGGGCGGTCGTGGCCTCCAGCCGGGCGAGCGGGGCGCCGACGCAGTAGTGGGCTCCGTGGCCGAAGGAGAGGTTGCGGGCCGCGGTGGCGCGGGTGATGTCGAAGCGTCCGGCGTCGGGTCCGTGGAAGGCCTCGTCGCGGCCGGCGGCCGTGTACCCGGCGAGGACCGGCGTGCCCCGCGGGATCAGCGTCCCGTCGACGGTGAGGTCGCGGGTCGGGTAGCGGAACGGGAACCAGCTGACCGGTCCGTCGAAGCGCAGTGTCTCGTCCACCACGTCCGACCAGGTGGCCTTTCCTTCCAGGACCAGCGCGAGCTGATCGCGGTGGGTGCACAGGGCCCGCACCGCGTTGGTGATCAGGTTGAGGGTCGTTTCGTGGCCGGCGACCAGCATCAGCCGCATGGTGCCGATGAGTTCGGCCTCCTCCAGCCGGTCACCGTCGTCCTCGCGGGCGGCTATCAGCGCGCTCGTCAGGTCGTCGCCCGGGGCGGCCCGGCGGGCGGCGGCGATGGTGCCGATCAGCTCGACGAGCTCCCGTACGGCCGCCATCACCTGGGCCGGCGTGGTGTCGGTCGCGATGATGACGGTGTTGGACAGCTCGTGCAGGCGGCCGCGGTGCTCGGGGTCGACGCCGAGCAGCTCGCAGATCACGCTCATCGGGAGCGGCAACGCGAAGTGCGTGCGCAAGTCCGCGACTCCGTCCGGGGATTCGGCGGCCGCCCGGTCCAGGTCGTCCAGCAGCGCGGCCGTCAGCTCCTCGATCCGGGGACGCAGCCGCTCCACCTGGCGGACGGTGAAGGCGTTGGCCACCAGCGAGCGCAGCCGGCGGTGGTCGGCGCCGTCGGCGGTGTGCATGCCCTGGGCGTTGGCGAAGACGCGCAGCGGCCAGTCCGGGGCGATGGTGCCGTCGTGCAGGGCCGGGAAGTGCCGGGCGTCCTTGGCCACGTCGGGGTGGGCGAGGAACTCCTTCAGCGCCTCGTGCCCGAGGACGACCGCGCCGGGCACGCCTCCGGGCAGGACCACCTCGGCTACGGGGCCCCGGGCACGCAGCCGGGCGTTGAGGGCGTGCGGACAGCCGCCCGCGGGGTCGATGACGTGCGCGCTCGCGCGATCGGAGGACAAGCCGGATCTCCTGACGATATGGACGGAAAAAATCTCGGCCAACAGTGCGGCCTGGAGGGCCGGTTATTCAACCCCGGCCCGGAGGGCGGGTTCTTCAACCCTGGCCCGTGCCGTACCGCCTCCGCCGCGCCCGAGCGTCGTAGGGTCTCGGTCATGACGGACGCGCAGCGAGAGCGGACACTCGAAGGCAAGGTCGCGTTGGTGGCCGGGGCGACCCGGGGCGCGGGGCGGGGCATCGCGGTCGAGCTGGGTGCACGGGGCGCGACCGTGTACGTGAGCGGGCGCAGCACGCGCGGCCGGCGCTCCGAGTACGACCGCCCGGAGACGATCGAGGAGACCGCCGAGCTGGTCACCGCGGCGGGCGGGCGGGGCATCCCGGTGGTCGCGGACCATCTGGTGCCCGCCCAGGTCGAGGCGCTGGTCGGCCGGATCGACGCCGAGCAGGGCCGGCTCGACGTGCTGGTGAACGACATCTGGGGTGGCGAGCGGCTCTTCGAGTGGGAGAGCACGGTCTGGGAGCACGACCTGGACAACGGGCTGCGCCTGCTGCGGCTGGCGGTGGAGACCCACGCCGTCACCAGCCATTACGCGCTCCCGCTGCTGCTGCGCGAGCCGGGCGGTCTGGTCGTGGAGATGACGGACGGCACGGCGGAGTACAACGCGAGCCGCTACCGCGTCTCGTTCTTCTACGACCTCGCCAAGTCGGCGGTGCTGCGGATGGCGTTCGCGCTCGGGCACGAGGTGGGACCGCGCGGCGCGACGGCGGTGGCGCTGACCCCGGGCTGGCTGCGCTCGGAGATGATGCTGGACAACTTCGGTGTCACCGAGGCGACTTGGCGCGACGCCCTGGAGAAGGTTCCGCACTTCGGCATCTCGGAGACCCCGTTCTACGTCGGCCGCGCCGTGGCGGCGCTCGCCTCCGACCCGCAAGTGTCCCGCTGGAACGGGCAGTCGCTCTCCAGCGGGCAGCTCGCGCGGGCCTACGGTTTCACCGACGTCGACGGCAGCCGCCCGGACGCCTGGCGGTACATGGTCGAGGTGCAGGACCCGGACCGCCCGGCGGACACCACCGGCTACCGCTGATCGGCGCCGGGAGGCTCCTTACCCCCGTCCACGAGGAGGGCGGTCCCGTCGAGGTGCCGCGCCGGGCCCGGGCCCGGCCGGCTCGGCCCGGGCCCCGCTCAGGCGAGCGGGGCGAAGTAGCGGGCCACTTCCTCGCCGGTGACCTCGCCGAGGGTGGCCGGGGACCAGCGCGGGCTGCGGTCCTTGTCGATGACCTGGGCCCGGATGCCCTCCACCAGGTCGGGCGAGGCCAGTGCGTGGCAGGAGACCCGGAACTCCTGGTCGAGCACCGCCTCCAGATCACCGAGGGCGCCGGCCCTGCGCACCGCCTCCAGGGTCACCTTGAGGGCTGTCGGCGACTTCGCGAGGATCGTCTCGGCGGCATCCTTGGCCGCCGGGTCGCCCTGCGCGAGCAGCCGTTCGACGATCTCCTCGACGGTCCCGGCCGCGTAGCAGTGGTCGATCCAGTCCCGCCACTCGGCGAGCCGGCCCGGCTCGGGGGTGGCGGCGTGGCGCTCCAGCACTTCGTGAGCGGGGGCCAGGGCCAGCTCGGCGGTCAGCGCGGCCAGCCGGTCGGCGGGTACGAAGTTGGTCGGCGAGCCCGCACAGCAGCGCGTCGGCGGCTCCCACGGCGGAGCCGGTGAGGGCGAGGTGCGTGCCGAGCAGGCCCGGGGCGCGGGCGAGCAGGTGGGTGCCGCCCACGTCCGGGACGAAGCCGATGCCGGTTTCGGGCATCGCGACCCGGGAGCGTTCGGTGACGACGCGGACGCTGCCGTGGGCGGAGACGCCGACCCCGCCGCCCATCACGATGCCGTCCATGAGGGCGACGTAGGGCTTGGGGTAGCGGGCGATGTACGCGTTGAGGCGGTACTCGTCGCGCCAGAAACCCGCCGATGCCCCGGTCCCGGCCTTGGCATCGTCGTGGATCGCCCGGATGTCCCCGCCGGCGCACAGCCCGCGCTCGCCCGCACCGCGGATGAGCACCTGGCCGACGCCCGGATCCCGCTCCCAGCCGGTCAGGGCCTCGGCGACGCGCAACACCATGGGGTGGGTGAGGGCGTTGAGTGCCTTGGGGCGGTTGAGGGTGATCGTCCCGGTCCGGCCCTCGACGGAGCACAGCACGGCCTCGCCGGGGATGTCGGCGCGGGCGGGATCGCGCGGGGCGTCTTCGCTTTTCACACCGGCCAGTATGAAGGCGCACGAGTGGCTGACACGCCCCGCCCCGGCGTGCGCACCTGGAGGGGGCGGTCTGGTGGCCGGCTCCGTCGTGGCCGGCTCCGTCGTGGCCGTCTCGACCGTTCCGACCCGCCACCGGGGCGGCGGGCTCGCCCCGTCGCGACCCGGTGAACCTTCCGGCCAGAGCACTAGCCGGACAAGGCCGCCAGGTATCCGGACAGGGCCGCCTCCGTGTCGGCGAGCGGGAAGCGCTCGGCGAGGTACCCGTCGGGACGTACGACGAAGCCCGTCGGGCCGTCGGGGCGGTAGAGGCGTGCGAACTCCCCTGCCGCGTCCCGGTATCCGGGGACGGCCAGGTCCTCGGACGCCGTCGGCGCGGCCTCGCGGGCGAGGACGGCGACGGCCTGCGGTCCGGCCGCGCCACCCTCGGCCGGCGGCGCCGTAGCCGCCGTACGGATCCGCTCGACGGCGTCGGCGGCCTCGGCCAGGGCCTCGCTGTCGCCGTCCCCGTCCGCCGCGTACAGGAGCACCACGTGCCCCGTGCGGCCGCGCAGGACGTCGAACAGGCGCAAGGGGTACGCGGCGATGGGCCGGGTCATCCCCGCGCAGTCCGGGGCCCGGTCACCGGGCTGGGGCGCGCCGACCGGCGCGGACGGACCGGATGGATCGGACGGATCGGACGGATCGGCAGGACGGGACGAGCCGGAGGGACCGAAGGGGCCCGCGAAGCCGGCGGCGAGCGGTCCGCCCCGGTAGCCGACGAGCAGCTGCGCCTCGCGGAGCATGAGGGTCCGCGGATCGTCCGGGTCGGTCTCCATGCCCTGCGTGGCGTGCCGGACGGTCCGGCTGACGACCTCCTCACCGACGGGGCGGCGCTCGGCGTCGTAAGTTGCGACCAGGGCGGGGCCCCGCCTCCCCGCGCAGGACGAAGGCGAGCTTCCACGCCAGGTTGCAGGCGTCCTGGATACCGGTGTTCATGCCTTGGGCGCCGGTGGGCGGGTGGATGTGGGCGGCGTCGCCCGCGACGAAGACGCGTCCTTCGCCGTAGCGGTCGACGATGCGGTGGCTGATGCGGAAGACGGACGTCCAGCGCAGCCCGGAGAGGGTGGCCGGCCCCGGGCCGAGGCGGTCGACGACGGCTTGGATGTGGGCCAGCTCGGGCACGCGGGCTCCCTCCGCCCCGCCGTACAAGCCGTGCACCACGCCGTCGTCCGGCGTGCCGGGCGCGGGGCTCACCGCCCGCTTCGGGGCGGAGAGTTCGGGCGGGACCAGCATGGACATGCGGTAGCGGCCCTTGCCCGGGAGCGGGATGCAGACCAGGAGGTCATCGGTGGAACCGTCGTCGGCACGGTGCACGGACCGCAGGCCGTACCCGTACGGCAGCTCCCAGTCGGCGACCACGTCGGCCAGCATGTACTCCTCGGCGAACGCCGCGCCCGCGAACCCGAGGCCCAGCCCCTTGCGCACGGTGCTGTGCGCCCCGTCGCAGCCGATCAGATAGCGGGCGCGCAGCTCCTCGTCGGCGCCGGAGGCGGTGCGCAGCCGGGCGGTGACCCCGTCCTCGTCCTGGGTGAAGGACAGCAGTTCGGTGCCGCGTTCGATGACCGTGCCGAGACCGGCGACGTACTCCTCGATGAGGCGTTCCGTCTCGTACTGCGGCAGCGCGGCGAACCCGTACGGCACCTCCGGAGGCAGTACGAGGTCTGTCCGCCCCTGCTGCCGGCCGTTGACGTAGAGCAGCTGGCCACGCATCGGAATCGCGGCCTCCAACACGGTGCGGGCCAGGCCCATCCGGTCCCAGATCTCCAGGGTGCGCGGCTGGATCCCGACCGCCTTCGCGTACGGCAGGCGGGCCGCCAGCCGGTCGACGAGGCGGCAGCTCACGCCGTGCCGGCGCAGCTCGGCGGCCGCGCTCAGCCCGACCGGCCCGGCACCGGCGATCAGGACCTCGGTGGTGCGTGTGGTGGCGGAGGTGCCGGTCGTGCCCGTGGTGGCGGACGTGCTGGTGGTGGCGGACGTGCCTGTGGTGCTGGTGGTGGCGGACGTGCCTGTGGTGCCGGTCGTGCCGGTCGTGCGCGTGTGCACCACGGAGACCTCCCAGCGCCCGGCCCCGGACGGAGCCCCTCACTCCATGGTCGTCCCGGGCTGCGCGGGAAGCGAGCCGGGCCGGGTCGTCCCTTACCGGTCTCCTCGCCCGGCGAGATCCGACGGGGACGGCCTGGCGTGCGTCCCCGGAGTGTGCCCGAAGGCCCGGCGGAAGACGTCGATGAACGCGCTCGCCGAGGACCATCCGCAGCGGTGCGCGACCGCCGTCACGGGGGTGTCGACGGCCAGCAGCCGCAGCGCGTGGTGCAGGCGCAGCTGCGTCCGCCACTGGGGGAACGTCATGCCGAGCTCGGCGCGGAACAGCCGGCTCAGCGTCCGTTCCCCGGCCCCCGCTCCCGCCGCGGCGGCGAGCGCCGCGAGCCCGCGCGGATCGGCCGGATCGGCGTGGAGCAGCGCGCACACGGCGGCCAGCCGGGGATCGGAGGGGGCGGGCAGGTGCAGCGGCTGGAGCGGCGAGGCCCGCAGCTGGTCGAGCAACACCCCGAGCATCCGCCGCCGTTCCTCGCTGCCGTCCTCGGGGCCACGGGTGTAGGCGAGGATCAGCTCGCGCAGCAGCGGGCCGACGGCGAGCACGGCGGGCACGGAGAGGGACAGCGGGTTGAGGCGGGTCGGCAGGCCGACGCAGTACAGGTCTACGCGGCCGAACGCGCGGTGCTCGTGCACCGTCCCGGCCGGGATCCACAGGGCGCGGGTGCTCGGGGCGACCCACGTACCGGCGTCGGTCGTCACGGACAGCACCCCGGAACCGGCGTAGCAGATCTGGTGGTCGTCGTGGCGGTGCGGATCGATGCCGTGGTGGGTGTCGAGCTCGCGGACGCTCGTCGCGGCGCGGGGGGTGTGGCGGATCTTCTGCATCACCCGGCAATTTATCGGAAGCGGGCCGCACCGGGCGAGGGCGATTCTCGTTCAGTGACCTCGACGAAACCTGCTGCGGCAACTGCTGCGACATCTGCGACCTCTGGTGCAACACCTGCTGCGGTACCTGCTGCGACACCTGCCACGACGCCCGCCACGCCACCGCACGCCAAGCCTTCCACCCCCGATCCGCCACCCGCCTTCCCGGCCTCCCCGGACCCCGCGCCCCGCGCCCCCACCCGGCTCCGCACGGCCGCCTTCTCGGCCGGCCACTCGTGCGTGGACGTCTACCAGGGCGCGGTCGCCGCGCTCGTTCCCTTCCTCGTCTCCGAGCGGGCGTACGGATACGCGGCCGCGTCCGGCATCGTGCTGGCCGCCTCGCTGCTCTCCTCGGTGGTCCAGCCGCTGTTCGGCGCACTGACCGACCGCCGCCCGATGCCCTGGCTGATCCCGTTGGCCACGGGCGCGGCCGGGCTGGGCGTGGCCCTGGTCGGGCTCGACGCCGGGTACGCGGCCACGCTGGCCGCCGTCGCCCTGTCCGGGATGGGCGTCGCCGCCTACCATCCGGCGGCCGCCCGGCTGGTCCGCGTGGTGGGCGGCCCCGGGCACGGAGCGATGAGCTGGTTCGCCCTCGGCGGCAACATCGGCTTCGCGTGCGCACCCTTGCTGGTCGTCGGCGCGATGTCGCTGCCGGGGTCCGCGGGGTGGTGGCTGCTGGCTCTCCCGGCGACTCTGGGCATCTTCCTCAACTGGCGCCCCTCCTCGGTGCGTTCCGAGACCCCGGCGAAGCCGGGGCCGGCCCCGGCCGACGGCCCGTCGGACAACTGGCCCGCGTTCCTGCGGCTTTCACTGGTGGTGGTCGTCCGCTCGGTGGTCTTCATGGGGCTGAGCACCTTCATCGCCCTGTACGTCCACGAGCGCGGCGGCAGCGAAACGGCCGGAGCGGTGGCCCTGTTCGCCCTCTTCGCGGGCAGCGCCGGCGGCACCCTCCTCGGAGGCCGACTGGCCACCCGCTGGGGCCGGGTCACCACCGTCCACCGTGCGTACGCGGCGGCGGTACCCGCCATCGCGGGCATCCTCTTCCTCCCGCTGCCGCTCGTGTACGTGTGCGCGGCACTGGCCGCCGCCGCGCTGTACGTGCCGTTCTCCCTCCAGGTCACCCTGGGCCAGGACTACCTCCCGACGCGCATGGGCACGGCGAGCGGAGTCACCCTGGGTCTGACCGTCAGCATCGGCGGCCTCGCGAGCCCCGCCATCGGCGTCGCGGCCGACGCCACGTCCGTGGGCACGGCCCTGCTCCCCCTTGCCGCCCTCCCCCTACTGGCCTGGACCCTGGCCCGCCGCCTTCCGGAACCGGTCTAGTGCCGCGTCAGGCAACGTTTGCCCGTCAAGGAGCGGCGTCCGGTGCGTGCTCTCGGCGTGCCGGCCGGAAGCCCTCGTACTGGACGTACTTGGGCTTTCGGCCGGTGCGGCGAGAGTGCGTGCCGGACGCTGCGACGGGGCGAACGTTGCCTGACGCGGCACTAGCCAGGCTGTCGCATCCAGAGCGTCGGCCCGTCGTTCACGATCGGCGGCGGGGTGCGGTACTCGTCCCCGAAAACGTAGACCTCCGGACCGGCGTCATTTCTCCGCGTCTTCGGGCCGGCGAAAGGAACGGCGTGAATTCCGACGCGTACTCCACGAAGCCAGTAGCCATACGGGGGCTATACACCGTAAAGCAGCCAGGCCACGAGCCGGCCGAATGGATCTTCGTACGGCTGCGGGGCGGCCGAGTACCCCATCACTTCCGAGGACCTGACGCGTACGGGTATCCGTACCGGACGGCTGGCGGTCAGCTGCTTTTGATGGCGTTCGGCGTCGTAGGCGGACCGTCGCCGTGGATCGTGCAGGGTTTCGTAGGCGGCGATGACTTCGGCGAGTTCCGCATCGGCCGGCGGCCCGCCTGGGCGGGCGTCAGGGTGGAGGGTGCGGATCAGCGTGCGGTAGGCGCTGGTGATCTGCGTCGGCGACGCCTCCGCCGACAGACCGAGGACGGCGTAATGGTCACGCGACGGCCCCGAGCCGCCGAAAGTCGCAGCCATCTCGCTCACCTCCGGAATGACCAGCGTCACCCCTCTCTTCCACCCGTATTAAAGCCTGCGGACGATGTTGTCAAGGCAGCCGGATGCGGGTATATCGATAACGTAGGACGAGGCAGCCGTCGAAGGGAGGCGGCGGGATATGATCACCGAGATGGCATTGGAACGGGCGGAATTCACGTGCGGCCGGTGCTGGTTCGACTGGAGCATCGACTACGACGTCCAGCAGTACAGCGATGAGGGCGGCACCGGCACCTGGGAGTACTTCTCCCGCGACGGCATTCCCGTGCCCTCCCCCTACACTCCTGCCGGCGCCTCACCGTGCCCGGCGTGCGGTCGGCACTGGGTGGGCCGCCTCCTGGCTCGCAGACTGATTCCCGCAGCACCGGGTGCGGCCGACACGCCGCGCGAGAAGGTCACCGACGCCGCTCGGCACCGGCCCGAACGGCGGGGCGCGCCCCTGCTGGGTTCCACGGCGCACACCCAACCGGAGCAGCCCGCGCGGCTCCCCGAGGGAACCTCTACGGCCGGGGTCGGCTGAACAGTGGTGTCTGCTTTGGGATCCGCGGGAAGGCACGGCCGGGCGCTGTGCCAACTCCCGCCCGTACCACCGGAGCACGCACGAAGAGTGCCGGGCCCCCACGCTGCGACGCCAGCACGGGAGGAGTGTCGGCGGTCCAGGAAACCTAGTGTTCCGCGACCGTGACTGCCCAGTCCAGGGCCTTTACCCGGCTTGCGGAACACGCCCCGACCACGCCCCCGAGCGGTCCGGAAAACGATCTAGGGGCCGTTTCAGATTGCTCTGAAACGGCCCCTAGATCTACGACTCTCACGAGTCGGGACGACAGGATTTGAACCTGCGACCCCTTGACCCCCAGATAGCTGCCCCGGGGTAAGAATCAGGATATACGGCGCTATTTGAGGGCGAGAAACGTGTGTGAACGCGCGTGTCGTGCACCTGCGGGCAGTGGCGCTGGTCCCCAACCGGTCCCCAAGCAGCCGTCACCCCGGGGCGTCGCCGGGGCGCACACTCGGGTTCCGCCACGGATTGAGCGATGACCTGCCGGAACGCACCGACATTCACCACGATCGAGTCGTCCGTCATCTCCTCGACACTCAACGAGGGCGGCAGACTGGAGAACATGGTGGCCACCGCCACCCGGCTCGCGATGCCGTACATCGCGGCCAGCGCATCGATGACCAGCGCGGCCGCACGCTGGTGCACGGCACCTGCGTTCAGGCACGTTACTCGCCCTCAGCTCTCTTGGGTGAGCTGAAGCCGTGTGCTGCGGCGGGACGCGCAGGCCAGGCCAGCCGTCGAAACGAGGGACCCTCCCGTCACTCGATCGGCGAAAGCCACACCGCGGCCCTCGGCCGTACGACAGGCTGATGCGGCACACATTCGACATCCCGAGGGCAGGAGCGCACGAGCGTGTCCGCGAGCGTTGCAGCACAGAACGAAGTACCCCTTCCGACGGCCTGCGACGTTCCGCTCGGCCCCCTGGCCGGGATGGACGTACCGCTGTGGAAGGCAGCTTCCGGTGCGGTGCTGCACCTGTCAGCAGAGTGCAGGGCGTTCCGAGTGCCTCCGCAGCGTGCCGGCGTCAGTCTGCGCGTACCGGACCGCGGCAGCATGGCCGACGTTCCCGACCCCGGGGGATGCCGGAGCTGCCCCAACCCGTTCCCCGATTACTACACCGAGGCACGCCATCTGGTCTCACGCATGGAGGAGCTCGGCAAACTGGCCGCTCGCCTCGACGCCGGACACGACCTGAAGGCGTACTGCGAGGTGCTCACGTTCAGAATGCACGGGCCGGGAGGGCGTGACCCGAAAGACGCCCACCGCCTCCTGCGCAAACCCCTCGCGGCGCTGGCAGCAGCCCGGGGCCGGGTGGCGGAGCGCCACGCCGGTACCTACCGCGGCGGGAAGGCCACGGAAGAGCTCCTGCTGATCGGTACGGCCGCACTGCTCCACTCCGACTTCCACCGCCGCCGGCCGGGGAAGTTCCGACAGCCTTGGCAGGAGACCTGGGAAGAAATCTGCGAGGAAGCCCTCGAGGCACGGGAGCTGGAGAACCCTTCGTCGGGCCAGGCCCGCTACGACTACCAGTACGGGTTCGACCGGTGGTGCGAGAAGTGGCTTACCGCCCTCATGGACCTCTCCCCCGCCGAACAGCACGACCGGCTCTCACCTGTCGCGGCCCGATGGGCCCGCGCCCACGACGTACTGGGGCAGGCGATCAAGCGTGATCTTCAGGATGAGCCGTGGATGGTCAGGCTGGCCGATCGACTGCACGACACCGGTCGAGGATTGGTCAGCGGCATCGCAGCTTCGATGACCGATCCAGTGGTCGTAGCCTACGACGGGCGCGAGGTGATCGATCTGCCCTGGCCGGCTCAGGACCTCCTCTGGGTCCAATATCCCGGCGGCGTCCGCGAAACCGGTCACAGCCGGCACCGCCTGACCGCCCTCCCCCGGCTCTTCACCCTCCTCGACAGTCTCGCGCGCCGCTCGCTGCGCGTGGTCGCCGACACCGAATGGAACGACTCGCCGACCGTCTACCAAGAAGCCATCGACAACGTCCCCAAGGCCGCGTTCTCACCCGAAGCCCACTGCTGGTGGAGTACCAACTCAGCCGGGCGGCTTCCCCACCTCCTGGCCATGGCCCGCGCAGACGCTGCTTCCGCCCAACGAGAGGCTCAGCGCGCCGTGGCACCATGGCGGTAGGCCCGCGCACTGACACGAACCCTTTGGCGCCGCCACTCGCCGCCAGCACAGCTGCAATTAGCTCTCGGACACCGCGCAGACAGTAGGCCGACGGTTTCACCAACATCTGATCATCCGACGCACGCGGTCATGCCCCCCCTCAGATTTGCGAGGCGGTGAAACGCCAGGGGGCGGCACCGCAGTGGCGGCGCCTTGAAGGCCCACCCCCGCGAGCAGCTGTCTGACGATCCCCATCAGCGATCCATCGCGGCAGGTCATAATCATGGTGAGGCAGGGGGGCACATGAGTCCGTCGTTTTCTAACCAGTTCAACGTCCAAGCGATGCTGGACGGAACCCGTCCCGTCCAGTTCGGAACGAACTTACTGGCGGGTCTCGTTGAAGGGATCGACAGCTTTCGGAAGGATCTCGAGCAGCAGCCGCGGTCTCGCAGCTTGGGGCCGGCCATGCTCGGAGCCTTCATGTGGGTAGACGACGCCGAGCTGCTGCGGTGTATCGCCGAATTTCCCTCAGCGTGTGTGGTCGTGAGCAAACAGCAGCGCGGCAAGCACCAGCAGGAGCGGCTGCACAAGGTGGCAGAGGCCGTGCGTGACGCGGCCGGCTTTCCTACTCGTGCCCTGCCGGACCTGGAGGAACTGCGCCACCGGCAGGACGGCGCAGCGCCAGTGGTCGGACCCTGGTCGTTGCCGGAGCAGATCCGGCTCTCCGCTGTGCGCACACTGGGCTACCGCAAGGCCGGAAAGCAGCTGGTCCCGATCCTCCACACCAAAATGCTTCTGCTGGGTGAGCTGTGGTGGCACGACGAGGATCCTCTGGGAGGTGTGGCCGACGCCATCGGCTTCACACCTCACCGGCTCTGGCTGAGAAGCGCGAACGGGACGGAAAGTTCTCGCCGCAGCCTGGAGTTCGGAAATTCGCCGACGACTGCGCGCCTCCGGGGTGGCACATCCACTGGTCCTCGATGGACAGTGGCTCAGCGACATGATCGCCTCGCACCGCGGTCTGCGGATGTTCGTCCCCCGCGTCTACGGACTCGGCGATCTTTCACAGATCCTCGACGAGCGTGCCTACGCCCAAGCCACCCTCCTCATGGCATCCGCGCCCGAGCAGGTGGCCACGTTCGTCGTCACCAACGCCTACCGGAAGGCCGCCCGCGCCCTGCGCGACCACGGCTTCGTGCTACTCCTCGGTGACCCCGCCGTCGGCAAATCCGTCATCGCGCTGATGCTGGCCATCAGCGCCGCCGACAACTGGGGCTGCCCAGCCATCAAGGCCCGGACATCGGAGGACCTCGTCCAAAGGTGGAACCCGCATGAGAGGGAGCAGTTCTTCTGGCTCGACGACGCGTTCGGTGCGGTCCGCAGCTGGCGGCGAGGTACCTGCGCTGTTCGTCTGGTCGAGAGGCCCGCCCGCCGTCGCGCCGGGGAGGGGTGGTCCAGGCGTCGACGGACGGGCGGCTTGCGTGACGTGGTGGAAGCTCGGCGGGTGGGAGCGTTCCGGCGGTCACACGGTTTGGTAATGCCACTGTGCCGGAGTGGCTGTCTTCTTCGCTCGTGTCCAGGGCTGAATCCGGCGAAGTCGTTCCGTCGCGGAGGACGAAGTCAGCGGCGGCCCCGTGCACGGTCTCGCCCAGGACGTCCAGGGTTGCGGGCTGTCCGGTGGGAGGACTAGAGCGCGATCCACTCGGTGGACGTGGTGACCTCCTTCAGGACGTCCGGAAGCGGCTCGATGCCGAGTCCCGGTCCTGTCGGGACATCGAGGTGGCCGTCGGTGAGGACGAACGGGGCCGTGATGTCGGTGGCGAAGTAGCGGTGGGAGCCTGAGGTGTCGCCGGGGAGAGTGAAGCCGGGGAGGGCGGCGAGGGCGACGTTGGCTGCGCGGCCGATGCCGGTTTCGAGCATGCCGCCGCACCATACGGGGATGCCGTGGGCGCGGGCGATGTCGTGGATGCGGCGGGCTTCGAGGTAGCCGCCGACGCGGGCCGGCTTGATGTTGATGATCGAGCAGGCACCGAGGGAGATGGCCGCTGCGGCGTCGGCGGCGGACTCGATGGACTCGTCCAGGCAGATCGGGGTGCGCAGCTGCTTGGCGAGCTGGGCGTGCTGGGTCATGTCGTCGTTGGCGAGCGGTTGTTCGATGAGGAGAAGATCGAAGTCGTCCAGTTTTGCGAGTTGCTGGGCGTCTACCAGGGTGTAGGCGGCGTTGGCGTCGACCTGGAGCAGGAGGTCGTCGCCGAAGCGTTCACGGACGGCGCGGAGAGGGGCGACGTCCCAGCCGGGTTCGATCTTCAGTTTGATCCGGACGTAGCCCTCGGCCACGTAGCCGTCCACCGCGTCCAGGAGCTCGGGTATCGAGTCCATGATGCCGACGGAGACGCCGCAGGGCACGCGGTCGCGGGACGCGCCCAGGTACGAGCCGAAGGACTCACCGGAGCTTCGGAGCTGGGCGTCGAGTACCGCCGTCTCCAGGACCGACTTCGCCATGTGGTGGCCGGTAAACGGTTCCAAGGCGCGGCCGACCGCGGCCGCGTCCACGCCGTCCTTCGGCAGGGCCGGTATGAGGAAGCGGCGCAGGACGTCTTGGGCGCCGTCGACGTACTCGGAGCAGTAGCGGGGCTCGGACATCGCCGCGCACTCGGCCCAGCCTTCGGTCCCGTCGGAGGTGACGACGCGGACGAGGAGGACGTCGCGGCTGGTCTCGACGCCGAAGGAGGTGCGGAAGGGGGCGACGAGCGGCATCGCGATGCGGCGCAGTTCGATGCCGGAGATCTTGGTCTTCATGTGCGGTGTGGCTCCTGGTGTGTTGTTCAGGCGGCGGTGCGGCGGACGATGTAGCTGCGGCGGTTGTGGAAGCCGGTGACGCGGGCTCCCTCGGCGAGCAGGCCGCCGAGGGTGTGCCGTACGCCCAGCCGCCATGCGCGGGCGGCGCCCGGGTCGGTGCGGCGCAGGGATTCAATGTCGTCGGGAAGGTCGATGAGGACGGTGCCGGCGTCGGTCGGGCCGATGACGGGGTGGCCGTCGTGGTTGCGGACGCCGTGCACGGCGTCGGTGGGCAGCTCGGAGGCGTACGCGCCTGCGGGTGCGGTCAGGTCCCAGGCGGTCAGGACGCGGTCGGACTCGTCGCCGCCGTTGATGGCGTCATCCATGGCGCCGTAGAACGACCGGAGGTACTCCTCGGGGCGGGCGCCGAGCTTGACGAGGTTGAAGTGGGCGTTGCGGCGGATCAGCGGATCGTAGGTCCACGTGATGCGCTGGATCCCGCGGTCGAGGGCCCACTGGCCCTGGTGCAGTTTGAGGGCGAGCCCGATGCCGCGTCCTATGACGGGGCCGGTGATGTGGGAGTGCAGGGTGGTGCCGATGGGGTCGCCGTAGAAGGCGACGGACGCGCCGACCAGTCGGCCGTTCTCGTACGCGCCGGCCACGTAGTTGCCCGCGTGGGACAGGGCGCGCATGACTTCGGCGGAGACGGGCGGGCTGTCGGCGTCCGTGCCCCATATGCCGGCGTAGAGCCGGCTGACGGCGTCGAGGTCCTCCATGGTGTGGAGTTCCCTGAGGTCGAGTGCGTTCACTGGAGTGCTCCGACGAGGTGGGCCAAGAGCCGGGCTCGGTCCGGCATGGTGGCGGTGACGACGTGTTCGTGGTCGGCGTGGGCGCCGTCGCCGACGGCCCCGAGGCCGTCGAGGGTGGGACAGCCGACTCCGGCGGTGTAGTTGCCGTCGGAGGCGCCGCCGACGGCGGCCCGGCGCAGGGGGGCGAGGCCGAGTCGCGGGGCGATGCCGTCGGCCAGGGCGAACAGCTTGTGGGAGGCGTCCGCGTCCAGGGGTGGGCGGTTGGGGCCGCCGTCGATCCGCAGGCGGGCAGCCGGATCGTGCGGGCGCAGGTCCCTGATCAGCCGGTCGACGGCTTCCTGGGCCGCTGCGCCGGGGACGCGTACGTCGACGCTGAGGTCGGCGCGGGCGGGCACGGTGTTGTTCGCGGTGCCAGCCGACATGAGCGTGGGGGTGAGCGTCGTGCCGGGTCCGGTGCGGTCGGTCACCGTGTCGGCGATCCGGCCGAGCGCGAGGAGCTGGTGGGCGAGTTCGGTCGCCGCGTTGACGCCCTTCTCGGGTTCGAGTCCGGAGTGGGCGGCGCGGCCGTGAACGGTGATGTCGTAGAGGGAGACGCCCTTGCGGCTGGTCTTGAGGGCGCCTCCGGGGGCGGAGGGCTCCAGGACGAGGGTGGCCGTGAACTGGCGTGCCAGGTCCTCGATGAGGTGGCGGGAGGTGGCGGAGCCGACTTCCTCGTCGCCCGTGACCAGGACGCACACGCCGTCGAGGGAAGGGAGGCAGGACAGTGCGTGGAACATCTGCACCAGGCCGGCCTTCATGTCGAAGACTCCGGGGCCGCGGGCGATGCCCTGCTCCACCTGCCAGGGGTGGGTCGTGAGGGATCCGATCGGCCAGACGGTGTCGTGGTGACCCAGGAGCAGGACGCGTGGGGCGCCGAAGGTCCACTGGATGTGGGTGACGCCGTCGATGACCAGTGTCTGGGGGCGGGCGCCGAGCAGTCGGCTGCCTTGGTCGGCGACCACGCGGGCGCTGCGGGCGACGGCTGCGTGGTCGGCGGAGTACGACTCGCAGGTGACGAGTTCTTCGAGGTCGGCGAGCATCGCGTCGAGGTCGGGCGCGGGGGCGGACATGGCGTCCGGCTGCGGTGGGCGGGGTTCTTGGTCAACCGGCACGGTGTTTCCTCCAGGGGGCGATGACCGCCACGCTAGGGAGCTCGGTCGCGGGCCGGTTGGTGCCGTGGTGACAACGTGGGCGTCCGGTTCGTGCCGGGGTCCCAAGGCCGCCAGGACGGCAGGTGCCCGCCTGGTCGTCCGACCGGGCGGGCACCGTTCCCTGGGTCAGGTCAGCCCATGTGCTTGGTCATGAGCTGCCGCATGTTCCCGCCGAGGATCTTCAGGATGTCTGCCTCGGGCAGACCTCGGCGGACGAGCGCCTCGGTCACCAGGTGCATCCCGGCGGGGCCTTCGAGGCCGGGGAAGTCGAACATCGGGTCCTCGTCGTCGGGGTTCTCGCAGCATGGCGGCGTCACGTCCGCCATGACCTCGCGTACGAAGTCCGAGCCGAGGCCGACGTGGTCGATCCCGGTGACGGAGACGATGTGCTCGATGTGGTCGACGATCCGGTCGGTGCTCACCTTCGCCTGGTCGTCGGTGAGGAAGTCCGGGACGAAGTTCACGCACACCACGCCGCCGGTGGCGGCCACGCCTTGTATCTGGTCGTCGGTGAGGTTGCGGTGGTGGTCGCGCAGGGCCCGGGCGCAGGAGTGGGTGGCGATGAGCGGTCGGGTGGCCAGCTCCAGGACGTGTGCGACGCCACTCGCTCCCAAGTGGGAGATGTCGAAGAGCATGCCCAGACGCTCCATCTCCCGCAGCGCCTCGACGCCGGGGGCGGTGAGCCGGCTGCCGGTGGCGTCCTCGCGGCTGCCGTCCGCGAGCGGGGTACGGCCCCAGTGAGCGATCGAGGCCATGCGTACGCCAAGCCGGAAGAGGGTGGGGAAGAGCTCGACGGAGGCGTCGATGCCGGGGGCGCTCTCCAGGGCGAGGACAAGGGCGATCCTGCCCTCGGCCAGGGCCGCGTCGATGTCGTCGCCGTTGCGGCAGACCGCGACCTGGTCGGCATTGGCCTCGGCGAGGACGTGGGCGCATTCGATCATGCGGAGGGTCTGCCGCAGCGCGCCCTCGGGGCGGTACTGGTCGTCGATGAACACCGGCAGCACCTGGATGTCGATGCCGCCTTCCCGCAGTTGGGGCAGCCAGCGTTCGCGAAAGAAGGACCCCCATCGCTTGGGCGGGCGGGCGGCGACGGCCATGAGGAGGTCGTTGTGCGCGTCGGCGACGACGGCACGGTGGTGGAGGTCGTGGGACACGACGTTCCTTTCGGAGGGTCGGGAAGGCTGCCGGACGGCGGGGCCGGGTGGTTCAGGCCCGGGCGAGGCGTGGGACCGCGTCGAGCAGGGTGCGGGTGTAGGCATGCCGCGGGGAACCGATCACGTCCTCGACGGGGCCGGACTCGACGAACCGGCCGTGGTGCATGACGGCGACGGCGTCGCAGACGTACCGCACGACGGCCAGGTTGTGCGAGATGAACAGCATCGTCAGGCCGAGTTCACCGCGCAGTTCGCGCAGGAGGTTGAGCACGGCGCCCTGGACGGAGACGTCGAGGGCGGAGGTGATCTCGTCGGCGATGAGCAGCTCCGGTCCAGCTGCGAGCGCGCGAGCGATGGCGACGCGCTGGCGTTGCCCGCCGGAGAGTTCGCGCGGGTACTTGCCCGCGTAGGTGGCCGGCAGGGAGACGAGTTCGAGGAGCCGCCCGACTTCGGCCGCCCGCCGGGGGCGCGGGACCCGGGTGCCCTCGGCGATGGCGTCGCCGATGCTCATGCGCGGGTTGAGCGAGGAGTACGGGTCCTGGAAGACCATCTGCACGCGGCCGGGCGCGACTCCGGTGACCGTGCCCCGGTAGGGGGTCAGGCTGGCCACGGCGCGGGCGAGGGTCGACTTTCCGGAGCCGGATTCGCCCACGAGCCCGGTGACGGAGCCGGCGGGAACGTCCAGGCTGACTCCGTCGACGGCGGTGAAGGAGCCGAAGCGGACGCTCAGGTTGTCGATGTTCACTGGACCTCCCAGCAGGCCACGGAGTGGTCTTCCGTACGGGCGAGCAGCTTCGGGCGGATCGCGCAGCGGCCGGTGGCGAAGGCGCACCGCTCGGCGAACGCGCAGCCGTCACCGACGTCGGCGGGCGCCGGCTGGCGGCCGGGGATGGTGGTGAGGGGGCCCGACCGGTCGGTGTCCATGTCGGGGAGCGATCCCACCAGCGCGCGGGTGTAGGGGTGGCGTGCGTAGTGCAGGCCGCCGGCGGGGAGTTCCTCGACGATGCGGCCCGCGTATATCACGGCGATCCGGTCGCACACTTCGCTGACGACGGCGATGTCGTGGGAGATGAACAAGGCGCCCGCGTGCGTCTCGTCG
>NZ_JAGGOW010000080.1 GCF_018614135.1 Streptomyces sp. ISL-66
GCCGCGCCCGGCCCGGACCCGGACCCGGGCCCGGGCCCGGCGCGGGTCGCCGTGGCCTTCGCCGTGGCGGTCACGAGCGTGGAGGCCGCGGTATGACCGTCCCCCTGGACGAAGCCGTCCCCGTCGAACCGCCCGATCCGTCCCCCCGCCGCCGGCACCGGCCGGTCGGGGACCCCGTCAAGGCCCTGCTCCACCGTCACCGGGAGCTCTGCGAGCGCGCCGTGGACCCGCTGGAGATCGCCGCCGGGCTGGAGGCCCACGGCATCACCGACCGCACCGCCGCCCGCTTCCGCCACCGGGACGTCTTCTCGCTCGCCGAGGAGCTCTACGCCCGGACCCCGAGGGCCCAGAGCCCGCCCGCCACGCCCGCCGGGATCCCGGTCGGCCGCCGGGCGGTACGGGGCTTCGGCTACGCCCTGCTCCCCGGGGCCCTCGCCCTCGGAGCGGCCGCCGCCGGGGTGCCCTGGGCCGGAGCGCTCGCCGTGCTCGCCGCCGTCGCGGGCCTCGGCAGGCCGGTCCGGCCCGGCCGGTCCGCGGCCCCCGTGTACCTGCTCGCCGCCGCCGTCGTCGGCTGGGCCGTGCTGCGCCACGGGACCCCGCTCGGGGTCGCCCTGGCCGTGGCCGTCGCCCCGGGGCACCTGGCAGGCGCCTGGTTCGCGGCCCGCGCCCGGCGCAGGCTCGCCGGGAGCCGGGCCCTGGAGGACTTCGCCGACGGGGTCAAGCCGCTGCTCGTCGGCACGGCCCTGCTGTTCACCGCGGCCGCCGCGGGGGCGGCCGCGGTGGCCGGGGCCCCACTGCCGACCGCCGTACCGCTCGCGGTGCTGCTGTTCCTGACCCGCCTGATGCTCGCCCACGGAGCCCCTCGCCGGGGCATCGCGGCGGCCATGGCGCTCGCCCTGGTCCCGTTCCCCGCGGCGCCGTTCGCCGCCGCGGCGGGACTCCTCGTACCCGCCGTCCTCGCCCTGTCGCGGGCTTCCGCGCATGCGCGTCCCTGAGCCCTTCGGACCCGACACCGAAGTGCCCGTACCGCTGTACCCCCGTACCCCCCCCCGACCCACCAGCAAGGAGACACAGGACATGACCGGCCAGCCAACCAACCAAGGGGCCGCGCGATGAGGGTGCTGCTGATCGGAGCCAACGGATACCTCGGCCGCTACGTCGCGGACCGTCTGCTCGCCGACCCCGCGGTCCAGCTCACCGCGCTCGGCCGCGGCGACGACGCCGACGTCCGCTTCGACCTCGCCACCGGCAGTCCCGGCGCCCTCACCCGCTTCCTCGACGCCGTCCACCCGGGCGTCGTCATCAACTGCGCGGGAGCCACCCGCGGCGGCGCCCGGGAACTCACCCGGCACAACACCGTCGCCGTCGCCACCATCTGCGAATCGCTGCGCCGCAGCGGCTGCGGGGCCCGGCTCGTCCAGCTCGGCTGCGCCGCCGAGTACGGTCCCAGCCAGCCCGGTTCGTCCACGGCCGAGGACGCCGTGCCGAGACCGGGTGGGCCCTACGGAGTGAGCAAGCTCGCCGCCACCGAACTGGTGCTGGGTTCGGGGCTCGACGCCGTCGTCCTGCGGGTCTTCTCGCCCGTCGGCCCCGGCACCCCGGCCGGGTCCCCCCTCGGCCGTCTCGCCGAGGCGATGCGGCGCGCCATGCAGTCCGGGGACGGCGAGCTCAAGCTCAGCGGGCTCGGCGTGCAGCGCGACTTCGTCGACGTACGGGACGTGGCGCGGGCGGTGCACGCCGCCTCGCTGTCCGCGGCCCAGGGCGTGGTCAACATCGGCACCGGGCGCGCGGTCCGGCTGCGCGACGCGGCGTCCGTGCTGGCGCGGGTCGCCGGGTACGCGGGCTCGCTGCACGAGCTCGACGTCCCGCAGCACGGCCAGCATGCCGGCCAACACGGCCAGCACGGGCTCCCCGGCCGGCCCACCGGGCTCGCCGCCATCGGCTCCCCGCGCTCCGAAGCGACGGCCGAGCAACTTGCCGCGGCGCAGGCCGCGCAGCCCCCGTACCCCTACCCGGACGGTTGCGGAGCCTGGCAGCAGGCGGACGTCCGCACCGCCCGCGACCGGCTCGGCTGGCGGCCCCGGATCAACCTGGAGGAGTCCCTCGCGGACATCTGGATGGAGGCGGCGTGCCGCATCTGAGCACTCCGCAGGCCGCGGCGGCCACCGAGACCGGCGGCCTCGGCCTCGGCGTCCCCGGGTACGCGCATCCGCTGCTGGCCCCGGTGGAATGGGCCGAACTGACCCGGCCCGGGACCCCGCTGCACTGGGCGGTGCTCAACGTCACGGACGGGCCGGGCGGCCGGCCCGACCCGCACTGCACCGAGGCGGCCGCGAAGCTCCGAGCCGCCGGCGGCGTCGTCCTCGGCCATCTCGCGATGCGAGACGGCGAGAGGTCCTTCGGGGAGCTGGTCTCCGACGCCCACCGCTTCCGGGACTGGTACGGGGTCGGAGGCTTCTACCTCGCGGCCGCCCCGGCCGGCAGGGCGGAGCTGGCCTCCGTGCGCCGGGTCGTGGACGCCCTGAGGGGGCTCGGGGCCGGCCTGCGGATCGTCCTCGGGCACGGCACCCACCCCTGCGAGGAGTACACGCAGACCGCCGACCAGCTGGTCACCTTCTCCGGCACCTGGGCCGATTACCGCTGGTCGCAGGTGGCGGAGTGGACGGCGGACCATCCGCCGGAGCGGTTCTGCCACCTCGTCCACGGGGTGCCGCGCACGCACCTGGAAGAGGCGATGCGGATCGCCCGCTGGCAGGGCGCGGGCACGATCTGGTTCACCGACCGGCGCGGGCCCGCGCCACTGGATCCGTGGGCGTCGATGCCCGGGTACTGGGACGAAATCGTCTCGCGGATCGGACCGGGTGTCTCGGAATGAAGGAGGGCGTGGCAGTGTTACGGGAAGAACCACCGTTAAGACGTCACCATCTACGGAGTCCCCGTGTCGCTGCCACCCCTGGTAGAGCCAGCTGCTGAGCTCACCGTTGACGAGGTCCGTCGGTACTCCCGCCACCTGATCATCCCGGATGTCGGGATGGACGGCCAGAAGCGCCTGAAGAACGCCAAGGTGCTGGCCGTGGGCGCGGGCGGCCTCGGCTCGCCCGCCCTCATGTACCTGGCCGCGGCCGGCGTCGGCACGCTGGGCATCGTGGAGTTCGACGAGGTCGACGAGTCGAACCTGCAGCGCCAGATCATCCACAGCCAGGCGGACATCGGCCGTTCCAAGGCCGCGTCGGCCCGCGACAGCGTGCTGGGCATCAACCCGTACGTGAACGTGGTCCTTCACGAAGAGCGGCTCGAAGCCGAGAACGTGATGGAGATCTTCAGCCAGTACGACCTCATCGTCGACGGCACGGACAACTTCGCCACGCGCTACCTCGTGAACGACGCCTGCGTGCTGCTGAACAAGCCGTACGTGTGGGGTTCGATCTACCGCTTCGACGGCCAGGCCTCGGTCTTCTGGTCCGAGCACGGCCCGTGCTACCGCTGCCTCTACCCGGAGCCGCCCCCGCCGGGCATGGTCCCGAGCTGCGCCGAGGGCGGCGTGCTGGGCGTGCTCTGCGCGTCCATCGGGTCCATCCAGGTCACCGAGGCCATCAAGGTCCTCACGGGCGTCGGCGAGTCGCTGGTCGGCCGTCTGATGATCTATGACGCCCTGGAGATGCAGTACCGCCAGGTCAAGGTCCGCAAGGACCCCGACTGCGCGGTCTGCGGCCCGAACGCGACCGTCACCGAGCTCATCGACTACGAGGCCTTCTGCGGCGTCGTGTCGGAGGAGGCCCAGGAGGCCGCGCTCGGCTCGACGATCACTCCCAAGCAGCTCAAGGAGTGGATCGACAACGACGAGCCGATCGAGATCATCGACGTCCGCGAGATCAACGAGTACGAGATCGTCTCGATCCCCGGCGCGAAGCTGATCCCCAAGGGCGAGTTCCTGATGGGCGCCGCCCTCCAGGACCTGCCGCAGGACAAGCGCATCGTCTTGCACTGCAAGACGGGTGTCCGCAGTGCGGAAGTCCTCGCGGTCCTGAAGTCCGCGGGCTTCGCGGACGCGGTCCACGTCGGCGGCGGCGTCATCGGCTGGGTCCACCAGATCGAGCCCGACAAGCCGGTCTACTGATTTCGGTCCACTGACTTCTCCGTCGAAAAGCGGAGCGGTGTTCGGGAGGCCGGCTGCGTGAGCAGCCGGCCTCCCGTTGTCATGTCTCCTATACGGACGGCGGCAGCGGGACGGGAGCCGATGCGGACGGGGAGGCGGGCGAGGCCGTGCAGACGGTGTTCGCGCCCGGGACCTTCCCGTCCAGCAGGTACGCATTGACCGCCTGCTGCACGCACTTGTCGCCGCTGTTGTACGCGCCGTGGCCCTCGCCCTTGTACGTCAGCTCCACGCCGACGCCGGGGCCGAGCCGCTCGACCATCTTGCGCGCGCCCTCGTACGGGGTCGCCGGGTCGCCGGTGTTGCCGATGACCAGGATCGGCGCGGCGCCCGGGGCGGAGACGTCCGGGGTGTTCCAGGCGCCCGGGACGGGCCAGTCGGTGCAGCTCATCATGGCCCAGCCGAGGAAGTCCCCGAAGACGGGCGAGGCGGCGCGGAAGTCCGGCAGCTTGGCCTTGGTCCGCGCGAGGGTGTAGCGGTCCTTGGAGTCGGCGCAGTTGATGGCCGTGTTCGCGGCGCCGATGTTGCTGTACCGGCCTTGCTCGTCCCGCCCGTTGAGCGTGTCCGACAGCGCGAGCAGCAGTTGCCCCTGCCCGCCCTCGGCCTCGTCGAGCCCCTGCTCCAGGAGCGGCCACAGCTCCCGGGAGTACAGGGACTGGGCGATGCCGTTGGTCGCGGCGGTCTCCGTCAGCTTGCGGTCGCCGATGCCGGCGATGGGTTTGGCCGCCAGCTCCTTCTGGAGCTTGATGATGTTCGCCTCGATCTCCTTGGCGGTGCTGCCCTGGATGCGGCAGGCGTCGCCGCGGTTCACGCAGTCCTGGGCGAAGTTGCCGAGCGCGAGCTGGAAGCCCTTGGCCTGGCCGAGCGCACCTTGCTCGGAGGTCTTGGTCGGGTCGACGACGGCGTCGAAGACGGCCCGGCCGACGTTCTTGGGGAAGAGGTGGGCGTAGACCCCGCCGAGCTCGGTTCCGTAGGAGATGCCGAAGTAGTTCAGCTTCTCGTCGCCGAGCGCCTGGCGGATCCGGTCGAGGTCGCGGGCGGCGTTCTCCGTGCCCACGTGGGGGAGCACCTTGCCGGACTTCTCCTCGCAGGCCTTCTGGTACTTCTCGATGTTGCCGAGGAACACCTTCTCCTCCTCCGGCGTCGCGGGGGTGGAGTCGGCGGCGTAGTACGCGTCCAGCTGCTTGTCGTCCTCGCAGACGACGGGCGCGCTGCGGCCGACGCCGCGCGGGTCGAAGCTGACCAGGTCGTACCGGCCGCGCAGGGCCGCGTACTCGCTCGCCGCGCCGGGCAGGGTGGTGATGCCCGAGCCGCCGGGGCCGCCGAAGTTGAAGACCAGGGACCCGAGCCGCTTCTTCTTGTCCCGGGCCTTGGCCCGGATCAGGGCGAGCTCGATCGTCTCACCCGCCGGCTCGGCGTAGTCGAGGGGCACCTCGAGGACGGCGCACTGCCAGTCCTTGCCGGGCACCTGCCCGCCGCCCTCGGCCGCGGTGGGCGCCTCGCAGTCCCCCCACTTCAGGTCCTTGGCCCCTTGGGCGGCGCCGTCCTTGCCCCTCTTCGTGCCGCCCCCGCCGTCGGAACAGGCACTGGTGGCGAACAGTGCGGCGGCAGCGGCGGCGGCAGCGGCGATCCGAAGGCTGTTGGTCGGCATGTCCCCATCGTGTGGTCCCCCCGGCCCGGCCGCCCGCGCGCTGACCCATCCGGGTCACGCGGAGCGGCCCGGCGCCGACGTCAGATCGACCCCTTGCGCGTCAGGAAGTTGAAGGAGATCCACCCCGGCAGCACCGGCAGCCAGAACGTCATCACCCGGAACAGCAGCACCGCCGAGAACGCGACCTGGCTGTCCAGCCCCGCCGCGATCAGGCCGAGCGTCAAGGTGGTCTCCACCGCTCCGATGCCGCCCGGGGTCGGAGCCGCCGAGCCCAGCGCGTTGCCGGCCAGGAAGACGACCGCGATGCTCGCGTAGCTGATGTCCTCGCCGCCGCCGAAGGCGCGGATCGAGGCGTCCAGGCACATCACGAAGCAGCCCGTCAGCAGCAGCATCCCGCCGATGCCGGTCAGCAGCTTCTGCGGTCGCTGGAGCACGTCGAGCATGCGCGGGACGACTCCGGCGAACAGGGCCCGTACCCGGGTCGCCACGAACTTCCGCAGGAACGGCACCGCCGTGACGACGAGGACCAGTACCGCGACCGTCAGCAGACCCGCGATCACCGTCCTGGACGGGGTCATCTCGGGGGTCTTCTCCGTCCCCGTGAGATAGCCGAAGGACAGCAGCAGCAGGACGTGGCTCGCCAGCCCGAAGAGCTGGGAGGCGCCCACACTGGCCACCGCCAGCCCCGGCCGGATGCCCGCCCGCTGGAGGAAGCGGGTGTTCAGTGCGACACCGCCGACCGCGGCCGGAGCCACGAGCTTCACGAAGGATCCGGCGACCTGCGCCAGTACGGTCCGCAGGAACGGCACCCGCTCGGGCACGAAGCCCAACAGGCTCATCGCCGCCGCGAAATAGGTGAGCGCCGAGAAGGCGAACGCCGCCCCGACCCAGCCCCACCGCGCCTCGCTGATCGTGGTCCCGAATTCGACGTGCGCGAGCTGGGTGACCAGGAAGTACGCGCCGAGCGCACCCGCGATGAACGACACCAGCGTGCGCGGCCGGATCCGCTCCAGCCGGGCGGGCTCCACCGGTGCCTGCGGGCGGATCAGCAGCACCTGCTGGCGGATCTGGCTCAGCAGATCCTCCTCGCGGGCCCCGTCCAGGGCGTCGTCCAGGGCCCTCTTCTCGGCCTTCTTCTCCGTGGCGGAGCGTGTGGCGGGCGAGACGGAACCGGCCTCGCGCGCCGCCTTCGCCGCCCGCGAGGACTCCAGTACGGCTTCGCGCTCCCGGTCCGCCCGCTCCCGGGCGAGCCTGCGCAGCGTCGAGCGGGTGGAGCGGCTCAGCGCGATCGGCTGGAGCAGCGGCAGGCAGTCCGCCACCGCGTCCGGGCCGAGCACCGACACGGCCGAGGCGACCGAGCGCTCGGCGCCGACCCGCAGGCCCAGCGTGGTCAGGAGCTGCGCGATGTCCATCCGCAGGACCAGGTCCCCGGCCGCGATCTCGCCGCCGCGCAGATCGGTCAGGGTGATCGTGCCGGAACGATCCACCACGAGGGCGTCGCCGGTCAGCCGCCGGTGCGCGATGCGCCGCGACTGCAGCGCCCGCACCTGCTGCCACGCGTTGCGGCTCAGGGCGTCGGTGATCTCCTCGTCGGCCAGCGAGTCCAGGCTCCGGCCGCCCAGGTGCTCGTACACGAGCATCACGGCGTCCGGGCCCAGCTCGGAGGTGGCGATCAGCTTGGGCGCGTTGGCTCCGGCGGCGATGGCCGCGTAGGCGAGCAGCGCCTCCTGCTCCAGGGCCTGGCGCAGTGACTGGAGGCTGCGCCGGGTGGTGATGCCGCGCAGCGTGAGGCGGCGCCAGACCCGGTAGTAGAAGCCGTGGGCCTGCTGCTCCCGGTCCACGACGGTGACGTCGAGCGGCGGGCCGTCCTCCAGCGTGACGTGGTAGCGCCGTCCGCGATCGCTGACGTCGGTGCTGTCGGGGCCCTCCGGGGCCTCGGCGCGCATCGCGCTGACCGGCTGGAAGCCGACGCGGCGCAGTCCGGCGAGGAGGTTCTGCCCGGTGGGCCGCACGTTCGGCGAGCCGACCGCGTACAGGGTTCCGTACGCGACGCTCCAGCCGATCAGCACGGTCAGGACGATCGAGAAGGGCGTGGTGTAGCCGCTGACCAGCATCGCGAAGGCGTCCAGCAGCAGCACCACCCACAGGGCGACCCGCCACCGCGGCCGCCGCGTCATCCCGACGGCGGTCATGTACGCGATCACGGGCGCGAGGTAGCCGTGCACCGGATCGGTGAGGGCCCCGCCGGCTCCCGTGGGCCGGGTGAGGGCGTCCTGGATGGTCTCGGAGGCTCCCTGCGTGACCCAGAGGTCGGCGGCGAGGGTGACGCCGTGCGCGAGGACGGCGGCGAGCACGCCGTCGGCGATGCGCAGCCCGTCGCGTTTGATCAGCCGCTCGATGGCGAAGGCGACCGGTACGAGGAGCACGGCGATGCTCGACACCAGACCGGCGACCTTGATCAGCACGTCCGGCGCCTGGCCGGTGCCGTTGCTGATGTCCTGCTCCAGACCGGCGGTGGTCTGGTGGGCGAAGGCGGCGATGGCGAGGAGGACGGCGACGCCGAGGATGCCGACGAGGAGGCGTACGAGGTCGGAGGGGCGGTGGACGCGGGCGGCCAGCAGCGGCTCGTCGACCTCGACCTGGTCGGCGGCCGTCGGGGCGTGCCCGTGCGGGGCCTGGACGTCCTCGCAGCCGGTCCCGCCATCGGTCCTGGTGCCGCTTCCGGCGCCGGTCGCGGAGGCCTTGGAGAGCGAGGGGAAGGGCACGGGGGTGAGACCGGGCGCCGGTTCCCGGACCGGGTCGTGCGCCGGGTCGTGCGCGGGATCGTGGGCAGGACCTGGTGCGGGGCCGTCGTCTGGGCGCGCGCCGTCGTCCGCCGCCGCGCCGTTCGGAGGGCTCACACCCTGCTCCTTTTCCGTCACTTCCATCTCTTCTTGATCACCTATCACGCGTCACCGCCCGGAAGATGGTGGCACGGACCGGCGTCCGGCCGGGGCGGCAGGGTGCGAGCCGATCCGGAACGCGACCCTCCGCGGCCCTGCCGCTCCAGTGCGGCACCATGGGCCGGATGAGCGAAGAGCTGCCGGCGTACGCGGAGCGGGTGCTGGAAGCGGCCGAGCGGATTCCGCCCGGCCGGGTGATGACGTACGGCGATGTCGCGGAGTGGCTCGGCGAGGGCGGACCCCGCCAAGTGGGCCGTGTCATGGCCCTGTACGGCGCGGCCGCGCCCTGGTGGCGCGTGGTGCGGGCGGACGGGCGTCCGCTGCCCGGGAGCGAGCGGCGCGCCCTGGAGAACTACCGCGCCGAGGCCACCCCGCTGCGCCTGACCGGCGACGGCGAACCGCGCCTGGACATGCGACGGGCGCGCTGGGACGGGGACGCCGGACAGGACGAAGGTCACATGTGACAGCTTCGGCCATGCGCGGCCCGAACGGGCGGTCGAAGGAGCGCACGAAGCCCCGTACGGGGGACGCGGGGGCCCGGATGGCAGCCGGGCCGGCGGCCCCGGCCGCCGCCGGGACGCGGGCGCGGAGGAAACCGCACGGGCCGCGGAGGAGCCTGCGCGGGCCGCACGGGTTGCCGTAGCGTTGCCCCTTCGGCTGTGGCTTCGGCTGCGGCCTTCACCACGGCAGCGACCGCTGCGACGGCAGACCCACCAGGACCGGCACCCCACGTGAACACCTCTTCCTCCGACGGCCACCGCACCGAGCGGCGGCGTACGCGGACCCCGGACGCGTACCGCCTCGTGCGTACCGGGCCGCAGCGGGTGGATCCCGTGGTGCTGGACGCAGCACAGCGCGCGGTGGTTGAGCACACCGGCGGCCCGCTGCTGGTCCTGGCCGGACCGGGCACCGGAAAGACGACCACGCTGGTCGAGGCGGTCGCGGCCCGCGTCGAGGCCGGCGCCGATCCCGCGCGCATCCTGATCCTCACCTTCAGCCGCAAGGCGGCGGTGGAACTGCGCGACCGGACCGCCCTGCGGCTCGGCGGGGCGCGCGCCCCGCAGGCCACCACCTTCCACTCCTTCTGCTACGGCCTGGTCCGCTCCCACCAGGACGCCGACCTGTTCGCGGACCCGCTGCGGCTGCTCTCCGGCCCGGAGCAGGACGTCATGGTCCGCACCCTGCTGGAGGGCCAGCGCCGGATCCGCTCCATCCACTGGCCGGACGACCTGCGGGCCGCGCTGACCACGCGCGGTTTCGCGGACGAGGTGCGCGCCGTCCTGGCCCGCGCGCGCGAGCTGGGCCTCGGCCCCCACGAGCTGTCCGACTTCGCGTCCCGCACCGGGCGGCCCGACTGGAAGGCGGCGGCGGCCTTCCTCGCCGAATACCTGGACGTCCTGGACCTCCAGGGCACCCTGGACTACGCCGAGCTCCTGCACCGCGCGGTGCTGCTGGCGGAGCGTACGCCCGCGATGTCCTCCCTGTACGACGCGGTCTACGTGGACGAGTACCAGGACACGGACGCCTCGCAGCTGCGCCTGCTGCGCGCGCTCGCCGGCCCGGCGGGGCGGCTGACCGCCTTCGGCGACCCAGACCAGTCGATCTACGCCTTCCGCGGCGCGGACATCAACAACATCCTCGACTTCGAGACCTCCTTCCCGGGCGCGCGGGTCCGCGCGCTGACCGTCTCCCGCCGCTCCTCGGCCGGGCTGCTGGCCGCCACCCGGCAGCTGACCTCCCGCATGCCGATGCCGCGCCTGCCCGCCGCGGCGGTACGGGCCCACCGCGCGCTCGCCTCCACCCGCGAGGGCGGCCGGGCCGAGGTGTACACGTACCCGACGGCCGGCGCGGAACTGGACAACATCGCGGACATCCTGCGCCGGGCCCATCTGGAGGACGGGGTGCCGTGGCAGGACATGGCCGTCCTGGTCCGCGCGGGCGGCCGCACCCTGCCGCAGATGCGCCGCGCCCTGATCGCGGCGGGCGTCCCGGCCGAAACGGACGGCACGGACATCCCGCTGCGCCACGAACCGGCCGTCGCCCCCCTCCTGACGGCCCTGCGCACCCTGGCCCTCGCGGGCCCCGACACGCCCCTCGCCCCGGCGGAGCCGGGCGCCGGGGCCGAGGCCGAGGCCGGGGC
>NZ_JAGGOW010000081.1 GCF_018614135.1 Streptomyces sp. ISL-66
GTGGTCCTGGCCCTCGGGTGAAACCTCCCGGTGGGGCGCGGCGTAGGGTCGGGGCGTGGAAGAGACCCCGAGCCCGGACCCGGTGCCCATCAAGGTGCTCCTCGCAGACGACCAGGCGCTGCTGCGCAGCGCGTTCAAGGTGCTCGTCGACTCCGAGCCCGACATGCGGGTCGTCGGGGAAGCCTCCGACGGGGCCCGCGCCGTCGAACTGGCGCGCAGCGCCCGGCCCGACGTCGTACTCATGGACATCCGGATGCCCGGCACCGACGGCCTCGCCGCCACCCGGCTGATCAGCGCCGATCCCGAACTGGCCGACGTACGCGTGGTGATGCTGACGACCTTCGAGGTCGACGAGTACGTCGCCGCGGCCCTGCGGGCGGGGGCCTGCGGCTTCCTCGGCAAGGGCGCCGAACCCGAGGAGCTCCTCAACGCCATCCGGGTCGCCGCCGCCGGGGACGCGCTGCTCTCCCCGGCCGCCACCAAAGGGCTCATCGCCACCTTCCTCGCCCAGGGCGGCGGCGCCGAGGACACCCCCGCCGCCGGCGCGGCGCACGCGCAGCGGCTCGCCGCGCTGACCGGACGCGAGCGCGAGGTCCTCGTACTCGTCGCGGCGGGCCTGTCCAACGACGAGATCGCCCGCCGGCTGGTGGTGAGCCCGCTCACCGTCAAGACGCACGTGAACCGGGCCATGGCCAAGCTCGGCGCCCGCGACCGTGCGCAATTGGTGGTCATCGCCTACGAATCGGGACTAGTCCGGCCCAGGGCGGAGTAGTCCCGTCTACTGCGGACGCGGTATGCCCCGGATGAGGACGGGACCTGGGGCCGACGCCGCCGTGCCCGTGCGCGCGAGAGGCTGAGGAGCCCTCGCGCGTGCCCGGTGGGATGACTTCGACGTCAACTCGTCGACGGCACACACGTCACTGCAGAGAGATCCCCATACCCATGTTCCGGCTGTCCCGCTTCAGCCTGGCCCAAAGGGCGCTGATCGGCCTCGTGTCGCTCGTCGCGCTCCTCTTCGGCGCCATAGCCATCCCGCAGCTCAAGCAGCAGCTGCTGCCCTCCATCGATCTGCCGATGGTGTCCGTGCTCGCGCCGTACCAGGGTGCCTCCCCCGACGTGGTGGAGAAGCAGGTCATCGAACCGATCGAGGCCACCCTCAAGGGCGTCGACGGGATCACCGGCATCACCTCGACCGCCAGCGAGGGCAACGCCCTCATCATGGCGACCTTCGACTACGGCGACACCGGAACCAAGCAGCTCGTCGCCGACGTCCAGCAGGCCGTCAACCGGGCCCGCGTCCGGATGCCCGCCGAGGTCGACCCCCAGGTGGTGGCCGGTTCCACCGACGACATGCCGACCGTCGTCCTCGCCGTCACCTCCGACAAGGACCAGCAGGCGCTGGCCGACCAGCTGAACAAGTCCGTCGTGCCCGTCCTCCAGGACATCGCGGGCGTCGGACAGGTCAGCGTCAACGGCGTCCAGGACCTCCAGGTCACCGTCACCCCGGACCCCGTCAAGCTCACCGCGGCCGGCCTCGACGGCGCCGCCCTCGCCCAGGGCCTCCAGGCGGGCGGCGCCGCCGTCCCCGCCGGCTCCTTCGACGAGGCGGGCAAGAACCGCACCGTACGGGTCGGTTCGGGCTACACCTCGCTCGCCCAGCTGGAGGACCTGCGCCTCACCGCCGGACCCGGCAAGCCGGCCGTCCGCCTCGGTGACGTGGCGAGCGTGAAGCAGGAGCCCGCCAAGGCCGTCTCGATCACGCGCACCAACGGCAAGCCCAGCCTCGCCCTCGTCCTGACGATGGACAAGGACGGCAGCGCCGTGGCCATCTCGGACGCCGTCAAGGACGCGCTGCCCGAGCTGCGCTCCACCCTCGGCTCCGGCGCGGAGCTGACCGTGGTCAGCGACCAGGGCCCGGCCGTCGCCAAGTCCATCTCGGGGCTGACCACCGAGGGCCTGCTCGGCCTGGTCTTCGCGGTGATCGTGATCCTGGTCTTCCTCGGCTCGGTGCGCTCGACGCTGGTCACCGCGGTGTCCATCCCGCTGTCCGTCGTCCTCGCGCTGATCGTGCTGTGGACCCGCGACCTCTCGCTCAACATGCTGACGCTGGGCGCCCTCACCATCGCCATCGGCCGGGTCGTCGACGACTCGATCGTGGTCCTGGAGAACATCAAGCGCCACCTCGGCTACGGCGAGGAGCGCGAGAGCGCGATCATCACCGCGGTCAAGGAGGTCGCCGGCGCGGTCACCTCCTCCACGCTCACCACCGTCGCCGTCTTCCTGCCGATCGCCTTCGTCGGCGGCATGGTCGGCGAGTTCTTCGGCCCGTTCTCGATCACCGTCGCCGCCTCCCTGCTGGCCTCGCTGCTCGTCTCCCTGACCGTCGTGCCGGTGCTCTCGTACTGGTTCCTGCGCGCGCCCGAGGGCGTGCGCGCGGGGGACGCCCAGAGCGCCGAGAAGGCGCGCCGCGAGGCGGAGGAGAAGGAGGCCCGCAGCAAGCTCCAGCAGTTCTACGTACGGGCCCTGGGCCTGGTCACCCGGCGCCGGCTCGCCACGGTGGCGGTCGCCGTCGTGGTGCTCGTCGCGACGCTCGGCATGACCCCGCTGCTCAAGACGAACTTCTTCGACCAGGGCGACCAGGACGTCCTGACCGTCAAGCAGCAGCTGGCCCCCGGCACTTCGCTGGCGGCCGCCGACGAGGCGAGCCGCAAGGTCGAGAAGGCCCTCGCGCAGACCGAGGGGGTCAAGGACCACCAGGTCACCGTCGGCTCCTCCGGCTTCCTGGCCGCCTTCGGCGGCGGTACCGGCTCCAACCAGGCCTCCTACCAGGTCACCCTGAAGGACTCCAAGGACTCCGAAGCCGTCAAGAAGCGCATCGAGACCGCGCTGGGCGGCCTCGACGGCATCGGCGACACCAGCATCTCGGCGGGCGGCGGCTTCGGCAGCCAGAACCTGAGCGTCGTCGTCAAGGCCGGCGACGCGGCGGTCCTCGCCAAGGCGGCCGAGCAGGTCCGCGCCGAGGTGGCCACCCTCGCGGACGTCACCGACGTCCAGAGCGACCTGTCCCAGTCCGTGCCCCGGATCTCGGTCACCGCCACCCCCGAGGCGGCGGAGCTCGGCATCAGCCAGGCCGCCCTCGGCGGCATCGTCGCCCAGGCCGTACGGGGCAACCCGGCGGGCAAGGCCGTACTGGACGACACCGAGCGGGACATCGTCATCAGGTCCGCGCAGCCGGCCACCACCCTGGCCCAGCTGCGGGCGCTGCCGGTCGGGCCGCTCACGCTCGGCGACATCGCCGAGGTCAAGGAGGTCCCCGGCCCGGTCGCGATGACCCGGATCGACGGCGCCCGCGCCGCCACCGTCACCGCGAAGCCGGTCGGCGACAACACCGGCGCCGTCAGCGCCGCCCTCCAGTCCAAGATCAAGGCCCTGGACCTGCCCGCGGGCGCCACCGCCACCATCGGCGGCGTCGGACAGGACCAGAGCGAGGCCTTCGGCTCGCTCGGCCTGGCCATGCTCGCGGCCATCGCGATCGTCTTCATGCTGCTCGTCGCGACGTTCCGCTCGCTCGTCCAGCCGCTGATCCTGCTGGTTTCCATCCCGTTCGCGGCCACCGGCGCGCTCGGCCTGCTCCTCGTCACCGGCACCCCGATGGGCGTCCCGGCGATGATCGGCATGCTGATGCTCATCGGCATCGTGGTGACCAACGCGATCGTCCTGATCGACCTGGTCAACCAGTACCGGGCCCAGGGCCTCGGCGTCGTCGAAGCGGTCATCGAGGGCGGCCGCCACCGGCTCCGCCCGATCCTGATGACGGCACTGGCGACGATCTTCGCGCTGCTCCCGATGGCGCTGGGCGTCACGGGCGCCGGCGGCTTCATCTCGCAGCCGCTCGCGGTGGTCGTCATCGGCGGCCTGATCAGCTCCACGCTGCTGACGCTGCTCCTGGTGCCGACCCTGTACACGATGCTGGAGCTCCGCAAGGAGCGCCGCCGCGCGAAGCGCCGGGCCCGCCTGACGGTGGTCCCCTCCCCGTCCGCGTCCGCGGACGACGAGGACCCGGTCACCGTCTGACGGAAAGCCGAAGGGCCGCCCCCTCCTCCTTGGGTTCCAGGAGGAGGGGGCGGCCCTTCGGCCGTGTACGGGGCCGCCGCTGCGCGCGGCGGCCCCGCCGCGTCACAGCGCGAGCATGCGCTCCAGGGCGAGCTTGGCGAAGCTCTCGGTCTCCTTGTCGACCTGGATCTGGTTGACGAGGTTGCCCTCGGCCAGGGACTCCAGGGTCCACACCAGGTGGGGGAGGTCGATGCGGTTCATCGTCGAGCAGAAGCAGACCGTCTTGTCGAGGAAGACGACCTCCTTGTCCTGCGCGGCGAAACGATTCGCCAGGCGGCGTACGAGGTTCAGCTCGGTGCCGATGGCCCACTTGGAGCCGGCCGGGGCCGCCTCCAGCGCCTTGATGATGTACTCGGTGGAGCCGACGTAGTCCGCGGCCGCCACGACCTCGTGCTTGCACTCGGGGTGGACCAGCACGTTCACGCCGGGGATGCGGGCGCGCACGTCGTTGACCGAGTCGACCGAGAAGCGGCCGTGGACCGAGCAGTGGCCGCGCCACAGGATCATCTTGGCGTTCCGCAGCTGCTCGACGGTCAGGCCGCCGTTCGGCTTGTGCGGGTTGTAGAGGACGCAGTCGTCGAGGGACATGCCCATGTCGCGGACGGCGGTGTTGCGGCCCAGGTGCTGGTCCGGGAGGAAGAGCACCTTCTCGCCCTGCTCGAAGGCCCACTCCAGGGCCGTCTTCGCGTTGGACGAGGTGCAGATCGTGCCGCCGTGCTTGCCGGTGAAGGCCTTGATGTCGGCCGAGGAGTTCATGTACGAGACGGGCACCGTGGTGCCCGCGATCCCGGCCTCGGTCAGCACGTCCCAGCACTCGGCGACCTGCTCGGCCGTGGCCATGTCGGCCATGGAGCAGCCCGCGGCCAGGTCCGGCAGGACGACCTTCTGGTCGTCGGAGGTCAGGATGTCCGCGGACTCGGCCATGAAGTGGACGCCGCAGAAGACGATGTACTCGGCCTCCGGCCTGGCGGCCGCGTCCTTGGCCAGCTTGAAGGAGTCGCCGGTGACGTCGGCGAACTCGATGACCTCGTCACGCTGGTAGTGGTGGCCGAGGATGAAGACCTTGTCCCCGAGCTTCTCCTTGGCCGCCCGGGCCCGCGCCACCAGGTTCGGGTCCGAGGGCGAGGGCAGGTCGCCGGGGCACTCCACGCCGCGCTCGCTCTTGGGGTCGGCTTCGCGGCCGAGCAGCAGCAGGGCAAGGGGCGTCGGCTGGACGTCCAAAGGCTGGGCGGTGGTCACGACACGCACCCTTTCTGTTCTGCGACAAGGGACTTCGGAAGCCATCGCTTCGACTTCTCGTCTATTTGACATTATATATGATAGCTGCTTCATGTCAGTTTGACGATGGCCATAGTGTCGATGTGACGAATTCGCCTGACCGTGGTACCGCCTCGCCGCCCGGCGAGGTGTGCGAGCATGGAATTTCTGAAACAAGCGTCGGGTCCGGAATGAAACCGCGGTCCCGCTCGTTGCCACCGACGGCAAGAGTCCGACGTTTCCCTGCCTCGGGCGGGGAGCCGCCCACTTCGGGAGTGAATGCAGATGTCCGTACAGGACGAAAAGACCACCGTGAGCGACGGCATCCTCCTGTCCGACGCCGCCGCCGAAAAGGTCAGGACCCTGCTGGAGCAGGAAGGCCGCGAAGACCTGGCGCTGCGCGTCGCCGTCCAGCCCGGCGGTTGCTCGGGCCTGCGCTACCAGCTCTTCTTCGACGAGCGCTCCCTCGACGGCGACGTCGTGAAGGACTTCGACGGCGTCAAGGTCGTCACGGACCGGATGAGCTCCCCGTACCTCCACGGCGCGTCCATCGACTTCGTCGACACCATCGAGAAGCAGGGCTTCACGATCGACAACCCCAACGCCACGGGCTCCTGCGCCTGCGGCGACTCCTTCAGCTAAGCCCCACTGAGCTGTAGGAACACCAGGGACCACGAGAGGGGCCCGCCCGCGGATTTCCGCGGGCGGGCCCCTCTCGCATGCCGGCCACCGGCCGCTCCCGGCTACCGCCGGGGGAGCGGCTTGCCCGTGGTCGCGTCGATCACCTTCCGGTCGCCCAGCGGCTGCTGGAGCCGGGCCGTGACCGTCATCTCCTGCGCGAGCATGATGCAGGACTGGCCCGGCTTGGTCGGGGTGTCCGTGATCTTCACCATGACCGACTCCGGCTGCTCCCGGGCCTCCAGGGCGTACGTGCTGCACACCCCGCCCCAGAAGTTCACGGTCAGCGTCCGGTCGGCCTCGGCGTACGCGTACCCGGGCACGGTGAGCGCCTTCGAAGGCGGGACGGGCGAGGAGGGCGCCGTGGTGGCGCCCGACTCCTGCGTCACGGCCGCGGGCTCGGCCACCGTGTGACCCGCGCCGCCGTCCTTGCCCGCCACCTCGAAGAGCCAGGCCGGCACCAGACCCCGGGCCCCGTCGACCGTTCCCGGAACCAGCCCGAGCGCGGCGCCCCGTACCGACTCCGTGCGCGGCGGCTTCATCGGCCGGGGCTCCGGATTGCAGGGCAGGGTGTCCGTGGCGCCCACGGGGGTGTCCGGGGTCAGCGGGACGCTCGTGGCGCAGCCGCTGGGGTCGGGGCGGGGTCCGCCGGAGGACCCCTTGGCCTTGTCGTTGAGCCGGGCCAGTGCCTCGACGGAGCCGATCACCGGCTGCTCGGAGGCCCGTACGGGAGCCGTCAGCTCGCCGCTGCCCGAGACCACGGCGGAGTCCGCCCCGACGCCGATCTTCGTGGACCAGCCCTGGGTGGGCAGTCCGCCGATCACCGGGTCGGCGCTCACCACGCGGACCGAGCCCTGGGTGAGACGGGCGTCCAGCTTGGCGCCGCTCTGGCCGGCGGCCGCCAGTACGGGACCGGCCGCGGCCTTCGCGGCCTCCTCCGGGACGGGGTCGCCCTGCGTCATGCCGGCGGCCGCGCCGGGGCTCGTACCGGCATTGTCCTGGGGGAGGGTGGCCGGGCCGCAGGTGTCCTTGCCGCGCACGCAGTCGTCCCCGGTCCCGCCCACCTGGTGCCGGGAGAAGTTCCAGGTCCCGGGGGCCTTGCGGTTCACCATGAGCCGGGGGCCGGAGCCGTCGGCGCCCTCCCCGACCAGCCAGGTCTCCCCGGCCTGCCGGGGCGCGCCGGAGAGGCCGAGGGCCGCCGCGAGCCGGGCCACGTCCGCGGAGGTCACCTCGCCGCTCGCCGAGAAGGCGGGCGCGGTCGCCGGGCCGTCGGGAAGCTTGACGTCGGCCGTGTACATGACCCCGCCGCCGGAGGGATCCGGCTCGCCGGGGGCGATGCCGGGCCCGGACGGAGCCACCGCGACCCGGGGCGCCGAGGCCGCGCTGTCACCCGTACGGCCGTCCCCGTGGGCGGTGGACGCCCAGTACGCGGTGCCGCCGCCCGCGAGCAGGACGGCGGCGGCGATCGAGCCGACGGCCCAGGCCGGGCGCCGTCGTGTGGCGCGTGATGTGTCCGGTGTGCTGTCCGGTTGTTCGCTGGTCACCGCATCGCTCCTCTGTCCGTCCCGCCGTGGCTGATGCGGGTGTGACGGAACGGGCGCGGATCCGGTTCCCCGCGTCCTCAGTCCCCGTAGGCGGCCGTGGAGGCGATCAGCCGGACCGAGGCCGCCGGGACGCGGATCCCGTGGATCTGCGAGGGCGCCACCCGGTCCTGGCGGGGGCCCTCGGTCACCTGCCAGTGCGGTGCCATCCTGGCGCAGTCGCCCAGTAGCCGTGCGAAGCCGGGCCGCGCGTCGGCGGCTTCTGCGTACCCGTAGCCATCGGTGTAGGTCATGGGGCACGGTATGCACGCCGCCGCGGGCGAAGAAAGCCCTACTACGGGGTAGTTTCGTCCGGTCGGCCATACGCCGACGACCGGGTAGCTTTGAACGTCCCCTTGCCGTCCTCCGCAGGAGCGTCCACGCCGTGCGCATCGCAGTCACCGGCTCCATCGCCACCGACCACCTCATGACCTTCCCCGGCCGCTTCGCCGACCAGTTGGTCGCGGACCAGCTGCACACGGTCTCCCTCTCCTTCCTCGTCGACAACCTCGACGTACGGCGCGGCGGCGTCGGCCCCAACATCTGCTTCGGCATGGGCCAGCTCGGCATCCGTCCCGTCCTGGTCGGCGCGGCCGGCTCCGACTTCGACGAGTACCGCGCCTGGCTGGACCGCCACGGCGTCGACACCGCCTCCGTCCGGATCTCGGAGGTGCTGCACACCGCGCGCTTCGTCTGCACCACGGACTCCGACCACAACCAGATCGGCTCCTTCTACACGGGCGCGATGAGCGAGGCCCGTCTGATCGAGCTGAAGGCCGTCGCCGACCGCGTGGGCGGCCTGGACCTCGTCCTGATCGGCGCGGACGACCCCGAGGCGATGCTGCGCCACACGGAGGAGTGCCGGACGCGGGGGATCCCCTTCGCGGCGGACTTCTCGCAGCAGATCGCCCGGATGGACGGCGAGAACATCCGCACCCTGATGGACGGCGCGACCTTCCTCTTCTCGAACGAGTACGAGAAGGGCCTCATCGAGGCGAAGTCCGGCTGGACCGACGCGGAGATCCTCGGCAAGGTCGGCACGCGGGTCACCACCCTCGGCTCCAACGGCGTCCGGATCGAGCGGGCCGGCCAGGACCCGATCGTGGTCGGCTGCCCCGAGGAGACGGCGAAGGTCGACCCGACGGGCGTCGGCGACGCGTTCCGCGCGGGCTTCCTCACGGGGCTGGGCTGGGGCGTCGGCCTGGAGCGGGCGGCGCAGGTCGGCTGCATGCTGGCCACCCTCGTCATCGAGACCCTGGGCACCCAGGAGTACACGCTGGCCCGCGCGCACTTCATGGACCGCTTCACGAAGGCCTACGGCGACGAGGCGGCCGCCGAGGTCCGCACCCACCTCTCGGCGTAGCCGTCCGGAGCCCGGTCGCGCCCGAGCCCCACAGGCTCGGCCGCGACCGGAGCGCCGGCCCACGCCGTCCGCCGCCGCGACCGGAGCGCCGGCCCACGCGGTCCGGCGCCGCGTCCGGAGCGCCGGGCTAGGCCGTCCGGCGCCGCGACCGGGGTGCCGGGCTAGGCCGTCCGGCGGACCGTGTAGGCCACGCCCCGGCGGCGCGGCGATTCGCCCACGTACTGCTGCCCCCGCATCGCGCACCACGCCGGGATGTCCAGCCGCGCGACCTCGTCGTCCGACAGGACCGTCACCGTCCCCCCGACCGGCACCCGCCCGATCGCCCGCGCCAGCTCGATCACCGGCTGCGGGCACCGCAGCCCGAGCGCGTCCAGCTCCAGGGAGTCGGCCTCCGGCAGCGACACCGGCGGTTCCCCCGCGCCGAGGCGTTCGCGGACGTCCGCCACCAGCCCCGGCAGGACCTCCAGGAAGCCGTTGACCTCGGCCGCCGTCGTGCCCATGGGCAGGGACACCCGTACGTTCCCCTCCGACAGCACCCCCATCGCCCGCAGGACGTGGGACGGCGTCAGCGTCGAGCTGGTGCACGAGGAGCCCGAAGACACCGAGTAGTCCGCCCGGTCGAGCTCGTGGAGGAGGGTCTCGCCGTCCACGTACAGGCAGGAGAAGGTGACCAGGTGCGGCAGCCGGAGGTCGGGGTGGCCCACCACCTCCACGTCCGGGACCAGCCGGGCCACCCGCCGCCGCAGCCGGTCGACAAGGATCCGCAGCCGCGCGGCCTCCGCGTCCGCCTCGGCCCGCACCGCCCGCAGGGACGCCGCCGCCGCGACGACCGCCGGCAGGTTGACGAAGCCGGGGGAGCGGCCCGACTCCCTTTCGTCGGCGGGGCCTTGGGGCGAGAAGCGGACGCCCTTGCGGACCGCCAGCAGGCCGACCCCGGCCGGGCCGCCCCATTTGTGGGCGCTCGCGCACAGCACGGACCAGGCTCCTTCGACGGGCCCCCAGCCCAACGACTGGGCCGCGTCCACCAGCAGCGGCACCCCGGCCGCGCCGCAGACCTCCGCGACCTCGGCCACCGGCTGCAGCGTGCCCACCTCGTGGTTGGCCGACTGGAGGCAGGCCAGCGCGGTGTCCGGGCGCACCAAGTCCCCGTAGGCGGAGGGGGAGACCCGGCCGAGCCGGTCCACGGGGACCTCGCTCACCAGGCCGCCGCCCGCCGCGTGCAGCTCCGCCGCGTGCAGCACGGAGCTGTGTTCCACCGCTGATACGACCAGGTGCCCGCCGACGCGCCGGCGCCCCGCGAGCACCCCCGCGATGCCCGAGTGAACCGCGTGCGTCCCCGAAGGAGTGAACGACAGCTCGTCGGGACGGCAGCCCACGGCCTCGGCCGCCGCCTCCCGGGCCGCGTCCAGCAGCAGTCGGGCCCGCCGCCCTTCGCGGTACAGCCGGGCGGGGTCGGCCCAGCCCTCGTCAAGGGAGGCCTGGAGCGCCTGCCGGGCCACGGGGTGCAGCGGGGCGGCGGACGCGGTGTCGAAGTACGGCATCCGGTCACGCTAACCGGCGGCTGCTCCGGCCCGGCGTCCGGCCGAGGTCAGGGGCCGTCAGATGCCGTCGGAATGCCGCCATTCGGGGCGGGTTGGGCCGTCCCCCGTACGGCGGATCCATCCCTTCGGGGTCAGTAACGGCGCGTTGGGCACCCTCCCCGCGCGACCCCAAATAGCGTCCAGTAGGGTTTGGTCCGCATAAACATCCAAACCCCTGCCTGCGTCAGGGCCGGCGACCGACCCGAATACGGCCGCGGCCGGCCGCGCGGGCCGAGACTCTCGGGAAGGCGCTACGTGAGTCCCTACGGCTCCGACCGCTCGCCGCGGCGCCCGATGCGGCGGAAGCTGCTGCAGGCGCTGACTGCGGGCGCGGTCCTGGCGACCGCCACTGGTTGCTCGTATACATGGAAAGACTTCCCCCGCCTCGGAATGCCGACTCCGGTCACCGAGGAGGCGCCGCGCATCCTTTCCCTGTGGCAGGGATCCTGGGCGGCCGCGCTCATCACGGGCATCCTGGTGTGGGGCCTGATCATGTGGAGCGTCATCTTCCACCGGCGCAGCCGGACGAAGATCGAGGTCCCCGCGCAGACCCGGTACAACATGCCCATCGAGGCGCTGTACACCGTGGTCCCGCTCATCATCGTCTCGGTGCTGTTCTACTTCACCGCGCGCGATGAATCGAAGCTGCTCGCCCTCTCCGCCAAGCCGGCGCACACGATCAACGTGATCGGCTTCCAGTGGAGCTGGGGCTTCAACTACGTCGAGGACGTCGACGGCGACGCGGCGACCCCGAAGGCGGGCGAGGTTCCGAAGGAACTCGCCGCCATCCCGGACCGCTTCACCAAGGCCTTCCCCGCGGGCGCCGAAGGCGTCTACGAAAAGGGCACTCCGGCCGACGTCAACCCGGACAAGGCCGCCGAGGGCGTCACCTACCCGGGTCCGACCCTCTGGCTCCCCAAGGGCGAGAAGGTCCGCTTCGTCCTGTCGTCGAACGACGTCATCCACTCCTTCTGGGTGCTCCCCTTCCTGTTCAAGCAGGACGTCATTCCGGGCCACACCAACGTCTTCGAAGTCACCCCGAAGGAAGAGGGCGTCTTCAGGGGCAAGTGTGCCGAGCTCTGCGGCGTCGACCACTCCCGGATGCTCTTCAACGTGAAGATCGTCTCGCCGGAGGAGTACCGGGCGCACCTCAAGGAGCTGGCCGAGAAGGGCCAGACCGGCTACCTCCCGGCCGGCATCAAGCAGACCGACCCGGCCCGGAATGCGGAAGTGAACAAACTGTGAGCATCCTCAACGAATCTCAGGGTGCCGCCGCCGACTCGTATGAGAACGAGCTGCCGGTACGGCGCAAGCAGCCGGGCAACGTGGTCGTGAAGTGGATGACCACGACCGACCACAAGACCATCGGCACGATGTACCTGGTCACGTCGTTCGTGTTCTTCATCATCGGCGGGATCATGGCGCTCTTCATGCGCGCCGAGCTGGCCCGTCCGGGCACGCAGATCATGTCGAACGAGCAGTTCAACCAGGCGTTCACCATGCATGGCACGATCATGCTGCTGATGTTCGCCACCCCGCTCTTCGCGGGCTTCGCGAACTGGATCATGCCGCTGCAGATCGGCGCGCCCGACGTGGCGTTCCCGCGGCTGAACATGTTCGCGTACTGGCTGTACCTCTTCGGTTCGACCATCGCGGTGGCCGGCTTCGTCACCCCCTCGGGTGCCGCCGACTTCGGCTGGTTCGCCTACTCCCCGCTGTCGGACGCCGTCCGCTCGCCGGGCATCGGCGCCGACATGTGGATCATGGGTCTGGCCTTCTCCGGCTTCGGCACGATCCTCGGTTCGGTCAACTTCATCACCACGATCATCTGCATGCGCGCACCCGGCATGACGATGTTCCGCATGCCGATCTTCACCTGGAACGTGCTGCTGACCGGTGTCCTGGTCCTGCTCGCCTTCCCGGTGCTGGCCGCCGCGCTCTTCGCGCTGGAGGCCGACCGCAAGTTCGGTGCGCACGTCTTCGACGCGGCCAACGGCGGCGCCTTGCTGTGGCAACACCTCTTCTGGTTCTTCGGACACCCAGAGGTGTACATCATCGCGCTGCCGTTCTTCGGAATCGTCTCCGAGGTCATCCCGGTCTTCTCGCGCAAGCCGATGTTCGGTTACATCGGCCTGATCGCCGCGACGATCTCGATCGCCGGCCTCTCGGTGACGGTGTGGGCCCACCACATGTACGTCACCGGCGGTGTGCTGCTGCCGTTCTTCTCCTTCATGACCTTCCTGATCGCGGTACCGACCGGTGTGAAGTTCTTCAACTGGATCGGCACCATGTGGAAGGGCTCGCTGTCCTTCGAGACACCGATGCTCTGGACGATCGGCTTCCTGGTCACCTTCACCTTCGGTGGTCTGACCGGCGTCATCCTGGCCTCGCCCCCGATGGACTTCCACGTCTCCGACTCGTACTTCGTCGTCGCGCACTTCCACTACGTCGTCTTCGGCACCGTGGTCTTCGCGATGTTCGCCGGCTTCCACTTCTGGTGGCCGAAGATGACGGGCAAGATGCTGGACGAGCGCCTCGGCAAGATCACCTTCTGGACGCTGTTCACCGGCTTCCACGGCACCTTCCTGGTGCAGCACTGGCTGGGCGTCGAGGGCATGCCGCGTCGTTACGCGGACTACCTCGCGGCCGACGGCTTCACCGTGCTGAACACGATCTCCACGATCAGTTCGTTCCTGCTCGGCCTGTCGATGCTGCCGTTCATGTACAACGTCTGGAAGACGGCCAAGTACGGCAAGAAGGTCGAGGTCGACGACCCGTGGGGTTACGGCCGTTCGCTGGAGTGGGCGACCTCCTGCCCGCCGCCGCGGCACAACTTCCTCACCCTGCCGCGGATCCGTTCGGAGTCCCCGGCGTTCGACCTGCACCACCCGGAGATCGCGGCCCTCGACCACCTCGCGGACCACGACGCCGGTACCAAGGCAGTCACCGGCGGCAAGGAGGCCGGCAAGTGAAGATCCAGGGCAAGATGTTCCTCTGGCTCTCCTTCTTCATCCTGATCATGGCCGTCGTGTACGGCGTGTGGTCGAAGGAGCCCGTCGGTACCACCGCGCTCTTCCTGGCCTTCGGCCTGAGCGTCATGATCGGCTACTACCTGGCCTTCACGGCCAAGCGCGTGGACGAGATGGCCCAGGACAACCTGGAGGCCGACGTCGCCGACGAGGCGGGCGAGCTCGGGTTCTTCTCCCCGCACAGCTGGCAGCCGCTCTCGCTGGGCATCGGCGGCGCGCTCGCGTTCATGGGCGTCGTCTTCGGATGGTGGCTCATGTACTTCTCCGCCCCGATCATCGTGATCGGCCTGTGGGGCTGGGTGTACGAGTACTACCGCGGCGAGAACCAGAACCAGTAGCCGTACCCGCGTCCGCCGCCCGGGCGGCGGACGCGGAGCCGGACCAGGGGCCCGGACTCCTCCAATGGAGGAGTCCGGGCCCCTCGTTTGCAGTCACCCCGCGCGCCGTAATTGTCATATCTTCATAGCGTTGACTCCATGAACCAGTCACCGCGTCTTTGGACGGTAATCGGCTGCTCCCTGCTGGTCGCGTCCCTCGGGGCCGGCGCCACCGCATGCGGGTCCGGCGACACCAACCCGCTGTCTGCCCGCCCCTACGACGCGGGCGATCAGGTCGCCTTCAACCAGTCCGCCGGGTCCCGCCCCGTCGATCCGGACCGGCCCCTGGAAATCACCGCCAAGAGCGGCGAGGGCCGGATCACCGACGTCAGCGCCGTGGACACCCACGGCCGCCGGCTGGCGGGCGAGCTGTCGGCCGCGGGCGACCGCTGGCACAGCACCGTCCCGATGGCCGCCGGTGTCCGCTACGACGTCACCGTCAGCACCGAGGACGAGCGCGGGGCGCCCGGGCAGCGCACGCTCGCTTTCGACACCACCCCGGCCAAGAAGGTCCTCAAGGTCGAATTCGGCCCGGAGGAGGGCAAGTACGGCGTCGGACAGCCCTTCACGGCCGAACTCAGCGAACCCGTGAAGGACAAGGCCGCCCGCGCCCTCATCGAACGGGGCCTGATCGTCGACGCCCCGCCCGACGTCGTCGGTGCCTGGTACTGGGTGGACGACAAGACGCTCCACTACCGGCCCAAGGACTACTGGCCCGCCAACACCACCGTGTCCGTCCGGAGCAACCTGGAGGGCGTCAAGATCTCCGACGACCTCCACGGGGCCGCCTCGAAGCCGCTGAAGCTGCAGATCGGCGACCGCGTCGAGGTCACCACGGACGCCGCCTCGCACTACCTCACGTTCAAGCGCAACGGAGAAGTGATCAACACCATTCCGGTGACCACCGGAAAGCCGGGCTTCTCCACCCGCAACGGCGTCAAGGTGGTCCTCGGCAAGCAGTACTACGTCCAGATGCGCGGCGACACGGTCGGCATCGGCGGCAGCGAGTACTACAACCTGCCCGTCTACTACGCGACTCGCGTCACCTGGAGTGGTGAATACGTCCACGCCGCGCCGTGGTCCGTCGGCTCCCAGGGCTCCGAGAACGTCAGCCACGGCTGCACCGGAATGAGCACGGGCAACGCCGCCTGGTTCTACGAGAACATCACCGAGGGCGACATCGTCCGGGTGATCAACAGCATCGGCGACGACATGGACAACTTCGGCAACGGCTACGGCGACTGGAACCTCGACTGGAAGGACTGGCGCCAGGGCAGCGCCCTCCTCAAGGGCACCCAGGAGGGCCGCAGCCCCGTCGACCGGGCGCGCCTGCGCCCCCAGGTGTAACCACCGGGGCAGGGGGCCGTACGGGCCCTGGGCCGCCTAGGCCGCCGGGGAGAGCCGTGCGCGCAGGAGACCCGCCAGGGACTGCGCGAAGTCCACCGGATCCACCGGAAGGGTGACGGCGGCGTCCGCGCGGCTCCACGTGGCCAGCCAGGCGTCCTGCGGACGGCCCATCAGGAGCAGGACCGGCGGGCACTGGAAGATCTCGTCCTTGATCTGGCGGCACACGCCCATGCCGCCGGCCGGAACCGCCTCGCCGTCCAGGACGCACACGTCGATGCCGCCCGCGTCCAGTTGGCTCAGTACGGCCGCCAGCGTGGCGCACTCCAGGAACTCCACCGGCGGCAGGTCCGCGGCCGGCCTGCGCCCGGCCGCCAGCCGCACCTGCTCCCGGGTGCCCGCGTCGTCGCTGTAGACCAGAACCCGCGCAGTCGCCCGCATTTCGTTCCTCCACGTGTCCCGTGAAAAACGCTGATGTTGCGCGGGATGCTACTCCGTCCGACCCCGTGCCCACATCGGTTCGCGCAGCCTCGTGATCAGATGGCCGGCGCGCTCGGGGAGCCGATCTGATGGGCCGTTCGGGCCTTGCACACGGCCCTGACACTCCGAACGGCACCCCCCGGGGTGAGGGCGGGATAAGGGACCGACATAATGTCGGTCGTGGCGACAGCAACGACAGTAGATACCGGGCACGCGCACCCGACGGTCAACAGGCCGAACCTCGTCAGCGTGGGAACCATCATCTGGTTGAGTTCCGAGCTGATGTTCTTCGCGGCCCTCTTCGCGATGTACTTCACCCTGCGATCCGTGACAGGACCCGAGTACTGGAAGGAACAGGCCGACTTCCTGAACCTTCCGTTCTCGGCGACGAACACGACGATCCTGGTGCTGTCTTCGCTCACCTGCCAGCTCGGCGTATTCGCCGCCGAGCGCGGTGACGTGAAGAAGCTCAGGACGTGGTTCATCATCACGTTCGTCATGGGTGCGATCTTCATTGGCGGCCAGGTGTTCGAGTACACCGAGCTGGTCAAGCACGAGGGCATCTCCCTCTCGTCCGGGCCGTACGGATCGGTGTTCTACCTGACCACCGGTTTCCACGGTCTGCACGTGACGGGCGGTCTCATCGCCTTCCTGCTGGTCCTCGGCCGGACGTACGCGGCCAAGAGGTTCACCCACGAACAGGCCACGTCGGCCATCGTCGTGTCCTACTACTGGCACTTCGTCGATGTCGTCTGGATCGGCCTCTTCGCGACGATCTACCTGATCAAGTAGCGAACACGTCGCCGGGCCCGTCCCGGCACTCCATCCAGAAACACCGACGCAGAAGATCCTGACACCGGGGTAATCCGTGAAAAAGCTCTCCGCACGACGACGCCATCCGCTGGCGGCGGTCGTCGTTCTACTCTTCGCGCTGGCGGTCACTGGGGGGCTGTACGCCGCCTTCGCCCCCGCGGGCAATGCGCAGGCGGACGAAACCGCCCAGTCCCTCGCCATCGAGGAGGGCCAGAAGCTCTACGCCGTCGGCTGCGCAAGCTGCCACGGAACCGGCGGTCAGGGTTCCACTGACGGCCCGAGCCTGGTCGGCGTCGGCTCCGCAGCCGTCGACTTCCAGGTGAGCACGGGCCGTATGCCCGCCCAGCAGCCCGGCGCCCAGGTGCCGAAGAAGCCCGTCATCTACAACCAGGCGCAGACCGACCAGCTGGCCGCGTACATCGCGTCCCTCGGGGCCGGCCCGATCACGCCGCACGAGAAGCAGTACGACCCGGCGGGTGCCGACATCGCCAAGGGTGGTGAGCTGTTCCGCAACAACTGCGCGCAGTGTCACAACTTCACCGGCGAGGGCGGCGCTCTGACGACCGGCAAGTACGCCCCGAACCTCGAGGGCGTCGAGCCGAAGCACATCTACGAGGCCATGATCACCGGCCCGCAGAACATGCCCTCCTTCCCGGACAGCACCATGCCGGAGAAGCAGAAGAAGGACATCATCGCGTACCTCCAGAACGTGAACGGCGAGAAGTCGACCAGCCCCGGGGGCCTCAAGCTCGGTGGCCTCGGCCCCGTCTCCGAGGGTCTGTTCGGCTGGATCTTCGGTCTGGGTGCGCTGATCGCTGTCGCCGTCTGGGTCGCGGCCCACACCGCTAAGGCCAAGAAGTCATGAGTAGCCAAGACATTCCCGTAGAGAAGCACCTGCCGAGCGAGCAGGGCGACGCGCACCACGGTGGCGTGGCACTGGCGGACGACCCGTTCGCCGACCCGGGCCTCCCGGTTCACAAGCCGCGCATCCAGGACATCGACGAGCGGGCCGCGAAGCGGTCCGAGCGCACGGTGGCCTTCCTGTTCACGCTGTCGATGCTGGCCACGATCGGCTTCATCGCCTCGTTCGTGACCTTCCCGGTCGACAAGATCGTTTACATCTTCCCCCTCGGGAAGGTGAGCGCTCTGAACTTCGCGCTGGGCATGACGCTGGGCACGGCCCTCTTCTGCATCGGCGCGGGCGCGGTCCACTGGGCCCGCACCCTGATGTCCGATGTCGAGGTCGCCGCCGAGCGTCACGAGATCGCGGCCCCGGCCGAGGTCAAGGCGCAGGTCCTGCAGGACTTCGCGGACGGCGCGCGCGAATCGGCCATCGGCCGCCGCCCGCTGATCCGCAACACGATGCTCGGTGCGCTGGCCCTGCTGCCGCTCTCCGCCGTCGTGATCCTGCGCGACCTGGGCCCGCTGCCGGAGGACAAGCTCCGCAAGACGATCTGGGCCAAGGGCAAGCTGCTCGTCAACCAGAACACGAACCAGCCGCTGCGTCCCGAGGACGTCGCCGTCGGTTCGCTGACCTTCGCCATGCCGGAAGGCCTGGAAGAGGAGCAGCACGACTTCCAGCAGCAGATCGCCAAGGCTGCCCTGATGATCGTCCGCATCAAGCCGGAGGACATCAAGGACAAGCAGGAGCTGGAGTGGTCCCACGACGGCATCGTGGCCTACTCGAAGATCTGCACCCACGTCGGCTGCCCGATCAGCCTGTACGAGCAGCAGACGCACCACGTGCTCTGCCCGTGCCACCAGTCCACCTTCGACCTCTCCGACGGCGCCCGAGTCATCTTCGGCCCGGCTGGTCACGCGCTCCCGCAGCTGCGGATCGGCGTCAATGACGAAGGTTTCCTCGAGGCGCTCGGCGACTTCGAAGAGCCCGTCGGTCCTGCATTCTGGGAGCGCGGATGAGCACTGCCACCAACAACCCATCAGCCGCTCCGGCGGCCGGCAAAGAGCGCAAGGCTCCGGCCGGCGAGCGCGTAGCCGACTGGGCCGACGGCCGACTGGGCATCTACAGCCTGGCCAAGGCCAACATGCGCAAGATCTTCCCGGACCACTGGTCCTTCATGCTCGGTGAGATCTGCCTCTACAGCTTCATCATCATCATCCTCACGGGTGTGTACCTGACGCTGTTCTTCCACCCGAGCATGAACGAAGTCGAGTACCACGGCCCCTACGTGCCGATGCAGGGCGTCATGATGTCCGAGGCCTTCGCCTCGACGCTCCACATCAGCTTCGAGGTCCGCGGCGGTCTGCTCATCCGGCAGATCCACCACTGGTCGGCGCTGATCTTCGTCGCGGCCATGGTCGTGCACATGATGCGCGTCTTCTTCACGGGCGCCTTCCGCAAGCCGCGCGAGGTCAACTGGATCTTCGGCTTCCTGCTGCTGGTCCTCGGCATGTTCACCGGTTTCACCGGTTACTCCCTGCCGGACGACCTGCTCTCGGGCACCGGTGTCCGCTTCATGGAGGGCGCGATCCTGTCCGTGCCGGTCGTCGGCACGTACATCTCGTTCTTCCTCTTCGGCGGAGAGTTCCCCGGCGGCGACTTCGTCGCACGCTTCTACGGGGTCCACATCCTGCTGCTGCCCGGCATCATGATGGGCCTGCTGGTGGCCCACCTGATCCTGGTCTTCTACCACAAGCACACCCAGTTCGCGGGACCCGGCAAGACCGAGAAGAACGTCGTCGGCATGCCGCTGCTCCCGGTCTACATGGCCAAGGCCGGAGGCTTCTTCTTCCTGGTCTTCGGTGTCATCGCGGCCATCTCGGCGATCGCCTCGATCAACCCGATCTGGGCGCTCGGCCCGTACCGCCCGGACCACGTGTCCACAGGTGCGCAGCCCGACTGGTACATGGGCATGCCGGAAGGCCTGATCCGAGCCATGCCGGGCTGGGAGATCAACCTGTGGGGCCACACGCTCGTCCTGGGCGTGCTCATCCCGCTGCTGGTCTTCCCGGTGGTCCTCGGCGCCATCGCCGTCTGGCCGTTCATCGAGTCCTGGGTCACCGGGGACAAGCGCGAGCACCACATCCTGGACCGCCCGCGCAACGTCCCGACCCGTACGGCCTTCGGTGTCGCCTGGATCGCGGAGTACATCGTGCTCCTGATCGGCGGTGGAAACGACATGTTCGCGCAGTACTTCCACCTCTCGATCAACAGCATCACGTGGTTCGTCCGGATCGGCTTCTTCGCCGTCCCGGTCCTCGCCTTCATCGTCACCAAGCGCATCTGCCTCGGCCTCCAGCGCCGGGACCACGACAAGGTGCTGCACGGTCGCGAGACCGGCATCATCAAGCGCCTGCCGCACGGTGAGTTCGTCGAGGTCCACGAGCCGCTTCCGCAGGGCGCGCTGCACACGCTCACCTCGCACGAGCAGTACGAGCCGGTCGAGATCGGCCCGACGGTCGACGAGAACGGTGTCGAGCGCAAGGTGAAGTCCACGGAGAAGCTCCGTGCGAAGCTCAGCAAGGGCTTCTACGCGGAGAACAACCAGATTCCGAAGCCCACGGCCGAGGAGTACAAGGAGATCCAGAGTGGCCACGGCCACCACTGATCGCTGCGTCACTGTCTGATCGTCTGATCGCTCGAGGGACTGGTTTCGGTCAGTCCTGGTGTCGCCACAGCGGGAGCCCCGTCCAGTGTCTGGACGGGGCTCTTTGCCGTCTCCGGGGCTGGATAGGCTGAAGACCTTCCCATTCGACGTGGGCCCCGGCATCGGACGGCCGACCAGCAGCAGGAGCGGACCATGAACGTTGTGACCCCGGCAGGCGGCGACAGCGTGGCGGCCCGTGGCTGGCCGGGCGTCCTCGACGCCCTGCTGACCGGCCGGGACCTCAGCGCCGACGACACGGCCTGGGCCATGGACCGGATCATGCGCGGAGAGGCCACCGACGCCCAGATCGCCGGCTTCGCGGTCGCGCTGCGGGCCAAGGGCGAGACGGTCGCGGAGATCAACGGCCTGGTGCGGGCCATGTACGCGCACGCCAACCTGATCGAAGTGCCGGGCCGGACCGTGGACATCGTCGGCACGGGCGGCGACGGGGCCAAGACGGTGAACATCTCCACGATGTCGGCGCTCGTAGTGGCCGGTACGGGCGCGAAGGTGGTCAAGCACGGCAACCGGGCGGCGTCCTCCGCGAGCGGGTCCTCGGACGTGCTGGAGAAGCTCGGCGTCAACCTCAACCTCACCCCGGAGCGGGTCGTGCAGGTCGCCGAGGAGGCCGGCATCACCTTCTGCTTCGCCGTGAAGTTCCACCCGGCGCTGCGGCACGTGGCGGCGGCGCGCAAGGAGCTGGGCATCCGCACCACCTTCAACTTCCTCGGCCCGCTGACCAATCCCGCCCGGGTACGGGCCCAGGCCACCGGTGTCGCCGACGCCCGGGTGGCCCCCATCGTGGCGGGCGTGCTCGCCGAGCGGGGCTCGTCCGCGCTGGTCTTCCGCGGTGACGACGGCCTGGACGAGCTGACCACGACCGCCACCTCGCGGGTGTGGTGGGTGCGCGACGGAAAGGTCTCGGAGCAGTCCTTCGACCCCCGCGACGTGGGCATCTCCCTGGTGGACGTGTCCGCCCTGGGCGGCGCCGACCCCTCGTACAACGCGGAGGTGGCCCGCCGCCTGCTGGCCGGGGAGACGGGCCCGGTCCGCGACGCGGTCCTGCTGAACTCGGCCGCGGCCCTGGTGGCTCTGGACCCGGGTACGGGCACCCTGGAGGAGCAGCTCGCGGCCGGCATCGCCCGTGCGGCGGAGTCGATCGACTCGGGCGCGGCGCGGGCCGCGCTCGAACGCTGGGTGGCGGCGAGCAACGCGTAGCCCGCGGGCCGCCGCCCCCGGCCCGCCCCCCGGAGCGCCTGATTCCGACCGATCGTTTCGCGCCACGACCCCGGTCCGCCATGCGGACCGGGGTCCCCGGCCGCGGGATCGTGTGGCAGGATGCTGACCAGGTCACGAGTGACAGCGTTTAGGCCCCGGCTTGCTGTCCGGCAACCCTCCTTCCGTGGCGGGGTGCCCCGGGTGATGACCAGGTCGTAGGCAGCAAGGCCTACGGCAAGCGCGGATCCCTCGACACCAGGGGTCCTGGTCTCTCGAGGAGCGTTTCCGTGAGCAAGCGAATGCGATAGGGCGACTCAGCCCCTTCTTCAACCCTCGGATCAGGGTCACTTCCGTGTACCCCGGATCGGTTCGAGGACTTCCCGTACCCCGGTCGCCGGCCGCGAGCCGAGTCGTACCCGCGTACGGGCACACCGAAGCCATTCAGACCTGCCTGCCGGGAGATTCCGCCATGTCCGCTTCCCTGAACGCCACCACCGCTGCCGCCACCGCCGACGCCACCGTCGACCCCGCCCGTGCCGAGCCGCTGGCCGTCCTCGGCCGCGACGTGACCGTCCCGCTCGTCACCGGCGGCGAGGTCACCTACGCCGCCCTCGACTACGCGGCCAGCGCCCCCGCCCTCCAGCGCGTCTGGGACGACGTGGCCGCCTACGCCCCGTACTACGGCAGCGTGCACCGCGGCGCCGGCTACCTCTCGCAGCTCTCCACCGACCTGTTCGAGCAGAGCCGCGCGACGGTCGCCGAGTTCCTCGACTGCCGCCCCGGCGACCAGGTGGTCTTCACCCGGTCCACCACCGACTCCCTCAACCTGCTCGCCGCCGTCCTCCCGGCCGACTGCCAGGTCTTCGTCTTCGAGACCGAGCACCACGCCTCGCTCCTGCCCTGGACGAACGCCCGGGTCACCTACCTCAACGCCCCGCGCACCCCGGACGAGGCCGTCGCCACCCTGGAGCGGGCGCTCGCCGACCGCGACCCCTACGGCCCCGCCCTCGTGTGCGTCACCGGCGCGTCCAACGTCACCGGTGAACTGTGGCCGGTGAAGGAACTCGCCGCCGCCGCGCACGCGCACGGCGCGCGCATCGTGCTGGACGCCGCCCAGCTGGCCCCCCACCACCCGGTCTCCGTACGGGAACTGGACGTGGACTGGGTGGCCTTCTCCGGGCACAAGCTCTACGCGCCCTTCGGCTCGGGCGTGCTCGCCGGCCGCGCGGACTGGCTTCAGGAGGCGGAGCCGTACCTCGCCGGCGGTGGGGCCTCCCGCAAGGTGGCCCGCCGCGAGGACGGCGGCGTGGACGTCGAGTGGCACACCACGGCCGCGCGCCACGAGGCCGGCTCCCCGAACGTCATCGGCGTCTACTCCATCGCCTCCGCCTGCAAGGCGCTGAACGAGGCCGGCTTCGAGAACCTGGTGGCCCGCGAGCGCCGGCTCATCGCCGAGGTCCGCGAAGGCCTCGCCGGGGTCCCGGCGGTCCGCGTCCTGTCCCTCTTCGGCGACGACGCCCCGCGCGTGGGCGTCATCTCCTTCGTGGTGGACGGCTGGAACAGCTCCCACTTCGCGGCCGCGCTCTCCGCCGAGTACGGCATCGGCGTCCGCGACGGCCTGTTCTGCGCCCACCCGCTGGTCCGCACCCTCCTCGGCAGCGAGCCGCAGACCCAGGGCGAATGCGGCGCTCCGGAGGCGGCGCCGGGGGAGCTCCCCCAGACTCCGTCCGGGGGGACCCCCGGGCTGAACGCGATCCGCGTCAGCTTCGGCGCGGGCACCCCCGACGAGCACGTCGAGCGGTTCGTCCGCGCGGTCAAGGAGCTCGTCGCGGACGGCGCGAAGTGGCAGTACCGGACCGAAGAGGGCCGCTGCGTCCCGGCCGTCTGAGCCGAGACCGTCCGGGCCGAAACCCCTTCGAGCCGAAACCCCTTCGAGCCGAGGCCCTTCGAGCCCATGCCTCCGCGACGCGCCCGGTGCGCGGCGCCGTACGGAACCGGCCCGGGAGCTGTTACGCCCGGGCCGCCGGCCGGTACGTGCACACCTGCGCGCCCGTGGACGCGGTGACCGAGGAGACCAGCTCCAGGGGCCGCAGGCCGCCGTCCTGCGGGAAGATCGACTTTCCGCCGCCCAGCAGCACCGGCATGACGATCAGCCGCAGTTCGTCGACCAGGCCCTCGCTCAGCAGCGTGCGGACGAGCGTGGGGCTGCCCATGACCACCAGGTCGCCGCCCGCCGCCGCGTGCAGCTCGCGGATCCGGGCGACCGCCCCGGCGCCGGGGACGAGCGTGGTGTTGTTCCACGTCAGGTCGCGGTCGCCCAGGGTGGTGGAGACGACGTACTTGGGGAGGGAGTTCATCTGGTCGGCGAAGGGGTCACCGGCCCGCTCGGGCCAGGCCGCCGCCATCGTCTGCCACGTGCGCCGCCCGAACAGCAGCGCCCCGGCCTTGGCCGTCACCTCGGCGAAGGCGCCGCCCACGACCTCCGGGTCGAAGAACGGGTGCGACCAGCCGCCGTGGGCGAAACCGCCGTCCGTGTCCTCGCCGGGGCCGCCGGGTGCCTGCACGACGCCGTCGAGGCTGATGAACTCGCTGATGATGATGCGCACGGGGTCTCCTGGGTTTCGTATCCGGTGTACGCCCATGAAGACCGGCCGGTCACCACGAACTCATCGCGCCGCGCGGCATCGCGTGCTGTGATCTGGGCCACACGCGGGTGCGGGCCCGCTCGGGCGGGCGCCCCGAAGGCCCCGCGGATCGCGGCCCGGACGGACCTACGCGTCCAGACCGATCGCGAACGCCGCTTCCAGGTCGTGCTGGGAGTACGTACGGAACGCCACGTGCGTGTCCGTGGCCTCCACGCCCGGGATCTTGCTGATGCGCCCGGGGATGACATCGGCCAGCGCCTCGTGACGGGCGACGCGGACCAGCGCGATCAGGTCGTACGTGCCGGTGACCGAGTAGACCTCGCTGACGTTCTCCAGCGCCGCGATGGCCTCGGCGATCTCGGGGATCCGGTCCACGCTGGTCTTGATGAGCACGATCGCGGTGATCACGGTTGGCTGTCTCCCTCGCCGGCAGTCACTGGTCGCCTCACTCTAGTCCCACGCCGGTACCGGACCCACGCGTAGAGGAAGCCCCCGGAGAAGCCCACCACGTGGGCCAGATAGGCGACTCCCGGGCCGCTTCCCGCCCGGTGCGCGGCCAGCCACTGCAGGGCGAACCAGAACAGCAGGACCATCCACGCGGGGAAGCGCAGCGGCAGGAAGAACAGGAACGGGAACAGGCTCGTCACCCGGGCCTCGGGGAACAGGCACAGGAAGGCCCCCAGCACCGCTGAGATCGCTCCGGAGGCGCCGACCAGGGTCTGGTCCGAGGAGGCGTTGGCCGCCGCGTACGCCGCCAGGGCCAGGTAGCCCGTACAGACGTAGAAGCAGAGGAACCCGGCCCGGCCCATGCGCCGCTCCGTCATCGCGCCGAAGACGTGGAGGAAGAGCATGTTGCCCACCAGGTGCAGCCAGCTGCCGTGGACGAACAGGGCCGTCAGCGGGGTCAGCAGGGCCCGGCCGGAGCCGGTGAACAGTTCGTCCGGGACCACGCCCCAGCGCCGGAAGTACGCGGTGCCCGTCTCCAGCAGCCGGTCGCCCGTTCCGTAGGCCGGATTGAACCCCGACGCGGGGCTCAGCAGGAACACCAGGCAGCAGCCGGCGATCAGCGCGTGGGTGATCACCGGGCCGCGGGCGCCCTCGCGTACGGCCTGCCACTTTACGATCATGCGATCGAGCATGACCCAGCCGGACCCACCCGCCCGTGCGGCAGGCCGTAGGGTTACGAGCTACGCACGTCCGCGTGTGCACGCCCGCGCACGCCTGCGTACGTACGTTCGCTTAAAAGACAGAAGGAGAGAGCGGCCTGATGACGGTTCCCCAGCCGACCGACACCACCCGGTGGCGCTGCACCCTGTGCGGCAACCTCACCCGCTTCGACGTCACCCGTTCGTCGAAGGTCGTGGAGTACGTCCACTTGGACCTCGCCGGGGAGCCGAAGGTCGAGGAGCGCGAGGTGGTCAATGAGACCATCGAGTCGGTGCGCTGCCGCTGGTGCAACGCGGTGGACCAGATCGAGCTCGTGGACAGGCCGGGCGCGGACTCCTGAGGGAGCCCCGCCCGCAGGTGAATGACGGTAGGGGTGACGGATTGTGGAGCCAGCAAGCGGTGCTGAGCCGGCCGACGCGGCCGGCGACGCCGCCGAGGTGCTCGACCGCCCGCTGCCGGAAGGCGTGCGGCGCCGGGTCGTCGCACTCGTGTCGGACGCCTTCGGCGGTCTGACGGTCGCGGACCTCCCGGCGCAGCTGCGCCAGTACGCCCGCTTCACCCCGACCCGGCGGGCCAAGTTCGCCGGGAACGCCATGGCGGCTGCCGTGGAGAGCGACCCCGTCTTCCGGGGCCGGGTTGCCGAGAAGTTCCGCGAGGCGCAGTCCGACCTGGCCGGAGCGCTGGAGTCGGGCGCGCCGCCCGCCGCCGCCGATCCGCTGGACGTGGCGGCCGCCGCGTACGTCCTGCGGCCGGCGGGCTGGGCGAAGCTGGTGGCCGCCGCGGGCGAGGAGGCGCAGCGAGCCGACGCCGAGCGCGTCGGCGAGGAGATCCGCCGCGAGATGGACCGGCTCCGCGAGGAACTGGCCCACGTACGGGAACTGCAGCGGGCCGGCGGTGACCAGGTGCGGGCCGAGCTGGAGACGGCGCGCAAGGAAGCGGAATCGCTTCAGCGCAAGCTGCGCAGCGCCCTCAGCGACGTGAAGCGGGGCGACGCCGCCCTGCGGAAGCTCAATGCCGAGGTTGACGGGATCCGCGGCGACGCGGCCACGCGGGTGGCCGCCGCCGAGAGCGAGACCCGGCGGCTCAAGTCCCGCCTCGCGGAGGTGGAGACGGCGCTGGAGACCTCGCGCCGGGCCACCCGCGAGGGGCGCAGCATCGAGGACATGCGGCTGCGGCTGCTGCTGGACACCGTGCTGGACGCCGCGGCGGGGCTGCGCCGCGAGCTGGCGCTGCCGCCGCTCTCCATGCGGCCCGCCGACACGGTGGAGGCGGTGGAGCCGGGCCGGATGACCCCGAAGGACATCGCGGCGCGCGCCCTGTCGGAGACCGACCCGGCGCTGCTGGACCAGCTGCTGGCGCTGCCCCAGGCCCATCTGGTGGTCGACGGCTACAACGTCACCAAGACCGGGTATCCGACGATGCCGCTGGAGAAGCAGCGGCTGCGGCTGCTGGGCGGGCTGTCGATGCTCGCCGCGCAGACGGGCGCCGAGATGACCTGTGTCTTCGACGGGGCGGAACTGGCGGCCCCGGTGCTGCTCGCGCCGCCGCGCGGGGTGCGGGTGCTGTTCTCGAAGGCGGGCGTGACGGCGGACGAGCTGATCCGCCAGCTGGTGCGCGCCGAGCCCACCGGCCGGCCGGTGGTCGTGGTCTCCACGGACCGCGAGGTCGCCGACGGAGTGGCCAAGGCCGGGGCGCGGCCGGTGACGTCCGCCTTGTTGCTGAAGCGGCTTTCGCGCGTTTCGTAACTGCTCGCCCGAATGCCGGAATTGGCATGTGTTCGGGGGGACGGACCGTCAAGTCGTCGGCACTCAGCGTGCACTGTAGGTAAAGAAGCTGGTCGGAGGCCAAGTTTTTTCCCGGCAGGATTTGAACTGATCACAGAAGGGTCACTAGGGTCAGCTCAAACCTTCGTGCGGTAGTTCACCCATTCGGGGTGGCGGCGAAGGTGTCGCCGAGCTGCGTTCTTCGGCGGCTCTAGGAAGAAGGAGCTCGCCTTCGTGGCGTCCCACCGTCGACCCAAGCAGCCGACCCGCGCTCGCGTGACTGTGCTCACCGTCACCGCGGCCGCCGCCGTGGTCCTCTCCGGCCAGGCCGCCAACGCCGCGCCGGCCAAGCCGAGCAAGGACGAGGTCAAGGCCAAGGTCGACGCCCTCTACGAAGAGGCGGAGCAGGCCACCGAGAAGCTCAACGGGGCCCAGACGCGCCAGGACGGCCTGGAGAAGGAGATCGGGCAGCTCCAGGACCAGGTCGCCCGCGGCCAGGGGGAGCTCAACGCCCTGCGCGGCACCATCGGTTCCATGGCCAGCGCCCAGTACCGCACCGGTGGCATAGACCAGTCCGTCGCGCTGTTCCTCTCCGCCGACCCCGACAGCTACCTCGACAAGGCCTCCACGCTGGAGCAGTTGAGCGGCAAGCAGGTCGAGGCGGTCCAGAAGATCCAGGCCAAGCAGCGCGGCCTCGCGCAGCAGCGCCAGGAGGCCGCCGGCAAGCTCGCCGACCTCGACGCCACCCGCAAGGAGCTGGCGGCGAAGAAGAAGATCTCGACGGACAAGCTCGCCGAGGCCCAGGCCCTCCTCAACACCCTGAGCGCGCAGGAGCGCGCGCAGCTCAAGGAGGAGGCCAAGAAGGCGGGCGGCAGCGCGGCCGAGCAGGCCGAGCTCAGCAACGTGAAGGGTTCCGGCCGGGCCGCGGACGCGCTGCGGGCCGCCGTGACCAAGAACGGCGGGTCCTACGTACGCGGCGGCACCGGCCCGAACGCGTTCGACTGCTCCGGCCTGACGCAGTGGGCCTACAAGCAGGCCGGGATCACCATCGGGCGCACCACCTACGACCAGGTCAAGGACGGCCGGAAGGTCAGCCTGAGCGAACTCCAGCCCGGAGACCTGGTCTTCTACTCGAACCTCCAGCACGTCGGGCTGTTCGCGGGCAACGGCAAGGTCTTCCACGCCGCCAACCCGAGCGCCGGCATCCTGTACGGATCCCTCAGTGGATTCGCCTACGGAGTCCGCGTCGGCGGCTGACGCCCCAGGACCCGTCGGGACGCGCCGCACACCGCCCATCCGGGCGAATTCCGAGGCGCCGCACTGACCACACGCCCCGCCGGTGACCTGCGTCTCCGGTGGGGCGTCACTGTGTGTGCCCGCCGCAGGTCGTTGGCCGGTGCCCCGCGGCGCGGCTACTGTCTGCCAGCGCGGAACCCCGGCACACGGCCGTCCACGGGGGGCGGACCCGGGCTCCGCGCAGCGGAAGGGAGCGGTCTCACGTGGCGTCCCATCGCCGGTCCGGGCCCAGCGTCCTCGACCGGAACACGAAGGTCACCGTCCTCACCGCCGCGGCGGCGAGCGCCGCGGTCGCCCTGACGGGCGCACCGGCGAGCGCGGCACCCGGTCTGCCGCAGGAGCCCTCCGCGGGCGCCCGCGCCCAGGTCGACCAGCTCTTCGAGGAGGCCGAGCAGGCCACCGAGCGCTTCAACCGGGCGGGCGAGAGGGCCGGCAGGCTCCGGGCCGAAGTCAGCCGCGTCCAGGACGCGGTGGCCCGCGGCCAGGACCGCATCAACACCATGCGCGGGGTCCTCGGGACCTACGCCGGAGCCCAGTACCGGGCGGGGAGCATCGACCCCTCGGTCGAGCTGATGCTCTCCGACAACCCCGACGAGTACCTCGACAAGGCCTCCGCCCTCGAACGGCTGACCGGCCGTCAGGCCCGGCAGCTCGACGAACTGCGCTCCGAACAGCGCCGGCTCGGCCAGGAGCGCGAGGAGGCCTCCCGCAAGCTCGCCGAACTCGACGCGATCCGCGCGGACGTGGCCAGGGAGAAGCGGGCCGTCACCGCGAAGCTCGCCGCCGCCCGCCGGCTGCTGAACGCCATGCCCACCCGGGAGCGGGCGGACTTCGAGCGCGCCTCGCGCACCGGCGGCCGCCCCGACGCCCTGCCGGACCTGCCCGTCCCGGGCTCGCTCGGCCCGTCCTCGGGCCGCGCGGCGACCGCCGTCATGGCGGCCCGCTCCGCCGTCGGCCGGCCGTACGTGTGGGGTTCCACCGGCCCCTCCGGCTTCGACTGCTCCGGCCTGATGGTGTGGTCCTACCGGCAGGCGGGCGTCTCGCTGCCGCGGACCTCGCAGGCGCAGCGGCACGCGGGGCGGCAGGTGCCGCTCTCGCAGGCGCGGCCCGGGGATCTGGTGACGTACCGCTCGGACGCCAGCCACGTCGGCATGTACGTGGGCAACGGCCAGGTGGTGCACGCCCCGTACCCGGGGGCGCGGGTGCGCTACGACCCGGTCGGCATGATGCCGGTGTCCTCGGTGACCCGGCCCTGAGGGACGTTCTGCGTACGATCGGCTGATGTTCCCGGGTCTGGACCGTCCGCGCCGCCTTCGCCGTCCCGGCCGTCCGCGGCGCCCGCGCCGTCCGCGCGCACGCGCGCTGGCGGTGGCGATGGCGCTGCTGCTGTGCGTGCCGCTCGCGGGCTGCGCCCCCGCCGCCGGATCCGGTTCCGCTCCGGATTCCGGTTCCGCTTCCGGCCCGGCCGTCTCCGAGACCGAGCGGGCGGTCCGCCGGGCCGTCGCCGCCTGGTCGGCCGCCCCGCCCGCCCGGCTCGCGGCGATCCCCCTGGAGGACTGGTCGTACGAGGTCTCCTCGGTCCGCGAGGACGGCGTACGGGCCTTCGCGCGCGCCGAGCTGCGCTACCGGCTCAGCGGCTACGACGCGGGCCCCGCCGGATCCGCCCGCGAGGTCGAGCTCACCCGGGACGGCGGCTCC